>JBIPLY010000638.1:0-8313 GCA_044369385.1 Acetobacteraceae bacterium | reverse complement strand
GGATGGGATTTGACATAATCCGTTGCAGCCTTAGCGGTATTGGCAATATTCCCAACTGGATCTTTAATAAAATTAGTAAACAGGTTAACCATATCATCAGTAAACTTTCCGCTATCAGGGCCAAATACCTTACGGATCATATCCCCTAGCGCGGTCTTTTTAGGTTCAACCTGTAACCAAAACTGATTGTTGAGCTTCTTCTTTTCTGTTGGGGTTAAATTATCAACCCAGGATTGAATTGTCGCAAAAGCATTGGTAGTAATTGATTGTCGAGGAGTTGGGTCAACAGGAGTTTCCGCCCCTTTTTTAGCAAACTTCCCCGTCGCATCCCTCATTACCTTTTTGGCTTCCGACAACCAATCCGCTTCGTACTCTTTTACACCTGATTCCGCAAGAATTTGAATCCTCAATATTTGGGATTGCGCTTGCATGATTCGACATAAATAGGGAAGGTTTGTAGGCATATTAAAACTGCTAACGCCAGGTTTCCCTGGCATTAGATTTTACTTTTCCGTCCACTTGATCAACGCTTCTAGTTGCTTGTCGCTCAATGATCTTTGAACAACAGACCAATCAAGAGGGCGCATTGCCTTTAATTCTTCAGCTAATTTAATTGGAATTAACCGAATTTGATTGTTGATTTCCTTAGGTTCAGAATCATTCAGTAACTTTAGAATAATCTCTTGCTGTCCTGGGTTCGCAATTAATAAATTTAAAGCAGGTTCCAATTCCAGAACATTCCCAGAAACAACCGCTTTACGCTCTACAACTGGATTCTCAACTTGAGGAACATTGGGACTGTAGTATTCACAATAACCATTTGAAATCAACCAATCTGCAACGGATTGGGAATTAACAACGAGCATTCCAGTAACTCGCTGTACCCAACCGTAGTTCGGAATATAAACAGTAGTCTCATCAGAATTTTTCCATCGATCTGTGATGGATAAACCAAGAGTTTTAGGCATTTTTTTAACTTAAATTGATCGACAATAACCGTGCGATCGCAACCAATTTGCTGCACGGGAAGAATATACAACAATTTTATTTCCACTTCTCTGTACCCAGCCGTAACCAGGTACAGGAAGATAGAACGGCCCAGCTTGTCGCCAACGGGGAGTTACCGCTAAAGGAATAGGAACCATAAGAATCCTTATTAGATCATGACGGGCGGTACAATTGCTGTTCCAGGGGGTGCAGTAACTAGAAGTTTATAAACACACTGTCCTCTGTTACGAATCCAAGGTGTGCCATAAAGTAAAATCATTCGCTTGGCCAATCCTGGTAAGCCATTAATAACGTAGGACAAGTCAAAGATTTGTGGGTCAAAAGTTCTTGCGCCACCGTGAGGATAGACCCCACGCCATTCAATCTTGGACATATCACAAATCCAATACTCGATCAGATCATTCGATGTCCCACCACCATACTGATCTTCAAGGAAGGGGGTAGGAACGATATCTACTTGATCGTTATTAGTTGTCAAAATCGACGGGACAATTACCCCCGGTGTAATCCGAGAAGTGTTTTGCCACATCTGCAAGCGACGCATTTCATTTCCTAACAACCTCGCCCCCGCACCAGAACAGAAAATCACGTTCGGCATAGAGATGAAATTCGGGTTCATAGAAGCTTGAACACAAATCCGGTCAATTTCATCGTGCAGAATGTCAGGCGGGTCGGTTGTCACATCTGCTGTGAATACGTTTGCCGCAGGAATTTGAGCGCCCAAACCATTAAAAGACAGAGGATCAAGAGCCGATTGACCTTGAAACAATTGGCGTTCGAGGAAGATCAAGGTTGCCTTGATCATGTCATCTGTTAAGGCAGCCTCTTGTTCCCCATAAATCCGTCCCTGTTGTTGGTACATAGACATCGCAAAGTGATCAATGTCAAAACTTGCCACGATCGCTTTAACTTCTTGCCCAGGGTCACTCAAATCGGGAGCATAGGAACCAGGTGGGTTACTGGGGTTAGTTGTTAAGTTTCCCCGGTTCGCAAAACCCACAGTCGGCCAATTTAACCGACGAATCTCTTGGACGACGGGAGATTCAGCAGGATAACGATTATTTTTTAATCGATCCCAAAACTTAGTCAGCTTTTGGCGATAGTCATTGATTACAGGCAGGAAATCTTGCCGAATAATCATCCCACCGTTAAGTCCTGCCCCCGCTTGTAACAAGTCCCGTTGGATACTGTCGATATCCTGAAATGAAAGAGAAAATTGATTAGAAGACATTAGTAAACACCTAATTGATTTTTCAGGAACGAAACCTCATCAGTCAAAGCGATTCGATGAGGGCCAGTAATACCTTGTTCTTCCATCAATGAAAGTCTGGCTTGTGCAGCAATTAATTTTGTCTGAAACTCATTGGGGCCAGGAGTTTGACCTTGAGCAGCGATCGCAGTTGGAGCCATGGAAATCGGGGGAACTGCGCGACGAGGATTAATTGCATCCTTAACCTTGGTATCAATCACTTGGCCAATCTTTTCAAGAAACTCTTTTTGAGACATTTCTTCGGTTTCGCGACGACGACCCGCTTCAATTTCAGCGTCCCTTTCTCGCCGTTCAGCTTGAATCGTTTGCATAACTTGAGTTAATTCATCGATCCGTGAAGCGTCGCGCTGAGAAGTTGCCGCGATCTGATTCAGAATCGTGTTCATCGTATTCAGTTGTGCTTCCATTTCAGTGTTGCCCATAGCTATAGTCTGTCCTTCGTTAGTGGATGAAGAAGCTGCGATTTGCGCTTCAAAGTTTGTTTTTTGATAGGTGGCTCGATCTTTAAATAGAACGTTTGCACCCAATAATTCGAGGTCACGGATCTCAAAAACTTTGCGCCCACCTCGATCAATTACTGCCCCGTTTGCTAGAGCATTCATGGACATTCCTAAGTGTTTTTGATTAGCTAAAATCAATCCCACCTTTTCTTTTTGACTCCACGGGAACAAGTGACCGCGAACAATAAAGTTGCTGCCTTGAATTTCCGCAGTTGTCATTACCCCAGCAATATTGGGGTTGGAATGCTTGGAGAGGGTGTCATCAACATCAATCGGTAGTCCGCCCGATGATGCGATCGCTTGTATTAAAGGTTCAGCAACAGTTCGAGAAATAAACAGAGGATAGTCCGACCCTTTAGATGGAGACGATTCAGAGGGTTCATCCATTCTGAATAAAATCCCAGTAAACGGAATTTTATTTGCCCTACGTTCAGCTTCAACCTCAACCAAAGATTCATCTTCTTCCGAGGAAGCAGCGATCAGACTTTCACAATCAATTCCCCAGTCAAAACTAAGGTCAATTAATTGCTCTTGAGATTCCGCTTCAACTTGAACTGTCTCGGTTGAATCCAATTCAAATTCAGGAATTTCTATTGGTTCGGAGATTGCGATCGCTTCTTCTGGTTCTTCAGAGGAAGACAGCGAGTAAGGATCGTAGGATGCTGGTAGTCCAGAGTCGTGATAAAAAGCCACAGTTTCATCCTGTTTGATCAAAACAGGCATTTCGTTAGCCAGTCCCAGTAGAATTTCATACAAAGATTGAACCTCTGTTTGAATTTGCTCGGATGGATTATCTCTGTCTCCGCAACATTGAATACACCAATTCGCTCGTTGCTTAAACAACGTCAAGGCACTGTGTATTCGTAATTTCCAACTTTCTAGGGCATACACCTCCGAGAGTGGAAGCATCCCTCGCATTCCCGATGCCTCAACTTCCTCTACTTCTTCCTCCTCATCCTCCAGAGCTTCCTGTAAGTCATCTTGAATCGACTCAGGAATTAGTTTTTTTAAGTCCTGAGCAGTGATGACATTAGAATCGGTCAAAATCGATCCAATCTCAGAAAATAGGGATTTCAGTCGGCTGGCATTGCGTTGAGAAAGAATCTTTCCTTCTGCTTGTAAAGTTTTTGACATATTCAATGCAAAAAGCGGGGCCACTAAGATTAATTAGTAGCCCCGCTTTTTGGGATAAAGTTATTTAAGTTAATTATATACTATTTTAACTTGTTGGTTGTTGCGGATCATTTTTTCCATCCATCGACTTACCATCAGCAAATTTATTCCCAACTTCAGGTGGTAATGGATTTTCTTTAACCCTACGTCTAGCCTCATCCTTGGTAATAATATTTTCTTTAAATAGATCACGGGCAACAGAAGCCTCCTCGGATTCTTTGCGGGGTTCGGTGTCACTAATTTTAATAGCATATCCTGGTTGGTAATAGTTAACCAGGTTTGTACTCAATGCCTTGAGGTAAAGAGTGCTAACTGGGAGGATGGATTCTTGGAAAGTGCGATCGCTTGCCGTATCAAGTGTTGCCCGATTATCGTGAGGATCAACCCCAAAGTCTCGCTTGTCAATATTGAAACACAGGGCAATGATATTGGCTAGATAATTCGTAAACTCCAACATCAGGTCATCGACGGTTTTTGCCCCTAATTTTTTAATATCAATATCACCCGAAACAATTTCATGCTTACCCGTTCCGGTAACATTGTTTCTCCAATGAGATCTAAATAATTCAAGTTCTTCTTGAGTCCCATCTTTTAAGCAAATCAAATAATCCCTAACAGGGTTAGACGCAACTCGATTCTGGTAATTTCTAGCTTCAGACCACTCGCACATTTCCTTATAAGCCAACTTAGCAGGAGACATCGCTGACAGACTACCATTGCTTACTCTGTGCTGGATCATGAAAATATTTTCCGAGAAATAAGCACGGGATTTTTCGTAAATCACTTTTCCCCATTGATTTTGGGGGTAATAGTAAAACTGTGGAATCAGGCCTTCAATGTGTGGCTCCCATTCGGGATTAAATACCAAATCTTCTGCGGGTAGAGAATACCAGCTAAATGAATTAGCTTTAGGATCGTTAGTTATGCCAGGTTGACGTTCGACAAAAGTTGTCCCAAAAATCAATAAATCCTTAATAGCTTTTTTAGTTGTTTCAAAATAAGTCCCTTGAGGGAAAAAGTTCGGATTTTCAATAGATGCCTCAATTCGGATGATTTTCTCATCAACTACATCCGAATCATCTTTGTTTTTATGATCGTAAACAGTCCAAGGCAATAAAGCTACACCATCACTGACTTTCTCCAATGCCTTTGCAAACAAAGGTTGCTGCTCACACCATTGTCGAAACTGCTTAGGAGTAAAGTCTTCAACTCGCTCTGGGTTCCTTTTTCTTGTAAAACTCGCGTTAAAATTATCGTTATATATGTCAATCTTATTAGGACGATCCCACCCAACTAAATTTGTAAGTCGGTAATCGGGAAGCCCTGTAGTCGTTTCTTCTGGTAAATTATAGTCGTAATTAGATGGGTATGTCATGAGTTTAGAAGAATTGCAGAAGCGTAGCATGAATCGACCATCCGCCCCTGTGATTTACGGGAGGGATATTTCTAGGATACCTTATGAAACTAAAGTTTATGACGGTAGACCCCTCCCAGTTTTCCTTTTGGACAATGACGGAAACCCTGATAGATTCCGCCAATTCCTTTGGAATAACCGAGTGGGGTCTGTTTACGATGATCTAAAGGCGGGTCAAGAAGTGAAAATATTAAATCAATCCAATTCCTTCTCAAAATATATAGAAAATTAATTATTTTGACTTTGGCTGATTATTTTCAATCATTGCAATAATTGAAGCTAGTTGATTTTTGATTTGTTCTAGGTTGTCTTCTCTTAAAGAAATTTGAATTATTGTTGAGATGTGGCTAAAAAGTAAGTTGCGATTACTGATTTCGGATTTTAAATCAATAATTTGTTCCTTGAGAACTGTTATTGTATCGTTCGCCGACATAATCCTAATTTCAATTTCTGAGATTTTTTGATCTTTTTGCTGGCTTTGAAGACTAATTTCGTCTAGCCGCATTTTATTGTTTACAATAGCAGTCTTGATTGTATCTCTATTTAGTCTTACAAACTGAGCAATAATCAACGGAATTGTTGAAATAAAAATAGATGCCAATGCTATTAGTTCATTGTTAAAATTATGACTATCTACTTGAGTGCGATCGCTCGTAGAAGAAGGGGTTGCTTGACTCAATACAACAAAAGCTATTAATAGTCCTTGAGATGACTTACCCACTGATGGCGAAAAGTATAACCAGAGATTAAGCAAAAAGTTATCAAAAGTATCTGCAACTTTGATCCAAGAATAATTGCTATTGGCAATCTTACGAATAAAAGAAATAAAGTGCAAACGAAAGAAAATAATAAATACCATCTCATTTTATCTCCATCGGGGGGAATAATATACAAACCAATAGCACCTCCTCCTAGTCCTAGCATAAAGCCCCTGAAAAGACTAACATTCTGACTCAAGAAAACAAAAAACCCCACAAATATTTGGTGGCTTTGAATGGATTCATAGGCTTTGATATACGCAAAAATTTCATCTCCCATACTAAAAGAGTTCCAAAACAATGCTGTAGTAAACATTAAAAATGCTTCAGGGTTGTTAGCAATATGCCTAACCACGGTGGAGATGCAAGCAAAAATCGTTGCGTATTCTTTTCCCAAAAGAACCCTTCTGGTTGTATTCCATCTTGACATACCAGTTTCCTTAATCATTTTTTCTACGGATAATCGCTTTTAGTTCAGTAATAAGCTGAATACAGAAAAATAAGTTAAAAAATGTTGTTGCCATTAGAATAGTCTCAAAAATCTCCCGATTTACGATAGATACAATTGCATCACAAGACTGAATACCTAAACCGATCAGCAAGGGACTGAGTTGCCTAGACAACGTTAGTTTATCTTGCCTCAGTATAACTCCAATAGATATTACGAGTAAGCCGTGAATAAGTAGGATAAAAAAGATGATAATCATATTTATTTCTTTATAAGCATTAACTTATATTTACCAACCGTGGGCGGTACGGAAAAAATGATTGTCAACTGTTCTTTTTCTGGGTAAAAGTCCGCTTCCACTTGTTCCCCTGATTCATTGTCAACAACCCACCAATTTATGATTTCAAATCCGGTTTTGACTACAAAAGTATTGGACAAACCGTTGCCTAGATTTAATCCCACGCTCTCAGGCTCGCGTTCACAAGGTAGGTTAATAAAATGATTTGCACAGTTTTGATGTAAGGGCAAATTAGATATCGGAGCAACAGATATTGCCATATTAAACTCCTAAAATTCCGAGTGCTATCAAGTCATCAATCAAGGCTTTTAGCCTTTCTGCGACTTGAGTTGTTGTGGCAGTTGATGTTGCGAGCGCTGATCTTGTGGCAGTTCCAGTTGAAGCTGTCCATCCAGTTCTTGATGGGTTAGAACCCGCGATCGCTCGACCATAGGTATCAACCTGAACTGATCGATAGGTTCCTGCAACAATTCCTGTTGTCGCTAAGTCAACGCTGTTAGGATTAACTACAATCCGAGAACTGGAAGCAGTCACAACATCTACCACGTTACCCGTGCGAGTCAATCCTGCCCCTCCCGCAACCTGTCCGGCTGCGGTAACTTGTGTAAAAGTCAAGGCAGTTGTGTCGAGGGTAATTGTATTTGGGGTAATTAATACAAATCCTCTGTTGGCGTTAATCGTACCTTCGGAGACAAAGGTGTAAATCCCATTAACCACTTCTGCGCTAGTGTCGGCATCAGTAGCGCGAGTTAAAACCCAAGCAACTGACACTGACCCAACTGTTGTAACGGTATAAATTCCGTTTTGAGATGCTGTGGTTTGATTGCTAACCAGTACCCGATCATTAAGGGCCAAGGTAACTCCGTCAATCACAAGAGCAGCCAGAGTTCCGGTATTGGTTAAAGTTTTATTTGTACTGTTGTAACTGGAGGTCAAGTTAGCAGTAGTATCAACGCGGACTGCACTCAATACTTTCAATCCCGAAATCAAAGTATCAACTGTATTTTCTAACTCGAAAACTCGATTTTGGAGGGTAATAATTGCACTTGAATTTGATAGTACAGTTTCAGTGACTTCCTCTTTAGCCAAGGAAAATCCTCCTGATTGAATCCCATCATGTATTCTGGCTGTTTTTCTTTCTAAATCAACAGTTAATTCACCCTCAAGTCCAGTGTATGCGTTATTCTTAGCTGTCGTCCCCCTTCTATGTTTTACGTTTGGCATTACATGACTCCCCCATCAATAACGCTGATCGCAGCTTGAACAAAAGCCGTTGTTGCTAATTGAGTCGTATTTGTCTCTACAGTAGCAGTAGGGGCGGTTGGGGTTCCTGTTAATGCGGGGGATGCCAATGGCGCAGCATCCGTAATCCCATATCCAGCTAATGTCGTGGGGTTGGTTCCTGCCGTCGCTCGACCATAGGTATCAATAGTTAAAGAGCGAT
>JBIPLY010000164.1:0-8315 GCA_044369385.1 Acetobacteraceae bacterium | reverse complement strand
GCCGATGCGCCCGGCGCCGATGACGCCGAAGGTGCAGACCGACAGCCGCCGGCCGAACGGGTTGTGCGCCGGGCGCCAGTTGCCGCGCAGGTCCTCGCGCAGGCTCTGGTCGTGATAGGCGACGCTCTTGGCCAGCGTCATCATCAGCGCGATGGCGTGATCGGCGACCTCGCGGGTGCCGTAATCCGGGGTGTTGGACACGGCGATGCCCATGGCGCCGAGCCGCTTGGCATCGACCTCGTCGAAGCCGACCGCCGCCTTCACATAGATGCGGCACTTCGCCAGCTTGTCGATGTTCGCCGCGCCGGGATAGGGGCCCACGACAGCATCGGCCGTCGCCCAGTCCTCGTCGGTGACCTCGTCCGGCGCGCGGCGGAAGACGGTCTCGAAGCCCGCCCCCACGGCGTCGCGCGCCACGCTGTCGAATTCCGGCTGCATCTGCGGCCACAGGATGCGCATCGTCATGTCGTCTCTTCCCGGCATTGTCGTTGCCCCATCATGGGCGGGGTGCGGCGAGGCGGCAACCTGCCGTTACGATTTGGGCCGGAACGCCACGCACACCGCCGGATCGGTCTCCAGCCGCGGCCCGCCCATCAGGTCGATGCAATAGGGAATGGCCGGGAACACGGCGTCCAGGCACTCCCCGATCGCGCTCGGCTTGCCCGGCAGGTTGACGATCAGGCTGGCCCCGCGCGTGCCGGCGAGCTGGCGCGACAGGATGGCGGTCGGCACCACGCGCAGGCTGACCGCGCGCATCAGCTCGCCGAAGCCCTGCATCTCGCGCTCGATCACCGCCATCGTCGCCTCCGGCGTCACGTCGCGCGGCGCCGGCCCGGTGCCGCCGGTGGTCACGATCAGCGGGCAGCGCACCACATCGGCCAGCTCGCGCAGCGCCGCCTCGATCAGTGGCTGCTCGTCCGGCACGATCCGCCGCTCGGCAACCCAAGGCGAGGCCAGGATGCGCCCCAGCGCCGCCTCGATCGCCGGCCCGCCGCGATCCTCGTATTCCCCCCGGCTGGCCCGGTCCGACACCGTGACCACCCCGATCCGCACCGCCGCCATATCCGCGCCTCCGTCAACTCCCGCCCAGGATCGGCCCCGCCCCGCGCGGGGTCAACACCGCCCGGAAGCGGTTTCTCAACACCTGCGCGGCATCCTGGCTGATCGGATACCTCTCGCACGAGCCATGCGATATATGGTGGTGACGCGATCTCACAACCACCATATCTTGTATGCCCCGACTCGCCGTGCGCGACCAAAGAGGAATCGAGACCGATGGACGGATCGCTGCCAACCCGCTTTGCCACCGCGTTTGCTTCCCCTGGCGCCGCCCCGCCGCCGGGCGCGAGCTTCGGCCAGGCCCCCCTGCCCGGCCGCGCGCTCGACCCCGGCATGGGCCAGGCGGTGGCGCGGCGCACCGTGTTCCGCCCCGCCGACGGCGAGGATTTCGGCCGCGTTGCCGACCGCGTCGCCGCCGGCAATGCGGGCCTGGCCGCCACCGATCCGGCCGAGCGCGCCCGGCTGCGCAATGCCATTGCCACCGGCGCGCTGATCACCTCCGGCCGCCACCTCCAGCACGGCGACGCCGACCAGTCCGGCCGCAACATGGAGGTCTTCACCAACTGCGCCACGGCGGCGGCCAGCTTCACCCTGTTCTACCTGCTGCTGAACGGCAGCGGCGTCGGCCGCGCCTATGACGACGCGTTGATGGCCACCGATTGGGGCCAGGCGCCGCACCTGCGCCTGCGGCTGGATGCCGGCCACCCCGATGCGCCGGTCACCCGCGCCGCGCGCCACCGGCTGGGCGTCGAGTTCAGCCTGCTGCCCTGGGGCACCGGGCTCGATGCCTATACCGATGCGCAGGACGCGGAGGTCGCCGCCTGGGTGGCGCGCGAGTTCGAGGTCGATTCGTCGCCCGCCCCCTGCCACCTGATCGATGACTCGCGGGAGGGCTGGGCCAAGGCCGTCGAGCTGGTCGAATCCCGCGCCTTCGCCGGCGCCGGCGACGAAACGCTGCTGATCGATTTCTCGTCCATCCGCCCCTGTGGCGCGCCGATCGCCGGGATGCAGGGCCGCCCCGCCTCCGGCCCGCTGTCGCTGATGCGCGCGTTTGCCAATCTGCGCCACCACGTCATCGAACCCGCCCGCAGCGGCGGCCTGCCGCGCTGGGAACAGGCGCTGCTGGCCGACCATCATTTGTCCGTCGAGGTCCAGGTCGGCGGCGCCCGCCGCGCCGCGCGCATGGCCACCAAGTCCTGGCGCGACCCCGGCATCCAGCGCTTCATCCGGGCGAAGTCCGAGGGCGGCATGTGGACCGCCAACAACTCGGTGATGGTCGATGCCGCGTTCTGGGCCGCGGTGCGCGACGCGGCCCATCCCGATCACGCCCATGCGCGCGCGGTGTTCGAGGAAGCCACCCGTTGCGCCTGGATCAACGGCGAGCCGGGCTTCATCAACGGCGACCGGCTGGAGGACCATCGCACCGGCTCGGCCCGCCAAAAGCCGGTCCATACCGACGGGCGCGACGTGCGCTCGGCGCGCTACCAGGCCGACCACGCCGTCGCCATGCTGGCCGAGATCGCGCGGCGCGCCAACACCGCCGATTTTCCCGCCACCACCAATCCCTGCGGCGAGATCACCCTGCACGTCACCGGCGGCTATTGCGTGATCGCCGACTTCGCCCCGCTGTTGGCCTGCCCGGTGGATTATTCCGGCCTTGTCCCCGGCGCGGCCGATGCCGAAACCGCAGCGCTTTGGGATGCGCGGGTCGAGGATTCGGTGCGCCTGGGCGTGCGCTTCCTGATGCGCGCCAACCGGATGGACGCGCTGTATGGCGAGGAGGTGCGGCGCACCAACCGCATGGGCATCGGCCCGACCGGGCTGCACGAATGGGCCTGGGCGCGCTTCGGCCTGGATTTCCACGACCTGCTCGACGAGGCGCGGTCGGCGCCGTTCTGGGCCATGCTGTCCCGCCTGTCGGAAGCCGCCAAGGACGAGAGCAGCGCCTATGCGGAAGAGCTTGGCCTGCCGGCGCCGTTCACGGTGACCACGGTCAAGCCGGCCGGCACCACCAGCAAGCTGTTCGGCCTGACCGAGGGCGCCCATCTGCCGGCGCGGCGGCAATACCTGCGCTGGGTGCAGTTCCGCGGCCGGCGCGACGGCGATGGCTGGACGGCGGACAGCGATCCGCTGCTGGCCGAGTACGCGGCGCGCCGCTATCCGGTGCGCGAATTGCAGAGTTTTCCGGGGATGGCGATCGTGGGGTTTCCGACGCTGCCGTTGATCCAGCGGCTGGGGCTGGGGGAGCGGCTGGTGACGGCGTCGCAGGCGGCGCCGGAGGAGCAGTATCGCTGGCTGGCGCTGCTGGAGCGGCACTGGATCGGGGCGGAGCGCGGCAACCAGGTGTCCTACACGCTGAAGATCTACACCGACCGCCACGACCTCGCGCATTTCCGCGCCATGGTGCTGGAACACCAGCCCGGCATCCGCTGCTGCGCGGTGCTGCCGAGCCGCGCCGATGACGCCCTTGGCTATGAATATCTGCCGGAGGAGGAGATCGACGAAGCCAGCTTCGCCGCCCTGGCCGCCAGCATCGACGATGGCGCGTTGCACGAGGCGGTGGACATGGCGCATCTTGCCTGTGCGTCGGGGGTGTGCCCCATCTGAAGGGTTGGTCCTTCTTTGAAAGAAAACTTTTCCCGTACGCCAGCATCACCACCCGGGGCCGGATGGTGCCGCGCGGAACGGAAAAAGTTTTTTTGCTTCTTTTTGTTCACAAAAAGAAGATTCTTGCTTCCTGTCCTGCTCGCCATCCCCGCCGCCTACGCCGGCATGCACCTGGTCGGCGCCCTGGGCGTGATCCCCTATGCCGGCCTGGCTGGCATCCTGGCGATGGCCTGGAGCACCGCGCGCGCCCAGCTTCTCGGCCAGACGGCCGTCGCCGCGGCGGCGATCGGGGCGGGCAATGCGTTGCTGTTGCCGATCGGGGTGCCGCTGGCCTTGGGCCGGCCGGAGTTGGTGGGGCCGATGCTGCTGGGGGCCGGGCTGGCGCTGCTGGTCGATGCGGCGCTGGCTGCCAGGTTGTTCGGCAGCAAGGCGATGCCCACCGATGCGGCGTGGCCGCAGGGGCGGGCCGGGGCGGCGGCGATCCGGGTGACCGATGGCGGCTGGCCGCTGGCGTTCGGGGTGCTGCTGGGCGCGGCGGGGGCGGTGTATCGGGCGCCGATGATGGCGGTGGGGCTGGCGTTTCTGGCGTCGCCCTGGCCGCTGATGGCGTTTGCGGCCGGGCTGCTGCTGCGCGGGCATGGCGATTGGCTGCCGATGGGGTGGCTGCCGGGCGGCGACCTGATGCGCGGGCAGGTGCCGCAGGGGCTGATGCTGGGCGCCGGGCTGGCGGCGGTGGTGCAGATGCGGGCGGTGTGGCGGGTGCTGGCCGGGGGGCTGGCGGCGCATCTGGCGATCGCCGCGGTGCTGGCGGTGGCCGGTGGGTTGGTGGCGGGGATGCCGGCGGGGATGCTGGCGCTGTTCGTGGTCTATGCGGCGGCGGCGGCGCTGTTGCATGGCGTGGTGGGCGGCATGGCGGCGCTGCATGGCGGGTGGTTTCCGGGCCTGGCGCTGGCGCTGATGGCGGTGACCGGGGGGTTGCTGCTGGGGTTTCCGCCGGCGGCCCTGGCGCTGTTGGCCGGGTTCACCGCGGCCACGGGGCCGGGATACGTGGCGCTGGGGCATGGCATGGCCTCGGCGCGGGCGGCGGGGCTGCCGATGCGGGGCGTGGTGGGTGCGGGGGTGGCCGGGTTTGCGGTGGCCGGGCTGGTGGTGTGGTGGGGGCATGGGGCGCTGTTCGCCGCCGGGGGCATGCCGCCGATGGGCCATGTCTATGCGATCGCGATCCGCGCCGGGGCGCCGCCGGGGGCGGGGATGGCGCTGTTGCAATGGGCGGCGGTGGGGGCGGCGATCCAGGTGCTGGGCGGGGCACGGCGGCAGCTGGGGGTGATGCTGGCCGCCGGGCTGCTGCTGTATCACCCGGCGGCGGGCTGGGCGGTGCTGGTCGGGTTGGGGTTGCGGTGGGGGCCGCTGCGGCGGATGCAGCCCGAGAATATGCGCGCTTTCGGCGCCGGGATGGTGGCCGGCGACATGCTGGGAGCGGCGCCGGAGGCAGTGCACAAGGCGTGGCGGGGCTAGCGGCCCTTGAACTCGGGCTTGCGCTTTTCCAGGAAGGCCTTTCTCGCCTCTTTGGCGTCCTCGCTGGCGAAGGCCATGCGGATGGTGGCGACTTCGTAGCGCAGCTGCTGCTCCATGTCGGTGCTGGCCATCGACTGGACCATGGTGCGCTTCAGCAGGCGCATGGTGATCGGCGACCAGTTGCACATCGCCTGGCAGTATTCCTCCAGGCGGGCGGCAAGCGCGGCGTCGTCGACAGCCTCGCCGGCCAGGCCGAGGGTGACGGCGTCGTCGCCGAGCGCGGTGCGGTTCTCCAGCATGAAGCGCATCGCCTTTTCGTAGCCCATCGCCTGCGGCAGGGTGATCGACAGGCCGGCATCCGGCGAGCCGCCGATGCGGGTGTAGCCGGCCATCAGGCGGGCGCCGCGGGCGACGATGCGGATATCGGCGGCCATGGCCAGGCCGAGGCCGGCGCCGACGGCGGCACCGTTGACGCCGGCGACCACCGGCTTGTCGCAGCGCTTGCGCATGGCGAGCAGGAAATTGCCGACCCAGCCGACATCGTCGAGCTGCGCGGTCATCGGCGAATGCGGCGAGAAGGCGGCGCTGCCGGTCAGGTCGAGGCCGGCGCAGAAGGTGTCGCCGTTGCCGGTGAGCGCGATGACCCAGACATTGTCATCCTTCGCGGCGGCGTCGATGGCGCCGATGATGGCCCAGGCGAGCTGCTGGCTGAGCGCGTTCTTCTTTTCCGGGCGGTTCAGCGTGATGGTGCGGACATGGCCGGTATCGGCCACGGTCACGAGGTCGCTCATGTCATCCTCCCCTGTCGCGTCTGGGCTGCATCATGGCGCGGCGCGGGCGGCTTGTCGCCGGGGGGATTGGGTGGGAGTCTGGCGGCATGAGCGACACGGCACATCCCCCCGCCACCCCCTATGACCGCGTTGGCGGGGCCGCGGGGGTGCGGCGGCTGGTGGCGCGGTTCTATGAGTTGATGGACACGCTGCCGGCGGCGCGGGCGGCGCGGGTGATCCATGCCGCCGATCTGGGGCCGAGCGAAGAGAAGCTGTTCATGTATTTCTCCGGCTGGCTGGGCGGGCCGCCGCTGTATGTGGAGCGCTACGGGCATCCGATGCTGCGGCGGCGGCATTTGCATGCGGCGATCGGCGGGGCGGAGATCGCAGCCTGGCTGCTGTGCTTCCGGCAGGCCTGGGCGGAGACGGTGGACGACGACGCGCTGGGGGCGGTGCTGTTGCCGCAGATCGAGACCCTGGCGCAGCATATGCGGACACGCGAGGAGTAGTTTCGTTATCGGAATTGTATGGGCGTGACTGGGCGCCGCAGCCCGGGCGGGCTGCGGGGGGGTGGCGCCGATGATTGAGGGCAGCCGGGTCACATTCGGGCGGTGGCGGTGGTGGGCGCGCGGGTGCGCAGCAGATTCGTGGGGAGATGGGCCGGGATTGCGCGCGCAGTGGTGCCGCGACGGACTCCGAGCCGGATTCCGGGCGTGCGGCGGCGGGCGCGGGCCATGGGGGTGCCCGGCGCGGAGGACAGGGTTTCCAAGCGGGCGGCTTCCCAGGTCTGGATCATGCGGATGAGGCGGTCGAGCAGGGCGACCAGGGTGAGAAGGAGCGCCGCCACCGCTGCCTGCTCGGCGGCCTGGGCGCGCAGGTCGTCCGCAATCGCGGTGACCATTCCGGAGAGCGAGGGGGTGGGGGGCTGGGTCATGCGGATTTTATACTCCGATCCGCCGGCGGAGAAAAGGATTTTTTTCTAAATCATCAACGCCCGGCCTCGCGGGCGAAGTTGGCGCGGGCGGCCGGCTCGTAGGCCTGGTGCAGGACCGGGGTCTGGAACAGGCGCGGGGTGGCGGCGATGCTGCGCAGGAAGGCGGCGCGGCCGGTGGTCCATTGTTCGTCGGTGAGGTGGGCGAATTCGCGGCGCAGGGCGGCGGTGTTGGCGTCGAAGATGTCGGGGGCCTCGCCGAGCGGGGTCAGGTCGAGATCGAGCATCCATTGCCGGGCGGCCCAGGCATCGGCCGCCATGCCAGGGTCCGGGCGGGCGGCGAGGTGGTTGGCGGTGGCCAGGATGGTGGCGGCGACCCATTCCACCTGATCGGCCGGCAGGGCGGGGGCGGCGGCGTGCCAGAGGTCGGCGGAGCGGGCCTCGTTGTCCTTGCGGGCGGCGTCGTAGATCGCGTCGTGATAGGCAATCGCGCAGGCCAGCAGCGTGTGCCAGGGCGGGGATTGCACCGAGAGGCCGGCGCCGTGGGCCAGATGGCGTTGCCAGAGCAGGGCGATGTGGGCGGTGCCGTGGTAATGGCGGGTGGGTTCGGCGAGGCGGGCGCGCAATTCCGTCTTGGCGGCGTCCGGGACCGGCACCAGGGCCAGGATACTGTCGATCATGGGACCCGCCGGATTTCGGTGCCGGACCAGGCTTCGACCAGCTTGGCCAGGGCGCTGAGGTCGGATTTGCCCAGGCCTTGCAGGGCGGCGAGGTGCCAGAGGCGGGCGGCCTGTTCGATGGTCCACATCGGCACGCCGAGGCTGGCGGCTTCCTCCAGCCCCAGGGTCATGTCCTTGTCGATCACCGACAGCGCGGCGCCGAAGGCGAAGCGGCCGGAGACGACCTGTTCCATCACATGCTCGGTGGGCACGGAGCGGCCGGTGCCGGCGTTGATCATGGCCAGCATGGCATCCGGATCGAGGCCGGCCTTGGCGCCCATGGCGAAGCCCTCGATGGCGGCGGCGAGGTTGGCGGAGAACAGCAGGTTGTTGACCAGCTTCATCACCTGCGCCTGTCCCGGCCGGTCGCCGATGGCGAAGACGGCGCGGCCCATGCGGCGCTGCCAGGGCTCGATCGCGGCGCGGGCCTCCGGCGGGCCGGCGGCGAGCATGGCCAGGCTGCCGGCGCGGGCACCGCCGGGGCCGCCGCTGACCGGGGCATCGACCACGGCGATGTTCTTCGCGGCAAGGCGCGCGGCGATGGCTTCCACGGTTTCACGGCCGATGGTGGACATCTCGGCGTAGATGCGGATGGCGGTGCCGGTGGCGACCTGATCGGCGACGGCGTGGCTGATGGGGATGGCGGGCAGGCAGGCGAAGACGATGGCGGCGTGGTTCGCCACGGCGGCGGGGCCGGGGTGGGCGATGGCGCCG
>JBIPLY010000163.1:0-8321 GCA_044369385.1 Acetobacteraceae bacterium | reverse complement strand
CCGCGAACGGCTCGCCGCGCAAGTAGCGCCAGATGGATTTAACGACGCGCACCAACCGACACCCTGGGATCGAGGAAGGCATAGGCCAGGTCCGCGACGGCATTCATGGTGGCCAGCACCACGGCGATCAGGATGAAGGCCCCCTGCGCCACCGGATAATCCGCCCCCTGCACCGCCTGCACCAGCAGCCGGCCGACGCCGGGCCAGGCGAACACCGTCTCCACCACCACATTGCCGCCGACGCTGGCGCCCAGGCCGAGGGCAAAGGCGGTGACCACCGGCAGCAGCGCGTTGCGCGCGGCGTGGCGCATGACGATCGACCAGCGCGACAGCCCCTTCATCCGCGCCATGACGATGAACTCATCGCCGAGCACTTCCAGCATCGTCGCCCGCATCAGCAGCAGCGGCAGCCCCTGAAGGTACAGCGTCAACGTCAGCGCGGGCAGCACCAGGTGATGCCAGAAATCCTCCGACAGCACCCGCTCGCCGAAGGTGTTGAGCGGAGAGCCGGGGTCCACCGCGCCGCCGCTGGGGAACCAGCCGAGCTGGAACGCAAGCCCGGCCAGCAGCAGCATGCCGAGCCAGAATTCGGGGGCGGAGCGCGTCGCCAGCGCGGCGGGGATGGCCGCGGCCTCGATGGCGCCGCCGCGGTGAAACGCCAGGAAGGCCCCGACGACGATGCCGAAGGCATAGGCGCAGGTCAGCGACACCAGGGTCAGGATGACGGTGTTCGGCAGCGCGTCGCCCAGGAGCTGGGACACCGGCACCCGCTGCAGGAACGAGGTGCCGAGATCGCCCTGGAGCAGATTGCCCATGTAGATGAAGTACTGCAGCCAGAGCGGCTTATCCAGGCCGAAGCTGGCCAGCAGAACCCGGCGGGTTTCCTCGTTGAAGGTCGGCGACAGATAGGCGAGCGTCGGATCCCCGGGCATCAGCCGGAACAGCAGGAAGGTGATGGTGGTCACGATCCACACCGTCAGCACCAGAAACCCCAGCCGCTCGGCGGCAAGCCGCAGAAACCCGCCGCGGCTCATGCCCGATGCCCGCGGATAAAAGTTTTTGCTTCTTTTTTCAAAAAGAAGGCCTTCTTTTTTGAAAAAAAGAAGCAAAAAACTTTCATCCGTTTGCCTCCTTACTGGAAGGCCGGAGTCGTTTCCTTGACCCCCACCGGATAATGCAGGCGACCATTGACCAGGACATAGCCGGCGTCCTTCAGGATCTTCTTCGCCGCCTCGACGCTGCCGCCGGGAACGCGCTTCTCGATGCCCTTGTCGTGCCAGAAGGCCAACGCCGGCGAGACCCAGGAATTGGCCGGCACGGCCGCACCGCCCCAGGCATCCTCGGCCAGCAGCTCGCGGTCGATCGACGCCGACAGCGCCTGGCGGAAAGCGGTGTTGTCGAAGGGCTGGCGGCGATGGTTGTAGGCGATGAACTTGAAGCCGATGTCCAGCGCCTCGCTGATCATGATGTTCGGGTTGGTCCGCGCCAGGTTGCGCAGCAATTGCGGGTCGCCGTTGTAGTCGGCCAGGAAGTTGATCTCGCCCGAGCGCATGCCGCCCAGCGCGGCCTCGGTGTTCGGCTGGATGCGCATGATCCAGCGCGCGGCCTTCGGGCGGGCCCAATGGTCGGCATAGGCTTCCAGCACGATCTCCTCGTTCAGCTTGGCCTTGACCATGCGATACGGTCCGGAGCTGACCGGGGTGGCCTCCATCACGCTCTCGGCCGTCTCCGGCTTGCCCTTCAGGCTCTCGAAGATCGGCTCCCAGACATGCTTCGGCGCCAGGTTCAGCTTCGCCAGCGTGCTCATCAGGAAGGCCGCGTCGGGCCGCCGCAGCGTGATGCGCAGCGTGTCGGGCCCGGTTGCCTGGACATTGGCGATATTGGCGACGAACGGCTTGAACATGGGCGACTTGTCGCCGATGCCCGGCGCGATCAGGCTGAACACCGCGTCGTCGATGGTGATCGGCCTGCCGTCGCTCCACTTCATGCCGGCGCGCAGCTTCACGTCCACGGTCAGCGGGTCCGGCCGGGTGACTTCGCTGGCCGCCCAGGGCCTGACCAGCCCATCGGGGCCGATGCGCATCAGCCGGTCCCAGGTGATTTCGGCCGCCCAGCTGCCCTGGGCGCCAGAGATGTTGAACGGGTTGAGGTTGGTCGGCGTGGACACCGAGTTCAGGATGATGTCGCGCTGCGCGCCCAGCGGGGTGATGTTCAGCCAGGTCCAGGTGTTGCGCGCGCCGATGCCGGCCTGATCGACGATCGACTTCTCGTCCCAGACCGCCCGGTTGAACGCCACGACGTTCTTGGGATGGACCATGAAGCCATAGGGCTGGTCCTTGTTGATCAGCTCCTGCAACTGGACGATCAGGGCGCGCCGCTTGTCCAGGTCAAGCTCCTGGCGCTGCGCCCCGGCCAGCCGGTCGTATTCCGGGTTGTTGTAGCCGACGAAGTTGAAGCCATTGGCGATGTTGGCCGACAGGAACAGGTTGGAGGTCAGCTCGTCGGGATCGCTGCGCTCGGGACGGCCGACCATCTGCCAGGTGGTGGTGTCCCAACGCTGGCGCTCGTACCAGACGATCTGGCTGAACTGCTGGCTGGGGGTCGGACGGATCTGCACCTGGAGCCCGAGCTCCTTCCAGGCGGCGGCGACCAGCTCGGCGGCCTGGTATTCCTGCGGCAGCGCCGCCTGCGGCTGGGCCAGCAGCACGATCGGCCGGATCGGATCCCCGGCCGGCTGGGCCTGGACAGTCGGAACACCGCCCACGGCAACTGCCGCCGCGGCGGCGAGAACAAGCCGCTTCATATTGAAACCCCCTGTGCATGCGTCATTGGCGCATGGTTCATGCTGCACTGCATTCAACGCGCCCCCGCCCCGGACATCAACCCCGATCTTGCCGCGGCGCACAAACAATGTTGCCATCCCCCCGACAGAACGGAGGCCCCCATGCCGATCAGCGACATCGAAGCTCGTTTCCTCAACGAGATCAGCCTGGACGTGCCCTGGTCCCTGGTCGAAACCTTTTCGGGGATGCCGCGCTGGCGCCCGGAAGATGTCAACCGCGGCATGGACACGCTGATCGCCCGCCTGCGCGAGCACGGCATCCCGGTCGAGGTCCACAGCCCGGAGATCTACCTCTCCATCCCGTACGCCGCCTCGGTCAGCGCCGGCGGCGTCACCTACCGCGCCAAGCCGCCCTCCTCGTCGCTCCCCGTCCCGGGCGGGCGCACCGGCAAACTGATAAAACTCCAGGCCAATCCGAAGGCCCTGCGCAGCTACAACCGCGACATCCGCACCCTGTTCGGCGGCAGCATCGCCTCCGTCGAGGAAGTCAAGGCCCTGGTCGGCGGCAACATCGTGGTCATGCAGGGCTTCGGCAATCCGGCGCTCACCAGCCTGATCGAGGAATGGGGCGGCATCGGCCTGATCGCGGTCAATCCCGGCATCGACATCCACTGGGGCACCTGCACCACCATCTGGGGCAGCCCGGACCTGCAGGACTGGGGCCGCAAGCCGAAAATCCCCGTCATCGCCGTCAACAACCCCGACGGCCAGAAGCTGATGGCCCTGGCCGAAAGCGGCGGCGAGGCCACCATCCGCACCGACCTGGTCGAAGGCTGGTTCGAACAGAAGATCCCCGTCGTCACCATCCCCGGCACCGTCGAGCCGGACAAATACGTCATGGTCCACGGCCATCTGGATTCATGGGACGTGGGCGTCGGCGACAACGCCACCGGCGACGCCACCCTGCTGGAACTCGCCCGCGTCTTCTGGAAAAACCGCGCCAACCTGCGCCGCGGCATAAAACTCGCCTGGTGGCCCGGCCACTCCACCGGCCGCTACGCCGGCTCCACCTGGTTCACCGACGCCTTCGCCATGGACCTGGACCGCAACTGCATCGCCCAGGTCAACTGCGATTCCCCCGGCTGCCGCTGGGCCACCAGCTACCACGACACCTCCGCCTTCAGCGAAAGTGCCGCCATCGTCACCGAAGCGATCCGCGACATCCTGCCCGACGCCCCGATCGCCACCCACCGCCCGCCCCAGGCCGGCGACTACAGCTTCAACAACATCGGCCTGCCCAGCTTCTTCATGCTCAGCTCCACCATGCCCGCCGAGCTGCGCCGCGAGAAAGGCTATTACGACGTCTCCGGCTGCGGCGCGAACATCGCCTGGCACACCGAGAACGACCAGCTCGAGATCGCCGACCGCGACGTGCTGCTGGCCGACATGCGCATCTACCTGCTCTCCGTCCTGCGCGTCGCCAACGCCGAAATCCTGCCCTTCGACTGGACCGCCACGGCCGACGAATTCCTCGCCACCATCGACCGCTACGAGGCGGCGTCCCAGGGCCTGGCTGATCTCGCCCCCGCCCGTGCGGCCACCCTGGCGCTGCAAGCCGCGCTGTCCCGCCTCCCCGAAGCCCCCGCCGCGGCGCAGAACGCCGTGCTGCAGGAACTCTCCCGCATCCTGGTCCCGATCAACTACACCCGCGAGGCCCGCTTCCGCCACGATCCCGCCTACACCGTGCCCCCCCTGCCCACCCTGGCCGTCGCCGCGGACCTGCCCGACTTTGCCGAGGGCCACATGCGCAAGATGGCGCAAACCGAACTCCTGCGCGGCCAGAACCGCTACCGCGCCGCCCTGGACCAGGCCACCCGCATGGTCCTCGCGGCCCTGCCGGGATGATCGCCACCCTCGTCCGCCGTTCTTCTACGGCTGGCTGGTGGTCGCGGTCGCCTTCGTCACCATGGCGGTGGGGGTGAACGCCCGCACCGCCTTCTCGCTGCTGTTCCCGGCGATCCTGGACGAGTTCGCCTGGGACCGCGCCACCACCGCCGGCGCGTTCTCCTTCGGCTTCCTGGTCGCCGCCCTGCTCGGCCCCGCCACCGGCCGGCTGATGGATCGCCGCGGCCCGGTCTGGGTGATGCTGCTCGGCACGATCGCCATCGCCGCCGGCCTGTCGCTGGCCACCCTGGCCACCGCCCCCTGGCATCTCTACCTGACGCAGGGCCTGCTGGTCGGCGGCGGCACCACCGCCATCGGCTATTCCGGACAGGCGCTCTACCTGCCCAACTGGTTCGTCCGCCGCCGGGGCCTCGCCATCTCCATCGCCTATGCCGGCGCCGGCATCGGCTCGATCCTGCTGCTCCCGGCCGCCCAGGCGATCATCACCGCCGCCGGCTGGCGCACCGCCTGCCTGGCCTTCGCCGCCCTCGTCCTCGTGCTTCTCGTCCCCCTCAACCTCCTGCTCCGCCGCCACCCCGCCGAACTCGGCCTCACCCCTGACGGCGACACCGAAACCCAGGCCCTGGCCCGCAAGACCGTCCACATCGTCGACGCCGCCTGGGCCGCCACCGAATGGACCCTCGCCCGCGCCCTGGCCACCCCCCGCTTCTGGTGGCTGGCCCTGGCCAACGCCACCGCCATGTACGCCTGGTACGCGGTGCAGGTGCACCAGACCAAATACCTCCTCGGCATCGGCGTCTCCCCCGCCCAGGCCGCCTGGGCCCTCGGCCTGGTCAGCCTCGCCGGCATTCCCGGCCAGATCGCGCTCGGCGCCCTGTCGGACCGCATCGGCCGCGAGCCGGTCTGGGCCATCGGCTGCCTGGGCTTCCTGCTGACCTACGCCCTGCTGATCGCGCTCGGCCAGTGGCCCCACCCGGCCCTGCTGCTGGCGATGATCCTGGCCCAGGGCGTGCTCGGCTACGGAATCACCTCGGTCTTCGGCCCCGTCGTCGCCGAGGTGTTCGAGGGCAAACATTTCGGCACCATCTTCGGCACCATGATGATCGGCGCCATGTCCGGCGCCGCCGCCGGCCCCTTCGTCCACGGCCTGCTGCACGACCAGACCGGCAGCGACACCCCAGGCTTCATCCTGGGCGGCGCCGCCGCGCTGATCTCGATCCTGGCCATGTGGATCGCCGCGCCGCGCAAGGTGCGAAGAGTAGGAAAGTAATGCCGATCGGTATCGCGCGCGGGCCTGCGGCGAAGCCGCCGCGGGGTGCAGGCCGGTGGCCGCGCGCAAAACAAGGACTCATACCGGCCCGCGTTGACCCATCCTTCATGGGTCAACATCAAGGCGGGTTGGTATAAGACTGGGCTCCGCCCCTGCGACGCGACGGCGCGGCGCATCACCCGCCAGGGTCCATGCCCCTGGACCTTATGACTTTGGGGCCAAGCCCGGACTCCGAAAAAAACTTTTGCACCGGAAATATATCCAGCATATATTCCTGGAATGCCCCATGCCCCGGCTCCCCCCCTCGCGCGCACAAGCGCCGCCCTGTCGGCGGTCGCGGTCGCACGCCCGGGCGCCAGCCTGGTGGCCATGATCCTCGCCCTGCTGCTGCGCCTCCTTGCGCGCGCCGACGCGGCCTGGTTCCTCCCCGAAGACGACGAAGAATACGACGAATACGAAGACGAATACGGCTTCGATGCATACGCTTTCTGCGGCGCGGACCCGTACGCGCTCCATCCGCGCCCGGTCGGCAGCGCGCCCCACGCGATCTACGTCGAAGCCGGCCTGATCGCCGATTGGATTCTGGCCGGCATGCGCAACCGCGGCATGCGCGCCCTGCCGATTCCCGCGCCCTCCGCGCGCTACACCCGCCCGGTGCGCGCGCCCCCGCGCGCAACCCCGGGACTGTGCTGAACACCCTCCGGTTCGAGGGCGCCGACTCACGGCCAATGTCATTTTCATATCGTATTAAATATCCGCGAATGAACCAAGGTCCAGGGATTCGACCCCGCGCCAAGCGCATCGCCCGCATCGTGCGGGTGAACGCTTGCCTGCGATGCACCGAGGCGCCAAACCCCATCCATGGACCACACAGCACCGTCCCGGCGCGCCGACTGGCGGATGGCAATCCTCACCATCCTGCTCGCCCTCGTCCTCCACACACCCCTCGCCACCCGCCAAGGCGGCGTCATCGACACCGGCCGCCTGCCGGACACCGACGCCTACACCCGCACAATGCGCGTCGAACGCCTCTACGACACCGGCGCCTGGTTCGACACCACCCTGCCGCAGCTCAACGCCCCGGAGGGCCTGTCCAGCCACTGGACCCGCCCGCTGGACGTCCTGATCCTGATCCCCGCCCTCGCCGTCATCCACACCACCAGCATCCCCCCCCGAACCGCCATCTTCTGGTCCGGCGCCGCCATCTCCCCCCTCCTGCACCTCCTCTGCGCGCTGGCCGCCGCCTGGGCCGCCCGCGCCCTCATCCCCACCTTGGCATCCTGGGCCGCCGCCGCCGCCATCCTGCTCAACCCCGTCCTGCTCTTCGCCTACGGCGCCTTCGGCCAGACCGACCACCACATGCTGGTCCTGCTGGCCGTCCTCATCGCCCTCGGCGCCGCCCTGCGCGCCCTGCAAGCCCCGCAGAATTCCAAACCCGCCCATGCCGCCGGTCTTGCCCTGGGCTGCGGCATCTGGGCCAGCCCCGAAACCCTCCTCGTCGCCGCCCCGCTCCTGGCCACCTTCGGCATCGCGTGGATTTTCCAGCCCGCCACCCCCGGCCATCACGCCGCCCAAACCGGGGCGCGCATCGCCTTTGCCATGTGGGTGGTCACCTTCGGCGCTCTCGCGATCGAACACCCGCCGCACCGCTGGTTCGCCACCGAGTACGACAAGCTCTCGGTGCATCACTCAAACATCGCGCTCTTCGCCTTCTGGTCCTTCAGCATTCTCGCGGCCGTTTCCTCCTGGCTCCCCGCCCGCCATGCCGCCCTTGCCCGCCTGGCCGCCCTCCCACCCCGCCTCGCCATCCCGGCAAGGCTCGCCATCGCCGCCGCCGTCGCCGCCCTGGCCGCCGCCGCGCTCCTGGCCGCCTATCCCGAAGCCTTGCGCGCCTCCGAAGCCGCCGCCGACCGCAGCGCCGCCACCCTCTTCCTGCCCCACGTCGCCGAAATGGCTCCGCTGCGCCCCACCCTGGCCGGCGCCCACGACCTCCTGCTCTACACCGGCGGCCTCATCGCCCTCCTCGCCCTGCCCCCCCTCGCCCGCCGCACCCCCTGGCCCGCCACCCTCCTCCTCGCCCTCACCTTGGCCACCATCCTCCCCGCCACCCTCCTGCACCGCCGCTTCGCCGTCGACCTCGCCGCCGTCACCGCCCTCCTCACCGCCGCCTTCGTCGCCCTGGCCGCCGCCCGCTCCCCCCGCCCCATCCTCCCCGCCGCCGCCCTCACCCTCGCCCTCGTCGCCCCCTTCACCGGCCTGGCCTTCCCCGCCGACGCCGCCCGCCAGCGCGAAACCCAAGCCTGCGACTGGAACGCCTTCGCCACCTGGTTCGCCGCCGCCCCCCCGGCCCCCGCCCCCACCCCC
>JBIPLY010000162.1:0-8347 GCA_044369385.1 Acetobacteraceae bacterium | reverse complement strand
GTCCAGAAACTGTTGCCGATCCACGAAGCACAGTTGCTGACCTATCTGCAACTCAGCGGGCTGACCGCGGGTCTGCTGCTGAATTTCAATACATCGGTGCTCAAGGACGGCCTGCGCCGCGTCAACCGCTCCCGCTGACCTGCCGCACGTCAAAAGCAAAATCGAAGCCGGCCCCGCTGCTTCTCTTCGCCTCTCCGCCTCCATGTGAATCTTGCTTGCTTTCTTTGCCTTCCTCCCCCCTAAGCCGCCCGCCGATACGTCTTCGGCACTCCCGCCCGCGGCACGTTGCCGTGCAGCGCCTCCTCCGGCAGCCCCTCGCGCAGGATCGCGCGCGCCTCGATCAGCTTGGGCAGGTCGATGCCGGTGGAGAAGCCCTGGCTTTCCAGCAGGAACACCAAATCCTCGGTAACGATGTTGCCCGAGGCGCCGGGCGCGAACGGGCAGCCGCCGAGCCCGGCCAGGGCGCTGTCGAACTTGCGGATGCCTTCCTCCAGCCCGGCCAGCGCGTTGGCCAGCCCCAGGCCCATCGTGTCATGCAGGTGCAGCCCGTGCAGCACCGGGCCGATTGCGGCGCGCACCGCGCGGACCTTGGCGCGGATGTCGTCGGGGTGGCCGTAGCCCACGGTGTCGGCCAGCGTGATGGCGTCCACCCCGGTGCGGGCCACGCCCTCGGCCACGCGCACCACGTCTTCCACCGGCACGCGCCCGTCGAAGGAACAGCCGAAGGCGGTGGACAGCGCCACTTCCACCGGCGGGCGGCCAGGCAGGGTGCGCAGCCAGTCCATCATGCGCTGGATCTCGCCGATCTGCTCGGCGGGCGTGCGGTTCAGGTTGGCCTGGCTGTGGCCCATGGTGACGGAGATCGGCACCGAAATGCGCTGCGCCCCGTTCGCGATCGCGCCCTCGGCCCCGCGCAGGTTTGGCGCCAGGGCGACCACGGTGACGTTCGGCAGCAGCACGGCGCGGCGCACGATCTCCGCGGTGTCGGCCATCTGCGGGATCAGCTTGGGCGAGACGAAGCTGCCGACCTCGATCTGCGGCAGGCCGGCCGCAGCCATGGCGGCGATCCAGCGGGTTTTCACCGCGGTCGGCATGCGGCCGCGGGCGATCTGCAGCCCGTCGCGCGGCCCCACCTCGCAGATCGTGACGAAGTTTGTCATGGCGCAATGCTCCCCTGCTGCCATGGCAGGGTGACGCCGGCCGGGCGGGTTCGCAAGCTGCGCCGGTTTCGTGTCCCCGCACTTTCATGCCATTGTGCGGTGCAATATACATCGCCGACGAAAATCCTGGGGTTCCGCTCCCGATGACCACTCGATCCCTGCTGCGCCTTGCCGCCGTTGTGGCCGGCCTGGCCCTGGCTCCCGCCCCCGTCCTGGCCCAGCCCGGCCCGCCCGGCCCGCCGACGGTCAGCGTGGTTGCCGCCGCCGCGCGCCCGATCACCGAATCGGCGATCTTCGCCGGGCGCATCCAGGCGGCCGAGCGCGTCGAGGTGATGGCCCGCGTCACCGCCTTCATCGAGGCGCGGCTGTTCCAGGAAGGCGGCGAGGTGACCGCCGGCGAGGCGCTGTTCCGCCTGGACCGCGCCAGCTTCGAGGCGGAGGTGGCGGCGCGCGAGGCCGCCGTGGCGCAGGCGACCGCGCTGCTGCGCAACGCCACGCTGACGCTGAACCGCGCCCGCGCGCTGATCGGCACCGGCGCCGGCCGCGCCTCCTCCGTCGATGACGCCGCCGCCCAGCAGGCCAGCCTGGCCGCGCAGTTGCAGGCGGCCGAGGCGCAGCTGCGCGCCGCGCGCATCAACCTGGGCTACACCGAGATCACCGCGCCGATCGCCGGGCGCGTCGGGCGGGCGGCGCTGTCGGCCGGCAACGTGGTCACGCCCGCCTCCGGCGCGCTGGTGTCGATTGTCAGCCAGGACCCGATGTACGTGACCTTCCCGGTGCCGGTGCGCACGCTGCTGGAGCTGCGCGGCCGCTATGCCGGGCGCGGCGGCTTCGCGGCGGTGCGCATCCGCATCCGCCTGCCGGACGGCACGCTGCACGACCAGGCCGGGACGCTCGACTACGCCGATCCCTCGGTGGCCCCGGCGACGGACAGCATCACGCTGCGCGCCACCGTGCCCAATCCGCTGCGCGCGCCCACCGTTGGCGCTGGCAGCGCCGCGCGCGGGCTGATCGACGGCGCCTTCGTCAGCGTCATGGTCGAGGGCGCGGAGCCGATCCAGGCGCTGTCGGTGCCGCGCGCGGCGCTGATGTCCGACCAGCAGGGCAGCTTCGTCTTCATCGTGGATGCCGAGAAAAAGGTGCAGCCGCGCCGCGTCACGCTGGGCCAGTCCACCCCGGCGCTGGCCGCCATCGCCAGCGGACTGCAGGCGGGCGACCTGGTGGTGGTGGACGGGTTGCAGCGCCTGCGCCCCGGCGCGGTGGTGAACCCGGTGCCGGCGGGTGCGCCGCCCCCGGGTGCGCCGCCTGCCGCCCCTGCGCAGCCGCGGGGCTGATCCGATGTTTTCCTCGATCTTCGTCGACCGCCCGCGCCTGGCGGTGGTGATCGCCATCATCACCACGCTCGCCGGGCTGATCGCCTGGACCCGCATCCCCGTCGCCCAGTTCCCCGACATCGTGCCGCCGCAGGTGCGCGTGACCACGCGCTTCCCCGGCGCCTCGGCCGCGGTGGTCGAATCCACCGTGGCGCAGCCGCTGGAAGCCGCGATCAACGGCGTCGACAAGATGCTGTACATGAAGTCCAACAGCGGCAACGACGGCAGCTATTCGCTGACCGTCAGCTTCGACCTCGGCACCAATCCGGACATCAACACGGTCAACGTCAACAACCGGGTCCAGGCGGCGCTGTCCAAGATGCCGGCCGAGGTGCAGCGCCAGGGCATCACCGTCAGCAAGCAAAGCTCGGCGATCCTGGAATTCGTCCAGTTCTATTCCGAGGACCCGGCGCTGACCCCGCTGATCGTGTCCAACTACGTGACGATCAACGTGCTGGACGCCATCGCCCGCGTGCCCGGGGTGGGGCAGGCGTTCATGTTCGGGGCGCTGGACTACTCCATGCGCATCTGGTTCGAGACCGCGCGCATGGTCGAACTCGGCCTGGCGCCGTCGGACATCATCACGGCCCTGCAAAGCCAGAATACCCAGGGTGCCGTGGGCCGCATCGGCGCCAAGCCGACGGTGGACGGCAATGCGTTGCAGATGAACCTGCAGGCCAGCGGGCGGCGCGCCACCGCCGAGGAATTCGGCGCCGTGATGATCCGCGCCAACCCGGACGGCTCGGTACTGCGCATCCGCGATGTGGCGCGGGTGGAACTGGGCCCGGCCGGACAGGACACCGAATCAAGGCTGAACGGCCAGCCGGCGGTCTCGATCGGCGTGTATCTCGCCCCCGGCGCCAATGCGGTGGAGACCTCCAAGCGCGTGCGCGAGACGCTGGACAGCCTGGAGCGGCGCTTCCCGGCC
This sequence comes from Acetobacteraceae bacterium, assembly GCA_044369385.1. GTDB lineage: Bacteria > Pseudomonadota > Alphaproteobacteria > Acetobacterales > Acetobacteraceae > CAMDGX01. Next base: position 4,886 of record JBIPLY010000162.1, on the reverse strand, counting down.
GGCATGAAGAAGATCGTGTTCTACGACAGCTCGGTCTTCGTCGCGGATACCATCCAGCAGGTGATGTGGACGCTGCTGGAGGCCTTCGCCCTGGTGGTGCTGGTGGTGTTCGTGTTCCTGGGCAATGTGCGCGCCACCATCATCCCGGCCGTGGCGGTGCCGGTCAGCGTGATCGGCACCATCGCGGTGCTGCTGATGCTGGGCTACACCGCCAACACCGTCTCGCTGCTGGCGCTGGTGCTGGCCGTCGGCATCGTGGTCGACGACGCCATCGTGGTGGTGGAGAACGTGGAACGGGTGATGGAGGAAGAGCCGCACCTGACGCCGAAGGAAGCCACCAAGAAGGCGATGGCGCAGATCACCGGGCCGATCATCGCCATCTCGCTGGTGCTGCTCAGCGTCTTCGTGCCGATCGCCTTCATCCCCGGCGTTTCCGGCCAGCTCTTCCGCCAGTTCGCGGTGACCATCAGCGTGGCCATGCTGCTCTCGGCGATCAACGCGCTGACCCTGTCGCCGGCGCTGTGCGGCGTGTTCCTGCGCCACACCGACAAGAACCGGGGCATCATGGGCCGCGTGCTGCGCGGCATCGACCATGTGCGCGACGGATACGCAGCCATCGTGCGCCGGCTGCTGCGGGTCTCGATCCTGGGCCTGGTGCTGATCGCCGCCACCGGCTACGGCATCTTCAGCCTGTCCAAGCTGACCCCCACCGGCTTCCTGCCGGAGGAGGACCAGGGCGCCTTCTTCATCGCCGTGCAGCTGCCCGACGCCGCCTCGGTGGAGCGCACCCGCGGCGTGGTCGCCGGGCTGGAGACCACGCTGCGCGCCCTGCCGCAGGTGGAGAACGTGCTGGCCATCGTCGGCTTCTCGCTGCTGGACGGCGGCTCGCAGTCCAACGCCGCCTTCATGGTGGTGCGCCTCAAGCCGTTCGACCAGCGCACCGCGCCGCAGGACAAGGCGCAGGCGGTGATCGGGCGCGTCTTCGGCATCTCCATGGCCACGCGCGCCGGGGTGGTGTTCCCGTTCAACCTGCCGCCGATCATCGGGCTGTCGACCTCCGGCGGCTTCGAATACCAGCTCCAGAACCTGGAAGGCCGCGAGCCCGCGGAGATGGCCAGCGTGCTCGGCCCGCTGCTGGCCGCTGCGAACAGCGACGGGCGGATGGCGCGCGTGTTCTCCACCTTCAGCGCGACCACGCCCAGCGTGTTCCTGGACATCGACCGCGACAAGGCCAGCGCCCTGGGCGTGGCGGTCACCGACATCTTCACCACCCTGCAGGCGACGCTGGGCGGCATCTATGTCAACGACTTCAACCTGTTCGGCCGCACCTGGCAGGTCAACATCCAGGGCGAGGCGGTCGATCGGCTGGATCTCGATGCGGTCTGGCGCATCCATGTGCGCAGCCGCACCGGTGCCATGGTGCCGCTGCGCGCGCTGGCGGAGGCGCGGATCGTGGTCGGGCCGCAGACCATCAGCCGCTACAACAACTATCGCACGATCACCATCAACGGCGCGCCGGCGCCCGGCGTGTCCTCGGGCGATGCGCTGGCGGCGATGGCACAGGTGTCGGAGCGGGTGCTGCCGGCCAGCTACGCCTTCGAATGGTCGGGCACGTCGTATCAGGAAGTGCGCTCGGCCGGGCAGACCGGGCCGATCCTGGCGCTGGCCCTGCTGTTCGCATACCTGTTCCTGGTGGCGCTCTACGAAAGCTGGGTGATCCCGGTGCCGGTGCTGCTGTCCGTGGCCGTCGGCGCGCTGGGCGCCTTCATCGGCCTGGTGATCCGCTCCATGCCGCTTGATCTCTACGGGCAGATCGGCCTGGTGGTGCTGATCGCGCTGGCGGCGAAGAACGGCATCCTGATCGTGGAGTTCGCCAAGGAACGGCGCGAAGCCGGCATGTCGATCGTCGACGCGGCGGCATCGGGGGCACAAACCCGGTTTCGCGCCGTGGTGATGACCTCGATTGCCTTCATCCTGGGCCTGATCCCGCTGATCAACGCCGAAGGGGCGGCGATGCTGTCGCGCCGGGCGGTGGGCATGCCGGTGTTCGCCGGCATGATCGCGGCCACGGTGGTGGGCATCTTCATCATCCCGATGCTCTATGTGACGTTCCAGTCGCTGCGCGAGGGGGTGAAGCGGCGGTTTGCGAAGAGTTAGAAAGCGTCTTCTTTTTGAGAACAAAAAGAAGCAAAAAAACTTTATCCACTGCAAGCATCACTGCCGTGACCATATTGGCACCGCGGCGATGCTGGCGACGGGGGAAAGTTTTTTTGCTTCTTTTTTTTCAAAAAAAGAAGACTCTTGCCTTCCCTTGCCTCCCCCCCACATCCCCGTGCAATCTGCCGCCAACCGCTCGGAGAGAAACCGCCCATGACCCAGTTCGGTGTTGCCCAGCCTGTTCGCCGCGTCGAGGATCCGCGCCTGTTGAAGGGCGGCGGCAGCTATACCGACGACATCACCCCGGCCGGCGCGCTGTATGGCGTGGTGCTGCGCAGCCCGCACGCGGCGGCGAAGATCCTGTCGATCGACACCGCGGACGCCCGCGCCACCCCCGGCGTGAAGGGCGTCTACACCAGCGCCGACCTGAAGGCCGACAAGATCGGCAACCTCCCCTGCCTGGTCCAGCTCGACAACCGCGACGGGTCAAAGGGCGTGCTGCCGCCGCATCCGGTGCTGGCCGAGGGCATGGTGCGCCATGTCGGCGATCCGGTGGCCTTCATCGTCGCCGACACCCCCCGCGCCGCGCGCGACGGGGCGGAGGCGGTGATGGTGGAGTACGACATCCTGCCCAGCATCACCGACCTGGCCACCGCGACGGACGCCGGCGCCGCGCAGGTCTGGCCGGAGGCGCCGGGCAACGTCGCCTTCGACTGGGAGACCGGGCAGAAGGAGGCAACCGAGGCGCTGTTCAAGTCCGCCGCCCATGTCACCCGCTTGACCGTGGTCAACAACCGCGTGGTGGTGAACTCGATGGAGGCGCGCGCCGCGCTGGCGCAGTACGACGCGGCCACGTCGCGCTGGACCCTGCACGCCAACACCCAGGGCGGGTGGCTGCTCAAGAACCAGCTCGGCCCGATGATCTTCGGGGTGGAGAACGACGCCTTCCGCATCATCACGCCGGATGTCGGCGGCGGCTTCGGCATGAAGCTTTTTCTGTACGCCGAGCACGTGCTCGTTTGCTACGCCGCGCGGAAACTCGGTGCGCCGGTGAAATGGACCTCCGAACGCTCGGAAGCCTTCCTGTCGGACACCCAGGGCCGCGACAACATCACCCTGGGCGAACTGGCCATCGACGCAAACGGCAAATTCCTCGCCCTGCGCACCCGCAACGTCGCCGGCATGGGCGCCTACCTGTCCAATTTCGGCCCCTATATCCCGACGCTGGCCGGCAGCACCGTGCTGTCCAGCATCTATGGCTTCCAGAACATCTACTGCAACGTGGTGGGCGTCTTCACCAACACCGTGCCGGTCGACGCCTATCGCGGCGCCGGGCGGCCGGAGAGCAACTATCTCATCGAGCGCCTGGTGGATGCTGCCGCGCGTGAGCTCAAGATCGACCGCATCGAGCTGCGCCGCCGCAACATGGTCGGGCCGGAGCGGATGCCGCACACCACCCCCGTCGGCAAGACCTATGACAGCGGCGACTTCGCCGTGGTGCTCGACCATGGGCTGAAGACCATGGACTGGGCCGGCTTCGAAGCGCGACGCAAAGCTTCGGCCGCGAAGGGCCGCCGCCGCGGCATCGGCCTGGCCTATTACCTGGAGGCCACCGGCGGCGACGCCACGGAACGGGCGGAAATCCGCTTCGCCGATGACGGCTTCGTCGACGTCTTCGTCGGCACCCAGTCCACCGGCCAGGGCCACGAGACCGCCTATGTCCAGCTCACCGTCGACCAGCTCGGCGTGCCCGGCGAGCGCGTGCGCATCCGCCAGGGCGACACCGACACCATCCCGGTCGGCGGCGGCACCGGCGGCGCGCGCAGCCTGTATTCCGAAGGCCAGGCGATCCTCAAGACCGCCACCACGGTGATCGAGAAGGGCCGCCGCGCCGCCTCCGAGGCGCTGGAGGCCGCCCTGCCGGACATCCAGTTCGAAACCGGCCGCTTCTCCGTCGTCGGCACCGACCGCGGCATCGACATCATCACGCTGGCCGTCACCCAGCGCGAAAAGGCCGCGAAGGGCCAGGACGTCACCACGCTGGACGCCGCCGAGATCGCCAACATCGACCACCACACCTTCCCCAACGGCTGCCACATCGCCGAGGTCGAGATCGACCCGGAAACCGGCGTGGTCGAAGTGCTGCGCTACTCGGTGACCGATGACGTTGGAAAGGCGGTCAACCCGATGATCGTCGCCGGCCAGGTCCATGGCGGCGTGGCCCAGGGCTTCGGCCAGGCCGTGCTGGAACGCACCGCCTTCGACCCGTCCTCGGGCCAGCTCCTGTCCGGCAGCTTCATGGATTACTGCCTGCCGCGCGCCGACGACCTGCCGGATATCGAGGTCGAACTGGTCGAAGTGCCCTGCGGCACCAACCCGCTGGGGGTCAAGGGCGCGGGCGAGGCGGGCGCGGTCGGCTCCCCGCCGGCGGTGATCAACGCCATCATCGACGCGCTTGCGCCGCTGGGCATCACCCACATCGACATGCCGGCCACGCCGGAGAAGGTGTGGATGGCGATCAGCCGCGCGGCTTGAGGCTAGAGCAATATCCGACCGGATGGAAACATCTGGTCGGAAGATTTGCGTGCTTGAACAAAGAGCTAGAGCGGGGGCCGTGCGTCTATCAGCACGGCTTCCGCTCTAGGAAGGCTGGGGCTTTGCCCTCGCGACGCAATATCGCGCCGCGAAGACCCCGCCAGGGGCCGAGCCCCAGGACCACATTTGCGTTT
>JBIPLY010000566.1:0-2536 GCA_044369385.1 Acetobacteraceae bacterium | reverse complement strand
CCGGCCCGCTGATCGTGCCGTTGAGGGAGACATCATTGCCGAAGAAGATGGTGTTAACCTCGGCGGTGTTACCCGACATGGTCACCCCTCCCCAGTAGCCGCCCTGGAAGCTCACGTTATTGAAGACGAGCGACATGGCGGCTCCTGGAACATTTCTTGCTCCTGGGCAGAGTCGCAGGCCGTTATGAAGGGCGTGTTAACCGCGCGGTGGATGACGTGCTGCATTCATTCATTGGCAACCAGCCTGGGGCAACCAGCCTGGGGCAACCAGCCTGGGGCAACCAGCCTGGACCGCGCGGCGGCGCTGTCGCACAAGGGGGCATGACGATTCCTGCCCCGCTTGCCGCCATCCTGGCCGCGCTGAACCTCTCCCCCCGCCTGCACGCGCATCCCCCGCTGCGCACGGTGGAGGACGCCCATGCGATCTGGGACAGCCTGCCCGGCGCGCAGGTGAAGAACCTGTTCATCAAGGATGCCGGAAAGCAGTTCTGGCTCGTCGTTGTCCCCGGCGACCCGCGCATGGACACCAAGGCGCTGGCGCCGCTGATCGGCTCCAAGCGCATCTCCTTCGGCTCGGCCGACGACCTGCGCGCCATCCTCGGCGTCGAACCCGGCTCGGTCACCCCGCTGGCCATGATGAACGACACGCAGCAGCAGGTCCGGCTGGTGATCCACGCTCCGCTGATGGAAGCGGCAACGCTGCTGGTGCACCCGCTGGTCAACACTGCAACGCTGGAACTGGCGCCCGACGATCTGCGGCGCTTCCTCGCCCATTTCGCCGTCACCCCGGCCTTGGTCGACCTGACGCCGGCCTTCCTGGCGTAGCCACCCTCACTGGCGTAGCCACCCTCAATGGAAGTCGCGCGATTTCGGCAGCACCCGAACCGTGCGCGGGTGGCGGGCATGCACGGCCGGCGGCGTTGAACCCCCTTCGGACAGGGTCAGCAACGCGGCGCTGCGGTCCTCCACCGCGCCGGCCATCAGGTGGACCACGCCCTCCGGGCTGCGCTGCATCCGCCCCTCCACCAGCAGCAGCCGCGCTGCCATCACCGCGTGGCGATAGACCTCGAACTGCCGCGCCCAGAGCACCACGTTCACCACCCCGGTCTCGTCCTCGAGGGTGATGAACACCGCATTGCCGTTGCCCGGCCGCTGGCGCACCAGCACCACGCCGGCCACCCGCGCCGGCCGCCCATCCGGCAGCGCGTTGGCGGTGGCGCAGTCCAGCACCCCCTCGGCGCCGAACCCCGCCCGCAGCAGCCCCATCGGGTGCCCCTTCAGCGACAGCCGCACGGTCTGGTAGTCGGCCACGACATGCTCGTGCAGCGGCATCTCCGGCAACGGCTGGGCCGCCTCCGCGCCGAGTTCGCTGGCCCCCGGGTCGCTGCCGACCGCGAACAGCGGCAGCACCTCGTCATCCGGGAGCCGCCGCACCGCCCAGAGCGCCTCGCGCCGGTCCAGCCCCAGCGAGCGGAACGCATCGGCATCGGCCAGCAGCCGCATGGCACGGGCCGGCAGCCCGGCGCGGCGCATCACCGCCTCCACGCTGGAAAACCCCTGCGCCCGCACCGCCTCGATGCGCCGCCCCCAGGCCTCGGCGAAGCCATCGACCTGGCGAAACCCGAGACGCAAGGCAAACGGCGCGCCAGGTTCGAGGGTGCAATCCCAGTCGCTATGGCTCACATCGACGGCCCGCGGCTCCACCCCGCCGACCTCCTGGGCCTCGCGCACGATCTGCGCCGGCGCATAGAACCCCATCGGCTGGGCGTTCAGCAGCGCGCAGGCGAAGGCGGCGGGGTGGTGGCGCTTCAGATACGACGAGACATAGACCAGCTTGGCAAAGGAAGCGGCGTGGCTCTCCGGAAACCCGTAGCTGCCGAAGCCCTTGATCTGTTCGAAGCAGCGCTGGGCGAAATCCTGCTCGTACCCGCGCGCCACCATCCGCCCGACCATCCGCGTCTCGAAGCTGCCGATGGTGCCCAGGTTGCGGAACGTCGCCATGGCGCGGCGCAGGCCGTTGGCCTCGGCATCGGTGAACTCGGCGGCGACCATGGCCAGCTTCATCGCCTGTTCCTGGAACAGCGGCACACCCTTGGTCTTGGCCAGCACGGCGCGCAGCTCGTCCGGGTCGTGCGGCGGATTGGGCGAGGGGAACTCCACCCGCTCCAGCCCGGCGCGGCGGCGCAGATAGGGGTGGACCATGTCGCCCTGGATCGGACCGGGGCGCACGATCGCCACCTGGATCACCAGGTCATAGAACGTGCGCGGCTTCAGGCGCGGCAGCATGTTCATCTGCGCCCGGCTCTCCACCTGAAACACCCCCAGCGACTGGCCGGCACACAGCATGTCGTAGGTCGCCGGGTCCTCGCGCGGCACGTCGGCCAGGCCCCAATCGATCCCCTCATGCTGGCGCAGCAGCTCGAACGCACGCCGAATGCAGCTCAGCATGCCCAGCGCCAGGATATCGACCTTCATCAGCCCCAGCGCGTCGATGTCGTCCTTGTCCCATTCGATGAAGGTGCGATCCGCCATCGCC
>JBIPLY010000564.1:0-2537 GCA_044369385.1 Acetobacteraceae bacterium | reverse complement strand
GGGCGGCCTTGATCGCCTCGATGTCCTCGCCGACCGCGAGGGCCACCTTGGCCACTTCGGCGACGAAGTTCTGGAACGTCTCGTTGCGGGCGACGAAGTCGGTCTCGGCGTTCACCTCGACCATGGCGCCGACGGTGCCGGACGAGGTCACGCCGACCAGGCCCTCGGCGGCGACGCGGCCGGACTTCTTGGCGGCGGCGGACAGGCCCTTCTTGCGCAGCCAGTCGATGGCTTCGTCGAGGTTGCCGTCGTTCTCCACCAGTGCCTTCTTGCAGTCCATCATGCCGGCGCCGGTGCGCTCGCGCAGGTCCTTCACCAGGGCGGCGGTGATCTCGGCCATTGGGGGGTCTCCTTATCGGGGCGCGAACGCGCGATACGCCATGACAGGCGTGGCGCGATCAAGCGCGCTTTGGTGACAACTGGGCGGCCGGCGCGATTGGGGCGCGCCGGCCGTTGGCGGCGCAGGGTCAGTCGGCGGTGGCTTCGGCGACGGGGTCGGCATCCGGCATCGCCTCGATCGGCAGGTCCTCGGCCGCCCCGATGTCACGGCCGGAGGCCATCATCTCGGCGCTGATGCCGTCCAGCACGGCGCCGGAGGCCAGTTCCAGGTACAGCGTGATGGCGCGGATGGCGTCGTCGTTGCCGGGGATCGGATAGGTCACGCCCTTCGGGTCCGAATTGCTGTCCAGCACCGCGATCACCGGGATGCCGAGCTTGTTGGCCTCTTCGACCGCCAGCTTTTCCTTGTTGGTGTCGATGATGAACAGGATGTCCGGCAGGCCGCCCATCTCCTTGATCCCGCCCAGCGAGCGTTCCAGCTTCTCGCGGTCGCGGGTCATGTCGAGGATCTCTTTCTTGGTGAGGCCCTCGATGCCGGCGCCGAGCTGCTCTTCCATCTGGCGCAGGCGCTTGATGCTGCCGGTGATGGTCTTCCAGTTGGTCAGCATGCCGCCCAGCCAGCGGTGGTTGACGTAATACTGGCCGCTGCGCGCGGCGGCCTCCGCCACATATTCGGCCGCGGCGCGCTTGGTGCCGACGAAGAGCACGCGGCCGCCGGCGGCGGTGACATCGCGCAGGGCGCGCAGGGCACGCTCCAGCATCGGCACGGTCTGCTGCAGGTCCATGATGTGGACCTGGTTGCGGATGCCGAAGATGTACGGCGCCATGGCCGGGTTCCAGCGGCGGGTGTGGTGGCCGAAATGAACGCCGGCCTCGAGAAGCTGGCGCAGGGTGAAGTCGGGCATCGCCATCGGCGTGCTCCTTTCCAGTATCCGGTTGAACCTCCGCGGGGCCATGCTTCCGCGCTGCTGAGCAGCGACTCGGCACCGGATTCCCTGCCTTCGGGGGAAGGCTGGAAAGGTGCCCCGCGTGTGAATTGCCGGCGGCAAGCCGCCAGCGCGGGGGATATGGCCGAAGCGGGCGGTCAACGCAAGAGTGGCGCGGGCATGACTGCGGGCCGGACGGGCTGATGCTGTCCAATTCCCTACAGTCCGATTTCGCGGCCTGCAGGGCAGGCATTGGAAAATTCGCATGGCTTTGCTGCACTGCGGCAGGCTAGAAACCGTGATGGGCGCACGGGTTTTCAGGCGCCATCGGTTATTGCAGCGAAGTGGGGTTTACGAGAATGCGCTCTGATCTGGGTGTCCTTGTCGCGTTGGGAATCTCGCTGGCCGGGTTTGCGGCACAGGCGGCGCCCACGACCAGCGACCTCATCACGGGGGTGAATGCCTTCACCCTGGGAAATTTCTCGACCGGGCACGATGTGGAGGGTCCGGCGATCATCGGCGGCAACCTGTCGGGCAACGGCACGTTCATGAACCTCGGCGTGCCGATGGGGGTGTCGCTGGCCGGGTTCGGCAGCGTCAACGTGTTCGGCAGCGCGGGGTCTTCGAGCTTCAACGCCAACGGGCTGGCGGTGAAGGTGGGGGCGGTGAATTCGGGCAGCAGCTTCTCGGGGGCGGCCAGCGTCACCTATAGCGCCAGCTTCCCTTCGACCAAGACCGAGCTTTGGAACCAGGTCACCACGCTGTCGAGCGGGCTTTCAGGGCTGGCGGCGACCGGGACGGTGCTGCCGGCGGCCGGGAGCAACAACGCGGTGATCTCCGCGGTGCCGGCGACGGTGAACGGGTTTGCCAATGTGGCGGTGATCGACATCACGGCGGCGCTGCTGGGGTCCTATCCCAGCCTGAGCGTGGCGCTGAACGGGGCCACGACGGTGATCATCAATGTCAGCGGCAACTATGCCGCGCAGCCGAACTGGCAGAACGGGGCGGCCTGGCGCAGCAACGTGATCTGGAACTTCGAGGACGCGACCAGCGTGGCGCTGGGGGCGACGGGGATCCAGGGGACGGTGCTGGCGCCGCTGGCCAATGTGAGCAACGGGACGCCGATCGATGGCGGGCTGTTCGCGGCGAGCTACACCGGCAATGGCGAGCTGCATTACAAGCCGTTTTCAGGCAGCACCGGGCTTCTGAACAGCTTCGGCGGCGGCGGCGGCGGCGGGCCGCAGAACAATACGTCGACGCCGGAGCCGGCGA
>JBIPLY010000565.1:0-2537 GCA_044369385.1 Acetobacteraceae bacterium | reverse complement strand
TCGTCCTTCGGCAGGATCGAGGTGGTCATGTTGTAGAACAGGAAGCCGGGCTCGACCTTCTGGGTGAAGGTGATCTGCACCTCGTGCTCACCCAGCTTCTTGATGCCGGAGATCTCCTTGGCCTCGCCCCTCTCCACCGCGACCGCACCGGCCACCAGGCGGATCCAGCGCGCGCCGACAAAGCCCTCGCCGGTCGACATCAGCCGGGTGAAGCTCCAGATCACGTCATCGGCCACCATCTTGCGGCCGTTGTGGAAGAACGCGTCCTCGCGCAGCTTGAAGGTCCAGACCGTGCCGCCGGCCGACGGCGTGGCCGCGGTGGCCAGCTCCAGCGCCGGCGCGCCCTTGACGCTGTCCCAGATGTACAGCGTGCGGTGGATGGTCATGTGCACCTGGCCGTCCTGCGAACGCCCGGAGCGGTGCGGGTCGAGGTTGCCGAAGGAGGCGCTGTAGGGCGCGGTCATGCGCACCACGCCGCCACGGCGCGGAGTCTGGGCCTCGGCCGCCGGCGCCAGCAGGGCGAGAAGGCCCGCGGTGGCCACGGCGATGCCGGAGAGCAATGCAAGTCGTTTCATGGTGCGTCCCTGTGGTGGGTGTTGAAGGCGCCCTTGGCCGGAAAACCATACCAACACCCTGCCGGCTTTCTGCGCAAGGGGGCGCCGGGCGACGGTCAGCGGTCCAGCGGCACCGCGGTGACGCTGTTGAAGGGCGAGCCGTCCGCACTCGCGGTCACGGTCGACCAGACCAGGTAGACCAGCACGCGCTTCTCCCGGTCGAAGATCCGGCTGATGCGCAGCTCCTTGAACAGGAAGCTGGTGCGCTCGTCGAACACCACCTCGTTGTCCGGCACTTCGCCCTTCAGCGACACCGGCCCGGTGGCGCGGCAGGCGATCGAGAACCGGTTCGGGTCGGTGGCCAGCCCCAGCGTGCCCTTCACCCCCCCGGTCTCGGCGCGCGACAGGTAGCAGGAGACGCCATCGGCCCGCGGATCGTCGTAGCGGTCGACCACGATGCGGTCGTTGCGGCCGAGCAGGCGGAAGGTGGTCGAAACCGCGCCGATGCGCGTCGAGTCGTCGGCGCGCGCGGACGGCGCGAAGGTGGGGGCGGTCAGCAGCAGCAGGGCGAGAAGGGTGCGGGTCATGCCCGCATCATGGCACGGCGAAGCAGGCGAAGTCGCGCGAAAGAACCTGGTAGATGTCGCGCTTGAACGGCACCGCCAGCGCCGGCAGCGTGTCCAGCCGCACCCATTGCCAGGCGTCGAACTCCGGATGCGGATCGAGGTCCAGGCGGATATCGCCATCCTGCCCGGTGAAGCGCAGCGCGAACCAGCGCTGGCGCTGGCCGCGGAACCGCCCGCCCAGCGCCACGCCCACCAGCTCCGCCGGCAGGTCATAGGTGAACCACTCCGGATGCTCGCCGATGATCTCTGCCCGGTCGGTGCCGATCTCCTCGGCCAGCTCGCGCAGCACCGCGCCACGCGGGTCCTCGTCGGCGTCGATGCCGCCCTGCGGCAACTGCCAGCCGCCGGGCGCGCCCTCGGCATTCGGCAGGTCGGCGCGGCGGGCGACGAAGACCAGGCCGCGGCGGTCGAACAGCACCGCGCCGACATTCGGGCGATAGGGCAGGGCGGCGGGATCGATCATGGCGTGGGCACCAGAGGGCGCGCCACCAGGGCGCTGACGGGAACCAGGACGATGCCGCGCTGCGCCAGCAGGCTGGCCCAGGCGGCGAGCCGGTCGATGGTGACCGGGGTGGGGGCGGAGGCCAGGCCCAGCGCGCTGCCGCGGTCGCGCGCAAGCTGCTCCAGCCGTTCCAGCCGCGCGTCGATCTCCGCGCGCACGGCGGGCTCGTCGATCACCAGGTCGACGGCGCGCGCCGCGGCCCCGGGCGGCAGCTTTCCGCCGGGCCGCGGATCGACATACAGCAGCCCGCGGCGCCCCAGCTCCTCCTGGACCATCGCCATCTGCTCCGATGCCGCAAACCGCTCGCCGCGCAGCGCGCCCAGTGCCCCGGTGGCGCCCACCGGCCCCGCAAGCCGCGACAGCGCCCAACGCAGCGCGTGCGCATTGGTCTCCAATGGCGCGCCGGTCAGCATCGCCCGCGCGCCGGGATCGTCGATCGGGTAGCCGCGCGGTTCCATCGGCAGGGCGGCCAGCAGCTCGTGCCCCTCCTGCCGGGCGCGCTCCAGCAAGCGGCCGCGGCGCGGCGCATAGGGCGAAACGGCCAGCGACACCGCCGGCGGCAGCAGGCGCAGTGCCTCCTCGCTGTCGGCTTCGCGCATGCCGAAATCCGCCAGCAGGATGGCCACGCGCGGGCGCGCATCCGGCGGCGCGGCGCCGGCGGCATAGGCCTGCATCGGCGCCAGCGAACCGGCCATGCGCGGCAGGGTGGAGCCGTCGCCCAGGCCGGATGGCTCGGCCAAAGCCGGGTCGGGCGGCGGAATGGCCGCCCCGGGCGGGCGCAGCGCGGCGGCGGCGCGGGCGGCGGCCGGCGATGGCGGCGTGCCGCTGGGCGGCATGGCGGCGGGCGGCGCAGCG
>JBIPLY010000563.1:0-2539 GCA_044369385.1 Acetobacteraceae bacterium | reverse complement strand
ATCGCGCGCGTCGCCGTCCTGCTGCTGCTGGCGGCGGTGCTGCTGGGGATGGGCGGGCGGGCGCGGGCCTGGCTGGTGCTGCCGCTGGTCGCCGCGGTGATCGGAACGGCGGTCTTCTCCACCCATGCCGCCGCCCGGGTGGACCATGCGGCGCCGCTGTTGGCGGTCTCCGCGCTGCACCAGTTCGGCGCGGCACTCTGGATCGGCGGCATCCCGGCCTTCCTGGCCGCCCTGCGCGCGGCGCCGGCCCCGGGGGCGGTGGTGGTGATCGGCGAGCGCTTCTCCACCCTGTCGGTCATCGGCGTCGCCGCCCTGCTGACCTCGGCCGCCGGCCTGGCCTGGGCCTATATCGGCGAGGTGCCGGCGCTGTATGGCACCGCCTATGGCGTGATGGTCTCGGCCAAGATGGCGATGCTGGGCGGGCTGCTGCTGCTGGGCCTGGGCAATTTCCGCCTGATCCGCCGGCTGCGACGCGACAGGGGCGTCTCGCCGCTTCGCCTGGTGCGCTTCGCCGAGGTGGAGATGGGGGTGGGCTTCACCATCTTCTTCGCCGCCGCCTCGCTGACCTCGGTGCCGCCGGCGGTCGACCTGCGCGAGGACCGGGTGACGATGCAGGAGATCGTCGAGCGCAACTGGCCGCGCTGGCCGCGCCTCGAATCCCCCGACCACGCCGAACTGACCCAGCCGGCCCTGCAGGCGAAGCTGGATGCGGAGGCGCGCGCGGCCGGGCAGAAGCCGCAGCTCGCCTTCACGCCCGGCTCCGGCATCCTGCCGCCGCGCAATGCCGCCGACATCGCCTGGTCGGAATACAACCACCACTGGGCCGGGCTGTTCGTGGTGGCGATCGCGCTGGCCGCCCTGCTGCACCGCGCCGGGGTGGGGATTGCCGGGCATTGGCCGCTGCTGTTCCTCGGCCTGGCCGGCTTCCTGTTCTGGCGCTCGGACCCCGAGGCCTGGCCGATGGGGGCGGTGTCGTTCCTGGACAGCCTGCGTGATGTCGAGGTGTTGCAGCACCGCTTCGTCGTGCTGGTGCTGGTGGTGTTCGCGCTGTTCGAATGGCGGGTGCGCATCGGCCGGGTGCAGCATGGCTGGCAACCGCTGGTGTTCCCGGTGCTGACCGCGGTCTCGGCCGCGGCCCTGCTGACCCATTCGCACAGCATCGCCAATATTCGCGAACAGCTGCTGATCGAGATCAGCCACACCCCGCTGGCGCTCGCCGGCCTGACCGGGGCCTGGGCGCGCTGGCTGGAACTGCGCGCGGCGCCTCCGACCAGCCGGATCGCGGGGTGGGTGTGGCCGCTGTGCTTCCTGCTGGTGGGGGTGGTGTTGTTGATTTATCGGGAGGCTTAAGGCTGGGGCTTCGCCCCAGACCCCACCAGGGGGCCAAGCCCCCTGGACCCTTAAATTATAAGGTCCAGGGGCTTGGCCCCTGGCGGGTCTGGGCAGAGCCCAGCCTTCCTTACTTCCTGACGTAGTCCACCCGCCGGATCTGGAACGCCGTCTTGTCATCGGTGAACCCGGCGGAGCGGTAGAAGCCCAGCGTTTCGGGCTTCTTCGAGCCGGTCATCAGCATCACCTTGTAGGCATCCTGCGCCCAGGCATGGCGCAGCGCGGCATCCAGCAGCGTCCGCCCGATGCGCCGGCCGCGGTGGGCGGCGTCGGTCACCACGTTCTCGATCATCGCGTAGGGCCGCGCCCCGCGCGACAGGTTCGGCACCACGATCAGCGTCAGACAGGCCACCACCGCCCCGTCCAGCGTTGCGACCAGCGTGTCCACCCCCGGCCGCGCCAGGATCGCCGCCCAGGTCGCCTGCGCCAGGGCGGACTCGAGCGGCGCGTCCTCCGGGTTCAGTTGCGCCAGCAGCGCCAGCACGGCATCGAGGTCGCCCGGCCCGGCCAGGCGGGTGGCGACCGTCATTCCTTCACGGCGCCCGTCAGGCTGGAGACGTAGTATTCGACGAAGAACATGTAGAAGATCGCCACCGGCAGCGAGCCGAGCAGCGCGCCGGCCATCAGCGCGCCCCAGTGATAGACGTCACCGGAGACCAGCTCGGTCAGGATGGCGACGGGCACGGTCTTGTTCTCGGTCGAGGAGATGAAGGCCAGCGCGTAGATGAACTCGTTCCACGACAGCGTGAAGGCGAAGATCCCCGCCGAGATCAGGCCGGGCACCGCCAGCGGCAGGGTGATGCGGCGCAGGATCTGCAACCGCGACGCCCCGTCGATCAGCGCGCATTCCTCCAGCTCGTACGGGATCGACTTGAAGTAGCCGATGAGCAACCAGGTGCAGAACGGCACCAGAAAGGTCGGATAGGTCAGGATCAGCGCGAACGAGGTGTCGTACAGCCCCAGTTCGAACACCACCTGCGCCAGCGGGATGAACAGGATCGAGGGCGGCACCAGGTAGGCGGCATAGATCGCCAGCCCGACATACTCGGAGCCCTTGAAGCGCAGCCGCTGGATGGCATAGGCCGCCAGCACGCTGGCCAGGATCGACAGGAAGGTCGAACCCACCGCCACGAACATGGTGGTCACCAGC
>JBIPLY010000562.1:0-2546 GCA_044369385.1 Acetobacteraceae bacterium | reverse complement strand
TTGGAAGATTTTCAATGACCTTCGGATGCGTCTTGTGAACCTCGTACCAACGAATTGTCGCAGCAATCATCTCCGAACAGAAAGTTCCCAAATCCAATGATAATGCCTTTTTTTCTCCAAATTGCATGGACACACCATGTATTCCAGAGGACTTAGGCGTCGTAAACATAATGTGAGTTCCAGGAAATTTCGGATGCCCACTGGCATTTCCTCTGTGAATCACTCCCCCACGCAATACGTAACACTGCGCTCCATCTACGCCAAGCCGTGTAGTAGCATAGTCATCTATGAATTTCTTATAGTGCTTTTCCCTCACAATCATATCCCGATCCCAACATAGAGCGATACATATATCTGGTATTGTTAGAGTTACGACAAGCGCTGGATAGTACAACTCCGCCGCAAGAGCTTTTTGGATGTCGTTTAGGATGTTAGCCAGCGTGGACGGAAGGAGGTATTCAGCCATTTGACTATTTTCCATATTTTTCTTGATATATCGCCTGTAAGAACTAATTCAACCGACAGTATTTCAAAATTTTACCACCGCTTGGCGACAGCGCCGCGCAACAACAAGGGCAACACCGTTCGAGCCAGATAGACGATGCCTCCTACCTCAACGGACAAGCTCTCGAGCTTTTTTTGTTCACAAAAGAAGCGCTTCCCTTCCCTACGTCTCTTCACTGTCATATCCTGTCCTAGGGGGAACGCAATTGCAAAGTATCGAATCCCGCGAGTCCTGGCGCGCCGCGTTTGGGGTGCTGGCGATTCTCTCTGTGATCCACGGCACCCCCCTGGTCCTGGTCGTCGCGCTGAAGTCGATCGCCGCCGATCTGGAGGTGCCGCGCAGCGTGCCCGCCCTGGCCGCCGCGCTGCAGAGCTTCGGCGCCGGCATTGGCGGCATCATGCTGGGCTGGATCGCCGATCGCGTCGGCGCGCGGGCGATGGCGGTGTTCGGCGCGCTGGCGGTCTCTGCCGGCCTGGTGGCGGCGACGCATGGCGGCACCTGGGGCCTGTATCTCGGCTTCGGCGTGCTGATCGGCCTGCTGGGCAATGGCGCGGTCGGCGCCCCGCTGCTGATCTATGTCAGCCGCTGGTTCGATCGCCGCCGCGGCACCGCGCTCGCCCTGGTCAGCGCCGGGCAATATGTCGCCGGCACCCTCTGGCCGACGCTGTTCGAGCGCGGCATCGATGCCTGGGGCTGGCGGGTCACCGCCTGGCTCTTCGCCGCCGTGGTCGCGGGCGTGACCATCCCGATCGCGCTCCTCACCCTGCGCCCGCCGCCCGCCACTCCGCCCGGCGGCCCGCTGGGCGGCGATCCCCCGGCCGGGCGCGTGCTGGGCCTGCATCCGAACCTGGTGCTGTTCCTGCTCAGCCTGGGCATCTTCCTGTGCTGCGTGCCGATGGCGCAGCCCACCGTCCACCTTGTCAGCTTCTGCACCGATCTCGGCATCTCGCCCACGCGCAGTGCGGCGATGCTGTCCGTGCTGCTGGCCTGCGCCTTCGTCAGCCGGCAGTTCTGGGGGTGGCTGGCCGATCGCATCGGCGGGCTGCGCGCGATCCTGCTCGGCTCGATCTGCCAGACGGTGGCACTTGCCCTGTTCCTGGCGACGCAGGACGAGGTGGGGCTGTTCGCGGTGGCCGCCGCCTTCGGCCTGGGCTTCGCGGGGCTGGTGCCGAACTACATCCTGGCCGCCCGCGCCCTGTTCCCCTCGGCCGAGGCCGGCTGGCGCATCCCGATCATGATGTTCGGCGGGCTGCTGGGCATGGCCGCCGGCGGCTGGATGGGCGGCCTGATCTACGACGCTTTCGGCTCCTACGCCCCCAGCTTCGCCCTCGGCGTGGCCGCCAACATCCTCAACATCGCCGTGATCGGCTTCCTGGTCAGCCGGCTGCCGCGTACTGGATTTCGCCTGGCCCCGGCCTGACCCCCGCGCGGTGATAGCGCAGCAGCGGCGGCACGAAGAACGACACCAGGCTGCCCGGCACCACCCGCAGCGACGCCTCGCCCCCCATCCAGCGCAGCTCGCCCTCGCTGTCCAGCCAGCCCATGCCGAAGCAGGCATCGTCCAGTGCCACCGCCCGCCCGTCCACCAGCAGCGCCGAAACCGCCACCCCCAGCCGGCGCCAATCGTCGCTCCCCGGGTCCAGCTCCGCCGGCCGCACGCTGCGCGAAGTCAGCACCAGCCGCTCCACGCAAGCCGGCACCGCCACATGCCACCACTCCCCGTCGCGCTCCACCGACAAAACCCGCCCGCCGCCGCGCACCACCAGCGCGGGATCATCGGTGATGCCATCGCCCAGCCGCGCCAGAAGCCCCGCCCGCACCGCCGCCACCTCCGGCCCGTCCACGCACAGCCGCGCGCAGCCCCGCGCCGCCCAGGCCGCCCGCGCCGCCGCCGGGTCCGGCAGCCGGTGCCGCGCCGCGCCGGCATTGTCGAAGCCGGCGCGGTTGCCGGTGTCCAGGTAGCTTTCCGCCGGCAACCCGTCGGCCAGCAGGATGTCATGCGCATCCAGCTCCACATGCCACCACTCCACCTCGCGCGCCG
>JBIPLY010000561.1:0-2549 GCA_044369385.1 Acetobacteraceae bacterium | reverse complement strand
GGCGGCGCAAAGCTCGCAGGAAGTGTCGGGCACGATCGGCGAGGTCAGTGCTGCCGCGCGCGACACCGGCCAGTCCGCCGGCGCCGTGCTGGCCGCCGCGGGCGACCTTTCCCGCCAGGCCGAGGAGCTGTCGCGCGAGGTGGGCGACTTCATCAAGGGCGTGCGCGCGGCCTGACGCTGGCGGCGCGCGCACGGCTTGAGACGGATGGCGCGCGCGCCGGGATGTGCTAGGCAGCGCGCCATCGTCACCCATCACGGAACCCCGCCATGACCGCGATCGCCGATATCACCGCGCTGGAAATCCTCGACAGCCGCGGCAACCCGACGGTGGAGGTGGAGGTGGTGCTGGAAAGCGGTGCCACCGGCCGTGCCGCGGTGCCCTCCGGCGCCTCGACCGGCGCGCATGAGGCCGTCGAGCTGCGCGACGGCGACAAGACCCGCTTCGGCGGCAAGGGCGTGCGCCAGGCCATCGCCTATGTGGAGGGCGAGATCCTGGAGGCGATCGCCGGCATGGATGCCACCGACCAGGTGGCGATCGACGAGGCGCTGATCGCGCTGGACGGCACCGCCAACAAGGCGCGGCTGGGGGCCAACGCCATGCTCGGTGTGTCGCTGGCCGTCGCGCGCGCCGGCGCCGAGGCGGTGGGGCTGCCGCTGTACCGCTATGTCGGCGGCGTCTTTGCCCGCACGCTGCCGGTGCCGATGATGAACATCATCAACGGCGGGAAACACGCCAACAATCCGATCGACATCCAGGAATTCATGGTCCAGCCGGTGGGGGCGGCCACGCTGGCCGAGGCCATCCGCATGGGCTCGGAGATTTTCCAGGCCCTGAAGAAGCAGCTCCACGACGCCGGCCACAACACCAATGTCGGCGACGAGGGCGGCTTCGCGCCGAATATCGGTTCGGCCGATGACGCCCTGGCCTTCATTTCGCAGGCCTGCGAGAAGGCCGGCTACCGGCCCGGCACCGATGTGACCTTCGCACTCGATTGCGCTGCCACGGAGTTCTTCCATGACGGCGTCTATGACCTCGCCGGCGAGGGCCGCAAGTTCGATGCCGGCGGCATGGTGGATTACCTGGCCGCGCTGTGCGCGAAATATCCCATCGTCTCGATCGAGGACCCGATGGCCGAGGATGACTGGGCCGGCTGGAAGCTGATCACGGACCGGCTGGGCGCGCGGGTCAACATCGTCGGCGACGACCTGTTCGTGACCAACAAGGAGCGGCTGATCCGGGGCATCGAGTCCGCCACGGCCAATGCCATCCTGGTCAAGGTCAACCAGATCGGCACCTTGTCCGAGACGCTGGACACGATGGAGGTGGCCACGCGGGCCGGCTATCGCTCGGTGATGAGCCACCGCTCCGGCGAGACCGAGGACACCACCATCGCCGATCTCGCCGTGGCCACCAATTGCGGGCAGATCAAGACCGGCAGCCTGGCGCGCAGCGACCGGACCGCGAAATACAACCGGCTGATCCGCATCGAGCAGGAGCTGGGTGCCACGGCCCGCTATGCCGGGCGGTCGATCCTGCGCCAGTAGGCGGCGCCTCAGCGCCCCCCGAAGCCGAAATAGATCGCCGGCGGCGGATAGTGATAGCGGCGCGGCGGGGCGTAATAGATCGGCGGGGCGTAGTAGACCGGCGGCGGGTAGTAGGCGTGCGGGCGCCAGTGGTGGCGGGGCGGCCCGCCCTGCCAGTGCGGGGCGCCGTGGTGCCGGCCGTGCCAGCGCGGTCCGTCATTGTGCCAGCCGCCGGCCTGCGCCGCCGGGATGGTGGCGAACACCGCCACGGCGGCGGCGGCCAGGAAGAACCAACGAGCCGTCATGCTTGCCTCCTGCGCGGCCGATGCGGCCACGCTGCGCAGCCTGGCCGGTCCGCGCGGCGAAATTCCGGAGCAACCATGGCGGCTTGGTGGCCGCACTGCCACGGCCGCCAACAATTCGCAGATCAGGCGCTGGGTTGTTGATTTTTCAGCTGTACTGCGCCGCGTTGGTCTGCTATCGCTGATCGTCCGGTGAAGTGGGATGGCGGCATGGATGCGTGGCGGTTCATCAAGCGGCAGGCGAAGGCGGCGGTGCTGCCGATGCTGTGCCTGTCGTTGACCGCCTATTTCGGCTGGCATGCCTGGCAGGGCGATCGCGGGCTGGAGTCCTTCCCCGACCGGCAGCGCGACCTGGAGCAGGCCAGGCTGTTGCGCAGCCACGCCCAGGACGAGGTGCGGCTGTGGCAGCGCCGGGTCAACGCGCTGCGCGGGGTGCCGCAGCTTGACCCGGACACGCTGGACGAGCGGGCGCGGGCGATGCTGAACCTGTCCCACCCGAACGACATCGTGGTGATGTATCCGGACGGCCAGCGGCTCTACTGAGCGCTACGCCGGCTGCACCGCCAGCGCGCGCACCGGCGAGGCCAGGATGATCCCGGCCTGCACCACGAAGCCCGCCGCGGCCAGCGCCAGCGCCGCCTCCATCCCCCAGGCCGCGCCGACCGCCCCGCCCAGTGCCGCGCCCAGCGGCCGGGCGCCCGCCGTGGCCATGGTCATCAGCGC
>JBIPLY010000014.1:0-24270 GCA_044369385.1 Acetobacteraceae bacterium | reverse complement strand
GCCAGCAGCAAGGCGAACATGAAAGCCAGCAGCGTGCGCATCGGCGCGTCCTCCCGCAGAGGTTGCGCGGGAGCCTAGAGCATGATCCGCGCTGATAGAAGCGCGGCCCATGCTCTAGCCCTTTGTTTGATCGCGTGATTCACGTCTCCGGCGATTCCGCCTCCGACGATCACGCTCTAGCCGGCGCGGTAGGAGGGAAGCGAGGAAATCAGGCGTCGAGCCTGGTCACATCCACGGTATTGGCGTGATCGAGCGGGCCGTGGCCGGCGCCAAAGCCTGGCGCGGTGGCAATGGCGCGGTGGACGTATGTGCGGGCGCGGGCGACGGCGGTTTCGAGGGCGCGGCCCTGGGCCAGGCCGGCGGCAATCGCGCTGGCCAGGGTGCAGCCGGTGCCGTGGGTGTGGCGGGTGGCGATGCGCGGGGAGCGGAACTCGCGCGTGCCGTCCGGGGTGGCGAGCAGGTCCATGACATCGGGGCTGTCGAGATGGCCGCCCTTCAGCAGCACGGCGGCGGGGCCGAAGGACAGCAGGCGTTCGGCGGCGCGGTGCATGTCGGCTTCGGTGGCGATCGCCATGCCGGCGAGCAGTTCGGCTTCCGGCAGGTTCGGGGTCAGCACGGTGGCCAGCGGCAGCAGGGTGCGGCGCAGGTGATCGACGGCGTCGTCCTGGAGCAGCTTGTGGCCACCCTTGGCGACCATCACCGGGTCGATCACGGCGGGGATGGCGGGGTGGGCGCGCAGGGTTTCGGCGACGGCGTCGACGGTGGCGATGTCGCCGAGCATGCCGGTCTTGATCGCATCGGCGCCCAGGTCCGACAGGACGGACCGCAATTGCAGGCGCAGGAAGTCGATCGGGACGGGGTGGACGCCCTGGACGCCCAGGGTGTTCTGCGCGGTCAGCGCGGTGATGGCGGTCATGGCGAAGCCGGCCAGGGCAGTGACCGCCTTGATGTCGGCCTGGATGCCGGCGCCGCCGCCGGAGTCGGAGCCGGCGATGATGAGGACGCGGCCTTGCATGGGAGTCTCCTAGGAAAGCAGTTCTTTTTTGAAAAAAAGAACCAAAATACTTTTATCCGTTTGGTTGGGTGCCTCCCGGGGGAGACGGGTGCAAACGGATGAAGTTTTTTTGCTTCTTTTTGTTCACAAAAAGAAGATTCTTTCTATCCGCCCTGCGCCGACAGCTTCGCCACCTGGTCGATCACATCGCACAGCCCGTCGACCACGGCTTCGACCAGGGTTTCGTCTTCGGCTTCGGCCATGACGCGGATCACCGGCTCGGTGCCGCTTTTGCGGATCAGCAGGCGGCCGGTGCCGGCCAGGCGGGCTTCGGCGGCCGAGATGGCGCGCTGGACGTCGGGCGCATCGAGCGGAGTGTGGCCGGCGAAGCGGACGCTGCGCAGTTTCTGCGGCAGGCGGGCGAAGACGCGGCAGACCTCGCTGGCCGGGCGGCCCTGTTCGACCAGCACGGCGAGGACCTGCAGCGCGGCGAGCAGGCCGTCGCCGGTGGTGGCGTAGTCCGACAGGATCATGTGGCCGGATTGCTCGCCGCCGACGTTGAAGCCGCCGGCGCGCATCCGTTCCATCACATAGCGGTCGCCGACCTGGGTGCGGTGCAGGGTGAGGCCCTGGGCGGCGAGGTAGCGTTCCAGGCCGAGATTGGACATCACGGTGGCCACGATGCCGTCGCCGGACAGCCGGCCGGAATCGCGCCAGGCGCGGGCCATGAGGGCCAGGATCTGGTCGCCATCGATGATCTGGCCGCGTTCGTCGGACAGGATGACGCGGTCGGCGTCGCCGTCCAGCGCCAGGCCCAGATGGGCGTCGTGGCGGCGCACCTCGCCACGCAGGAAGTCGGGCATGGTGGAGCCGCAGTCGCGGTTGATGTTGAAGCCGTCCGGGGCGACGCCGACGCGGATCACCTCGGCGCCGAGCTCCCACAGCACGGTCGGCGCGACCTTGTAGCCGGCGCCGTTGGCGCAATCGACGACGATCTTCAGCCCGTCCAGGCGCAGGCCACGCGGAAAAGTGTTCTTGGCGAACTCGATGTAGCGGCCGCCGGCATCCTCCATGCGGCTGGCACGGCCGAGGCGGCGGGAGGAGGCCATGCGGGCGGAGAGGTCGGCGGACATCAGCGCCTCGATCTCGGCCTCGGTGGCGTCGGACAGCTTGAAGCCGTCGGGGCCGAACAGCTTGATGCCGTTGTCCTCGAAGGTGTTGTGGCTGGCGGAGATCATCACGCCGAGGTCGGCGCGCAGGCTGCGGGTGAGCATGGCGATGGCGGGCGTGGGCAGCGGGCCGACCAGCACCACGTCCATGCCCGCGCCGATGAAGCCGGCGACCAGGGCGGGTTCCAGCATGTAGCCGGAGAGCCGGGTGTCCTTGCCGATCACCACGCGGTGGCGGTGCGAGCCGCGGGTGAACAGCAGGCCGGCGGCCTGGCCGAGGCGCAGCACGGTCTCGGCGGTCATCGGCTCGGCATTGGCGGCACCGCGGATGCCGTCGGTTCCGAACAGGCGGCGGGGGATGGTCATGCGGGCGGGCACCTCTGGCGGCGAGCGGGGAGCATGTACTGCAAAGCGTGGCGAAATGGTATCAGGCGGCGCGCAGGCCGCGCCAGACGCGCACCGCCTGGACCGTTTCGGGCACGTCGTGGACGCGCAGGAGCGTGGCGCCGCGGTCCAGGGCCGCCAGGGCGGCGGCGAGCGAGCCGGGGGTGCGGCTTGCGGCGTCGGGGGCGTCGGCGAGGTGGCCGATGAAGCGCTTGCGGGAGACGCCGGCCAGGATGTGGCAGCCGAGATGGTGCAGCACGGCCAGGCGATCGAGCAGCTCGATGTTCTGGGCATGGGTCTTGGCGAAGCCGATGCCGGGGTCGACGGCGATCGACGCGCGGGGGATGCCGGCGGCCTGGGCGGCGGCGATGCGGGCGGCGAGCTCGGCGGTGACCTCGGCGGCGACGTTGGCGTACTGGGCGTGGTCCATCATGGTACGGGGCGTGCCGCGCATGTGCATCAGGATCACCGGGGCGCCGGCGCGGGCCACGGTTTCGGCGGCTTCGGGGTCGTGGGCGAGGGCGGAGATGTCATTGACGATGCGCGCGCCGGCGGCCATGGCGGCGCGCATGGTGTTGGCGTGGCGGGTGTCGACGCTGACGACGATGCCGGCGCGGGCCAGGGCCTCGATGGCGGGCAGGATGCGGGCCTGCTCCTGGTCCGGGGTGACCGGGTCCGCGCCGGGGCGGGTGCTTTCGCCGCCGATGTCGATGATGTCGGCGCCGGCTTCGCGCATGGCCAGGCCGGCGGCGACGGCGGATTCGGGCGTGGCGTGGCGGCCACCGTCGCTGAAGCTGTCCGGCGTGGTGTTCAGGATGCCCATCACCCAGGGGCCGGGGCCGGGCAGGCCGGCGAAGGGCGGGCGGGGGGCAGTGAGGGCCGGGAGGTCCGCGGCGGGGCGCAGCGTGTCGCCAAGGCGCGTCAGCGTGTAGGCGATTGGGCCGCCAGCGAGCCAATGGGCCTGGCCGGCGGCGACGGCCAGGCGGGCGGCCTGGCCGTGCAGCAATGCGAGCGGTTCGGGGTATGGTATCATCAGGTCCTGGTGCCCTGCCCCGCCCCGCCGGCCAAGCACCGCAGGGGCGGCACCGCCACCCCCACGGGTCGGATCAGGCGTTTTCCTTGTCCAGGATCGGCTTGAACGCTTCGGTGGCCTTGTTCAGCTCGGTGCGCACATCGGCGCCGCCCAGCGAGTTGGTCAGTGCCACGCCGTAGACGTCGCGGAACTCGGTGACGCTGACGATCTCCGGCAGGCCGGGGCGGCCCATGCGCTGGCAGGCCAGCGAGGTTTCGAACCACTCCTTGGGGAAGCGGCTGCCGCTCTGGATCTCCGCGTCCTGCCAGACGCTGGCGCGGGGCGGGGTGCCGGCGCCCAGGCGGACCTGTTCCTTGCCTATCTCCTTGCCCGCGGCCCACTGGATGTAGAGCCAGGCGGCGAGCTTGTTCTTCGACGCCGCCGGGATCGACAGGCCGGAGCAGAAGGTGGCGGAGTGCTGCGCCTTCGGCCCGGCCGGGACCGGGGAGAAGCGCACGTCCTTGGCGATGCGGCTCTTGGTGGGGTCGATCAGCGGGGCGGAGAAGCCGATGCCGTCGATCCACATGGCGATCTTGCCCTGGCTGAAGCTGGTCTGGCTTTCCATCCAGTTGAAACCGACCGTGCCGGGGGGCGCAGTCTCGGCCAACAGCTTCTTGTAGAGTTCGCCGGCCCAGACCGCGGCATCGGTGGTCATCAGCAGGCTCTTGCCGTCCGGCGTGACGGTGTCCTGGTCCATGCCCATCAGCAGCGAGGTGTAGAGCGGCAGGTTGGCGTTCTTCAGGCCGCGGCCGACCATGCCGTAGATGCCCTTGGATTTGTCGGTCAGCTTGCGCGACGTCTCCAGCATCTCATCCATGGTCTTCGGGAAGGTCAGGCCCTTCTCGGCGAAGAGCGCCTGGTTCCAGAACATCAGCCAGACGTCGTAGTTGCTGGCCAGGGTGTGGATGGCGCCATCGGCCCCGGTGCCCCAGCGCAGGGCCGGGCCGGCGAAATCGGCGTAGTCGAATTCCGGGGCGGTGACGTTCGGGTTGTTGATCCAGGTGCGCAGGTCTTCCATCCACTTGCCGCGCTCGACCAGGCGCTTTTGCACGTGCAGGGCGACGGCGACCACGTCGAAGGTCGGGCGGCCGGTGGAGAGTTCGAGCGCCACTTTCGGGCGCTGCTGCTGCTCGGGGATCTGCTCGGAGCCGACCTTGATGCCGGTCAGGTCCTCGAACTTGCGATGGTTGCGCTCGATGACGTCGGCGTTCGGGCCTTTCTGGAAATTGACCTCGATCTTGGCGCCCTTTGCCATCTTCCAGTCGAACTTCGACTGCGCGTTGGCGGTCTCGACGACGTTGAAGATCGGCAGCGCAGCGGCGGCGCCGAGGATGTGGCGGCGGCGGATCATGCGTGGGTCCTCCCGTGGGGGCGGCCGGGTTGATCCCGGCCGCCGGTGTTCAGGCTTCGGTCAAGGGGTCAGCCGGCGAGCTCCTTGGCCAGGATCGGCTTGAAGGCTTCGGTGGCCTTGGTCAGCTCGGTCTTGGGGTCCGCACCGGTGATGGTATTAGTCAGCGCCACGCCGAAGACGTCGCGGAACTCGGTGACTCCAACAATGACCGGCAGGCCGGAGCGGGCGATCTTCAGCGAGGCCTGCACCGTGTCGAACCACTCCTTCGGGAAGACGCTGTTCTTCAGCACGTCGGCATTGCCATAAGCGCTGGCGCGCGGGGGCGTGCCGGAGCCGGTGCGCAGGAATTCCAGGCACATCTTCTTGCTGGTGGCCCACTGGCAGTAAAGCCAGGCGCCGCCCTTGTTCTTGGCGCCGCGGGCCACGCCCACGCCCTCGATGAAGGTGGCGCTGTGCTGCGCCTTCGGCCCGCGCGGCACCGGGATGAAGCCGACGGTGTCGGCGACGCGGGATTTCGACTTGTCCATCAAGGGCGCGGAGAAGCCGACGCCGTCGAGCCACATCGCCGCCCGGCCCTGGGCGAAGGTGGTCTGGCACTCGCTCCAGTTGAAGCCGACGATGCCGGCCGGGCCGGTTTCGCGCAGCAGCTTCGAATAGTATTCGGCGGCGGCGACGGCGGCGGGCGTGTCCATCAGCAGGGTCTTGCCGTCCGCGGTGATGGTCTCCTGGTCATGGCCGAGCAGGAAGGTGGTGTAGAGCGGCAGATTGGCGTTCTTCAGGCCGCGACCGACGAAGCCGGCGATGCCCTTCTGCTTGTCGGTCAGCTTCTGGGCGGCGGCCATCATCTCGTCGAGCGTGGTGGGCGGCGCGATGCCCTTCTCGGCGAAAAGTGCCTTGTTGTAGAACAGGATGAACAGGTCCTGGTTGATCGGGATGGCCATGATGGTGCCGTCGGCGGCGGTGTTGGCGGCCATGCCGGGGGCGGAGAAGTCGGCCAGGTCGAAATCCGGCGCGGTCAGCTTCGGATCGGCGAGCAGCGGGCGGAGGTCTTCCAGCCACTTCCCCTTCTCGACCAGCTTCTTCTGGACATGCATCGAGACGTTGACCACGTCGAAGCTGGGACGGCCGGAGGCGAGTTCGAGGGCGATCTTCGGGCGCTGCTGCTGTTCCGGCACCTGCTCGAAGCCGACGCGGATGCCGGTCAGCTCCTCGAACTCCTTCTGGTTGGCCTGGAGCACGTCGGGGCGCGGGGACTTGCCGAAGTTCACTTCGAGGCGCGTGCCCTTGAACTGCTTCCAGTCGAAGGCGGCCTGGGCACCGACCTTTTCCACGATGGCGGGCGCGGCAAGGGTGCCGGCGGCGGCGGCGAGAAGGTGGCGGCGACGGATCATGGGCGAGTCTCCCGGTGCGGCGCCTGGGTGGCGCGCTTTCCGGCAGTTCTAGAGCAGATTCCGTGGAGGCGGAAGCAGGCTAGTCGTCGCGGTGGACCCGCTCCATGCGCTCGTGCCGCTCCTGCGCCTCGATCGACAGGGTGGCGATCGGCCGGGCGGCGAGGCGGCGCAGGCCGATCGGCTCGCCGGTGTCCTCGCAATAGCCGTAGCTGCCGGCCTCGATGCGCAGCAAGGCCTGGTCGATCTTGTTGATCAGCTTGCGGGCGCGGTCGCGGGTGCGAAGCTCCAGCGCGCGGTCGGTCTCGACGGAGGCGCGGTCGGTGATGTCGGCCTCGGTGATGCCGCCTTCGGACAGGCTGGCCAGGGTTCCGTCGGCTTCGCGAAGGAGGTCGGCGCGCCAGCGCATCAGCTTCTGGCGGAAATACTCCACCTGAAGCGGGCTCATGAACTCTTCCGCTTCGCTGGGCATGTAGTCAGGGGGCAGAGTGACCATCATAGGGCGGCGTCCTGCGGCAGTTCGGCCGGCAGGGAAGCCGATGGCAGCACCCGGTGAGGAAGCCGCCGTGGCCCCCCGGGCCTTCCAGTCGGGCCGGCTTATACCGATGGCGGGCGGCCACGCCAAGGGGTTCCGGTCGCTATCACGTGACAATTCGGGGATTTATACGCCGAGTGCGGGGAATTGGCCGGGATCACCCGGCTGGACGGGGATTGAGGCGCATCGCCTCGATGCGGGCGCGCAGCGCGATCGCCTGCACCGTGGCGCGCAGAGCGGGATCGCTGGCTTGCGGCAGGTCGCCGGCCAGGGTTGTCAGGGTGGCGGCCAGAGCGGGGGAGTGCCGCTCGTCGCCGGCGAGCAGCGCGCGCTGCAACTCCGCCAGGGTGGCGAGCAATTCCTGGCCCCGCTTCTTCGCCCGTTCGTCGGCGCTATCGGGCTGTTCCTGGAGCAGAAGCATGCCGGGCAGGCCGATCTCCTCCACCCCGCCGGCCGGCGCCGCGGCGTCGGCGCGCGCAGAGGGCAGGCGGAATCCGGCGGGTGCTGCGCGCGCGGGGCGGGCGGCGACGGCGGGTGGGCCGGTGACGCGGTGGATCGGGTCCATGGGCCTGTTCCGTTGCTGGGTGGGTCGAAACTGCCGGGCAATCGGCGCCGGGTCGGAGTCGGTCGATTGGAAATCAAAGCCTTACGCATGGCATGGCGATTGCGTGGGATGCACGCTGATGGGACGGCGGCGCGCTTACCTTCGGGTAACCATGCCCTGCAATCCTTGCCGAATGGTTGTCTTGTCGAGGAGTGGTACCTGGTGATGCGGATGCTGACGGTTCTGCTGCTCCTGGCCTGGTCCGCCCTGCCGCAAGGGGCGGCCGCGCAGGTGCGGATCAAGGACATCGCCGACCTGGAGGGGATCCGCGGCAACCAGCTGGTCGGCTACGGCCTGGTGGTCGGGCTGAACGGGACCGGCGACAAGCTGGATTCCGCGGTGTTCACCCGCCAGTCGCTGATCGGCATGCTGGAACGGCTGGGCGTCAACACCCGCGACCAGGAGAGCAAGCTCAAGACCAAGAACGTCGCCGCGGTGATGGTCACTGCCGAGCTGCCGCCGTTCGGGCGCACCGGCAGCCGGATCGACATTTCCGTCTCCGCCCTGGGCGATGCCAGCAACCTGACCGGCGGCACGCTGCTGGTCACCCCGCTGCTGGCCGCTGATGGCGAGGTCTATGCGGTGGCCCAGGGGGCGCTGGCGACCGGGGCGATTTCCGCCGGCGGGGCGGCGCAGTCGGTCACGCGCGGGGTGCCGACCGCCGGGCGGATCCCGAACGGGGCGACGGTGGAGCGGGAGGTGGCGTTCCAGCTTGCCTCGCGCACCGCGCCGCGGCTGGGGCTGCGCAATCCGGACCTGACGACCGCGCGGCGCATGGCCGAGGCGATCAACAAGGCGCTCGGCCCGGGGGTGGCGACGGCCACCGATCCGCGCACCGTGGCGCTGAACCTGGTCGGCCGTGATGTGATCGACGCGCTGGCGCGGATCGAGACGCTGCGGGTGGAGCCGGACAATGCCGCCATCGTGGTGGTCGACGAGGCCAGCGGCACGATCGTGATGGGGGCGAATGTGCGCATCAGCACGGTGGCGATCGCGCAGGGCAACTTGACGATCCGGGTGACCGAAAGCGCCGATGTGTCGCAGCCAGGACCGCTGGCGCGCGGCGAGACGGTGGTGACGCCGCGCAGCCAGGTGCAGATCGACGACCAGAGCGAACGGCGGCTCGGGATCCTGCCGCAGAACGTGACGCTGCGCGACCTGGTCGCCGGGCTGAACGCGCTGGGGGTGGGGCCGCGTGACATGATCACCATCCTGCAGGCGATCAAGGCGGCGGGTGCGCTGCAGGCGGAGTTGGTGGTGCGATGAGCGCCCGGGAGTTGAGTGCGGTGAGCGCCCGGGAGTTGAGTGCGATGAGCGCCCGGGACACGCGTGCGGTGCGCGCCAGTGTGGTCGCCACGCGGCCGGACGCGGCGGAGCTGCGCGATCCCGGGCGGGCCAAGATGTGGGCGGCGGCGCGCCAGTTCGAGGCGATGGTGCTGGGCCAACTGATCGCGCCAATGCTGGCGACGGTCGATACGTCGAAATCGGTGATGGGCGGCGGCGCGGCGGAGGCCCAGTGGCGGCCGATGCTGGCCCAGGAGATGGGCAAGCACGTGGCGAAGGGCGGCGGGCTGGGGCTGGCGGTGCCGGTCTATCAGCAGATGCTCCGCACCCAGGCGGCGGCGGATGCGGCAAAGGAGATGGCCGATGGATGAGCTGACTCGCGCGGGCGCGGCGCTGGCGGGCGTGCTGGAGCGGGAGAACGCGGCGTTGGCGGCCTTCAACCTCGCCGACGCGGCGGGGCTGCTGGCGGATAAACGGGTGGCGGCGGAAGCGCTGGCCGGGGCGCAGGCGCGCGCGGCAGCCAGTGCCACGGCGGCGGGAGGCACGGCGGCGGGAGGCACGGCGGCGGGGGGCACGGCGGCGGTCAGCCGAACCGGGTTGCCGGAGCTGGCGGAGCGGCTGCGCGGCCTGGCGGCGGAGAACCGCCGGCTGCTGGAGCGGGCGATCGCGGTGCAGGGGCGGGTGCTGGAGGTCTTCGCGCTGGCAGCGCCCCGGGCATCCGCGCTGGCACCGCGCTATGGCATGCGGGGCGCCCTGGTGGGGCGGGAGCGGGCCCTGCCGGTGGCGGTAACGGCCAGCGCATGACGCCGGTGCGGTCACGCGCCTTGTGAGTCGCTTGGGCGGCGGGGGCGTGATACGAGCCGCGGCGTGATGCTGTCCGACGCCGCGAGCCTGGTCGACGATGCCGCCTGGCAGGGCGTGCTGGCGCGTGCGCCGGGGCCGGGCGGGTATCCGGCGCTGTATGCGCCGTTCCTGGGCGCCCTGCCCGCCGATGGCTGCTTCGTGCTGGGGCGGATCGCGCAGACGCTGGACGGGCGCATCGCCACCGAGTCCGGCATGTCGTTCTGGATCAGCGGGCCGGAGGACATCCTGCACACCCACCGGCTGCGCGCGATCTGCGATGCGATCGTGGTCGGCGCCGGCACGGTGAAGGCCGATGACCCGCTGTTGACCACGCGGCTGTGCCCTGGGCCGTCGCCGGTGCGGGTGGTGATCGACACCGACCGGCGGCTGGAGGACGGCTACCGCATGTTCCAGGGCGGACCGCGCACGCTGCTGCTGGTGGCCGACGACATCGCCGGCAGCGACCGGCTGGGCACCGCCGAGGTGGTCCGGCTGCGGCGCGCGGCCTCCGGGGGGCTGGAGATCGGGGGCGTGGTGGCTGCCCTTGCCCGGCATGGCCTGCGGCGCATCTTTGTCGAGGGCGGCGGGATCACCGTTTCGCGCTTCCTGGCCGCCGGTGCGCTCGATCGACTGCATGTGACGGTGGCGCCGCTGTTGCTGGGGGCGGGGATTCCGGCCTTCACGCTGCCGGGGGTGGCCAAGCCGGAGGATGGGCTGCGGCTGCGCTGGGAT
Source organism: Acetobacteraceae bacterium (assembly GCA_044369385.1). Taxonomy (GTDB): domain Bacteria; phylum Pseudomonadota; class Alphaproteobacteria; order Acetobacterales; family Acetobacteraceae; genus CAMDGX01. The sequence continues at coordinate 13,914 of JBIPLY010000014.1, read as the reverse complement.
GTGCATCGGCTGGGGGACGATCTGTTGTTCGACATTCCGTTGATCCGCGGGTGAGCACGGCCCGGGCGTTCTGGACCGTGGCGGCCGGCCAGGGCGAAATCCGCGCCGAGGCGCTGGGGCCGCTGGCCGCCGGAATGCGCCGCGTGCGGGCGCGGGCGAGCGGGCTTTCGCGCGGCACCGAGGCGCTGGTCTTTGCCGGTCGGGTGCCGCCGACCCAGTATGCATCGATGGGCGCCCCCTTGATGGGCGGGGCGTTTCCGTTCCCGGTGAAGTATGGCTACAGCGCGGTCGGCGTGGACGAGACCGGCCGTCGCGTGTTCGTGCTGCACCCGCATCAGGACGTGTTCGACGCGCCAGAGGCGATGTGCATCGCGGTGCCCAGCGCCGTGCCGGACCATCGCGCGGTGCTGGCGGCGAATATGGAGACGGCGGTGAACATCGCCTGGGACGCCGCCCCGCTGCTGGGCGAGCGGGCGATGGTGGTGGGTGCCGGGGTGGTCGGGCTGCTGGTGGCCGCGCTGCTGGCGCGCATCCCCGGGATCGCGGTGACAGTGGTGGATATCGATCCGGCGCGCGCGGCCCTGGCGGCCAGGTTCGGCTGTGCGTTCGCCCTGCCGGCGGATGCGCCGGGCGAGCAGGAGCTGATCGTGCATGCCTCGGCCAGCGAGGCCGGGCTGCGCACCGCGCTGCGCTGTGCGGCGTTCGAGGGCCGGATCGTGGAGGCGTCCTGGTTCGGCGATGCCACCCCTGCCCTGCCGCTGGGCGAGGCGTTCCATGCGCGGCGGCTGCGCCTGGTCTCGACCCAGGTCGGCAGCGTGGCGCCGGCGATGCGCGGTCGGCGCAGCTATGCGCAACGGCTGGGGCTGGCGCTGGACCTGCTGGCCGACCCGGCATACGACATGTTGCTGGAACCGGCGACCCGGTTCGAGGACTTGCCTGAAGCCATGCCCCGGCTGCTGGCCGGCGGGCTGTGCCATGTTGTCGAATACGGGAGTGGGGTTTGATGTTCAGCCTGACAGTTTGCGACCACGTGATGATCGCGCACAGCTTCACCGGGGAGGAGTTCGGGCCGGCGCAGCGCATGCACGGCGCCACCTATGCCGTGGAGGCGGAGTTCCGCGCGCCGAAGCTGGACGGCGCCAACCTGCTGGTCGATATCGGCCTGGCCAAGGTCGAGCTGCGCCGGGTGCTCGATACCTTCGACTACCACAACCTGGACACGCTGCCGCAGTTTGCCGGGCAGAACACCACCACCGAGTTCATGGCGCGGCACATCTGGGGGCTGCTGGAGACGGCATTGAAGAACGGCACGCTGGGCGAAGGTGGGCGGGCGGTGACCGGGCTGAAAGTGCTGCTGCGCGAGGCGCCGGGCGCCTGGGCCGCCTACGAAGGGCCGGTTTACTGATGCGCGTCGCGCTGCTGGTGCCGGGGCCGATTTCGGCGATCTCCGGCGGCTATGGCTATGACCGGCGCATCGTGGCGGAGCTGCGCGCGGCCGGGCATGCGGTGGATGTGCATGAGCTGGGCGGGCGCCATCCGCTGCCAGACGATGCGGCCCGGGCGGCGGCGCGGGCGGCCTGGGAGGCGATGGCGCCCGATGCCCTGCCGGTGATCGACGGGCTGGGGTTGCCGGCGTTCGAGGGGGTGATCGACCGGGCGGCGGTCGGGCTGATCCATCATCCGACCTCGATGGAAGCCGGGCTGTCCGGCGATGACGCGGCGGCGCTGCGGGCGATCGAGCAGCGGATGTTCCCGGCGCTGACCGGCTGCATCGTCACCAGCGAGACCACGGCGGCGACGCTGGCGGGCGATTTCGCGGTGCCGGCGACGCGGCTGGCCAGCGTGGTGCCGGGCACCGAGGCCGCGCCGCGCTGCGCGGGTTCGGGCGGGGCGACCTGCCGCATCCTGTCGATCGGCACGCTGATCCCGCGCAAGGGGCATGAGCTGCTGCTGCGCGCGCTGGCGCGGCTGTTCGATCTCGACTGGCACCTGACCATCGCCGGGGGCGCGCCCGATCCGGTGCATGCGGCGTCGCTGCGCAACCTGGCCGAGGACCTGAAGATCGCGCAGCGCGTGGACTTCGTCGGCGTGGCCACCGGCGAGGCGCTGGAGGCGCTGTGGCGCGGGGCCGATGTGTTCGCGCTGGCCACGGAATACGAGGGCTACGGCATGGCGATCGCCGAGGCGCTGAAGCGCGGCCTGCCGGTGGCGATCACCAAGGGGGGCGCGGCCGGGGCGCTGGTGCCGGTGGAGGCCGGGGTGGTGTGCGAGGTCGGTGACCTGGTGACCTATTCCAAGGCGCTGCGGCGGGTGATCTTCGATGTCGAGCTGCGCGCGGAGATGGCGCAGGCGGCGTGGGAGGCCGGGCAGACGCTGCCGGACTGGGCGGCGCAGGGGCGGGGTTTCGCGGACGCGCTGGCGCGGTTCGGCTGATGCCGGAGCGCTTCGACGGCGACTGGCTGGCGGCGCGGGAGCGGCTGGACGGGGCGTCGCGCAGCTTGATGCTGGCACAAGCGCTTGCCGCCGTGCTGCCGGCGCGGCCGCGGCTGATCGACCTCGGCGCCGGGACGGCGAGCCTGTTCCGCTGGCTGGCGCCGGTCATCGGGCGGGCGCAGGAATGGACCCTGGCCGATGCCGACCGCGCATTGCTGGAGCGCGCCTTTGCCGAGATCGGCAGCTGGGCCGCCGGGCGCGGCCTTCCGGTGACGGTGTCCGGCGGGGTGATGGCGGTGCATACGCCGCAGGGCGCCTGGCGGGTGCGCGCGGAGATGGTCGACCTGGCCGGGCCGTTGTCGGGGCTGGGGCTGAACCGGCATGATGGCGTGGTGTGCAGCGCGCTGCTGGACCTGGTGTCCGCGGAGTGGATCGCCGGGCTGGCCGCGGGGCTGAAGCGGCCGTTGCTGGCCTGCCTGTCCGTCGATGGGCGCGATGCGCTGCGCCCGGTGCATGCGCTGGACCGGGCCGTGCTGGCGGCGTTCCGTCGCGATCAGGCACGGCCGAAGGGGCTGGGGTTGGCGCTGGGGGCACGGGCGCCGGCGCAGTTGGCCGAGGCATTGCGCGGACGCGGCTTTGCCCTGCGGATGGCGGAGAGCGACTGGGTGATCCCGGTCGGCGCGGCGGATATGCTGGACCGGCTGGTGGCCAGCCTGGGCGAGGTGGCCGCGCGGCGCCTGCCGGATCGGCGGGCGGCGGTGCGGCGCTGGGTGGCGACGCGGGCGGGCCAGGTGGACCGCCGCCGGCTGGCCCTGCGCATCGGCCACCGCGACTGCCTGGCGATTCCGCCAGGAATGAACTGGCCAGGGGAGTGAAGCCGATGCCGTTGCTGGGGTGCATTGCCGACGATTTCACCGGGGCGACCGACCTCGCCTCCATGCTGGTCAAGAACGGCATGCGCGCGGTTCAGGTGATCGGGGTGCCGGCGCCGGGTGCGCCGATCCCGGACGCCGATGCCATCATCGTGGCGCTGAAGTCGCGCACCGCGCCGGTGGGCGCGGCGGTGGCCGAAAGCCTGGCGGCGCTGGACTGGCTGCGCGCGGCCGGGTGCGGGCAGTTCTTTTTCAAATACTGCTCGACCTTCGACAGCACCGAAGACGGCAATATCGGGCCGGTGGCCGATGCGTTGGTGGACGCGCTGGGCTGCGGCTTTGCGCTCGCCTGTCCGGCGTTTCCGGTCAACGGGCGCAGCGTGTTCATGGGCCATCTGTTCGTGGGCTCCGTGCTGCTGAACGAGAGCGGCATGGAGAAGCACCCGTTGACGCCGATGACCGATGCCAACCTGGTGCGGGTGCTGGGGCGCCAGACCGGCGGGACCGTCGGCCTGGTGCCTTTCGCCACCGTGGAGCAAGGCCCGGTCGCGGTGCGCCGCGCGATGACGGCGCTGAAGGAACAGGGGCGGCGCTATGCCATCGTCGATGCGGTCAGCGACGCGCATCTGCATGCGATCGGCACCGCCGCGGAGGGCCATGCGCTGATCACCGGCGGCTCCGGCATCGCCATCGGCCTGCCGGAGAATTTCCGCCGTGCCGGCAAGCTGGCTGCCATGGCCGATCCCGGGGCGCTGCCGGAGGTGGCGGGCCACGCCGCGGTGCTGGCCGGCTCCTGTTCGCGCGCGACGCTGTTCCAGATCGGGCGCGCGCGAGAGCGGATGCCGACGCTGGTGCTGGATGCGCTGGCCACGCCCGATGCGGCGGCGCTGGCAGCGCAGGCGCTGGACTGGGCGGACGGCAAGCTGGGTGCCACGCCGGTGCTGATCGCTGCTTCCGCCCCGCCCGAGCAGGTGGCCGCCTTGCAGGCGAAGCTCGGCCGCGAGGCCGCCGGCCTGCTGGTGGAAACCGCGCTGGCCGCCGTTGCCGAGGGCCTGGTGGCGCGCGGAGTGCGACGCATGGTGGTGGCGGGCGGGGAGACCTCCGGCGCGGTGGTGACGCGCCTGGGCGTCAGCCGCCTGCGCATCGGCGCGGAGATCGATCCCGGGGTGCCGTGGACCCTGGCCGAGGGAAGCGGGCCGACGCTCAAACTGGCGCTGAAGAGCGGCAATTTCGGCGCGCCGGACTTCTTCGCCAAGGCGTTCGAGTGATGGACGAGGGCGCGGTGCGCGACGAGCTGGTGGCGCGGGCGGCGTCGCTGTTCGCGCGGGGATTCTCCGTCGGCTCGGCGGGCAATATCAGCGTGAAGCTGGACGATGGCTACCTGATGACGCCGACCAATTCCTCGCTTGGGTCGCTGGAGGCGGGGCGGCTGTCGAAGCTGGATGCCGGCTTTGCCCATGTCTCCGGCGACAAGCCGTCCAAGGAGGTGTTTCTCCATCGCGCCTTCTACCGGGCGCGTCCCGATGCCGGGGCGGTGGTGCACCTGCATTCGACGATGGCCACCGCCGTGGCCTGCCTGGCCGATGTCGATGCCGGCAATCCGATCCCGCCGCTGACGCCATACTTCGTGATGCGGGTGGGCCGGTCGATGCCCGTGGTGCCTTACTACCGGCCCGGCGATGCGGCGATGGAGCCGGCGGTCGAAGCGGCGGCGGGCGGGGCGCGGGCGGTGCTGCTGGCCAATCACGGGCCAGTCGTGTCCGCCGCCACGCTGCGGGATGCGGTGTATGCGGCCGAGGAGCTGGAGGAAGCTGCGAAGCTGTTCCTGTTGCTGCGCGGGCAGCCCACACGGCTTCTGACGGCGGGGCAGGTGGACGATCTGCTGACGACGTTCGGCCAGTAGCCAGCGCAGGCGGCAAACAGCAAGAACGGGCGCCACCCGCAATGGGTAGCGCCCGCTCGGTGTGCAATCAGTCTCGCTCAGGGGTTGGCGCCAGCCTACTTGGCGGCAGGCTTCTTCGCAGCCGGCTTGGCAGCCGCCGCCTTGGGTGCCGCGGCCTTCTTCGGTGCGGCCTTGGCCGGGGCAGCCGCCGGCTTCGCTGCCGGGGCCTTCTTTGCGGCCGCAGCCTTGGCGGGCGCTGCCTTGGCGGGCGTGGCCTTGGGAGCAGCAGCCTTGGCGGGGGCAGCGGCCTTGGGAGCAGCCGCCTTGGCGGGGGCAGCGGCCTTGGCGGGGGCAGCCGCAGCCTTGGGCGCCGCCGCCTTCTTCGGAGCGGCGGCCTTGGGCGCGGGCGCTGCCGGCGCGGCGGCGGCCTTCGGAGCGGGCTTCTTCGGCGCCGCGGCTTTGGCCGGCGCAGCCGCTTTCGCGGGAGCAGCAGCCGCCTTCGCGGGAGCAGCCGCCTTCGCGGGGGCGGCGGCCTTCTTCGCGGCCGGAGCCTTCATGGCCAGCGCTTGGGCTCGGATCTCGTCGGTCATTCGGCGGCACTCCTTGTCTGCCGGGTTGTTTGGGCAAGGCCAGTGGCGCAGCGGATGGAAGTGCGAGGCGCGTTGCGGCGACAGCGGTCCATCGACCGTACCTTCCCTGTTGCATCCATGGGTGCGACCACCTCTTGTGAGGCGGTTCGAATCGACCGTCACGAACGCTGATTTCCGCTATCCGCCGATGCGCGCGGCGCTGTCAACAAAAAGACTTCGTTACTTGGCGAATTCGAAAAAAAAGGGCGCCGCGGATACACTCCGCGACGCCCCGGTGGCACGGGTTCCGGCGCCGTCAGGCGCGCTGCGCGAGCGGCACGAAGGGCTGGTCGTCCGGGCCGACGTAATTGGCCGTCGGGCGAATGATCTTGTTGTCAACTCGCTGTTCCATGACATGCGCACTCCAGCCGGCGGTGCGCGCGATCACGAAGAGCGGGGTGAACATGGCGGTCGGCACGCCCATCATGTGATACGAAACCGCACTGTGCCAGTCGAGGTTCGCGAACATCTTCTTGGCGTCCATCATCACCGATTCGATGCGGTCGGCAATGGCGAACATCTTCATCGACCCGGCCTCGGCCGACAGGCGCTGCGCCACGCCCTTGATGATCTTGTTGCGCGGATCGGCGATCGTATAGACCGGGTGGCCGAAGCCGATGATCACTTCCTTCCGCTCCATGCGCGCCTTGATGTCGGCCTCGGCCTCAGCCGGGTTGGCGTAGCGCTTCTGGATCTCGAAGGCGACCTCGTTGGCCCCGCCATGCTTCGGCCCACGCAGGGCACCGATGCCGCCGGTGATCGCCGAGTACATGTCCGATCCCGTGCCCGCCACCACGCGGCAGGCGAAGGTCGAGGCGTTGAACTCGTGCTCGGCATAGAGGTTCAGCGAGGTGTGCATCGCCCGCACCCATGACGCGCCGGCGGGCTTGCCGTGCAGCAGGCTCAGGAAGTGGGCGGCGATGGTGTCGTCATCGGTCTCCACCTCGATGCGCCGGCCATTCTGGGTGAAATGGTGCCAGTACAGCAGCATCGAGCCCAGCGAGGCCATCAGCCGGTCGGCGATGTCGCGCGCGCCGGCCGCATTGTGGTCGTCCTTTTCCGGCAGCACGCAGCCTAGCGCCGAGACACCGGTGCGCATCACGTCCATCGGATGGGCGGCCGCCGGGATCGCCTCCAGCACCGTGCGCACCGCGGCCGGGATGCCGCGCAGGGCCTTGAGTTTCTCCTTGTAGCCGCGCAGCTCGGCGACATTGGGCAGCGTGCCGTGGACCAGCAGATGGGCCAGCTCCTCGAACTCGCAGGTCTCGGCGATGTCCAGGATGTCGTAGCCGCGGTAGTTCAGGTCGTTGCCGCTGCGCCCGACGGTGCACAGCGCGGTATTACCGGCCGGCACCCCGGACAGGGCGACGGACTTCTTCGGCTTGAAGTTGCTTTCGCTCATCGTGGCGGTCTCCTTCAGAAGATGCCGGGCTTGCTGTCCAGCAGCGTGCCGGCGGGCAGGGCGACGTTGAGCTGGTGCAGCTCGCCCGCGGGAAGGCTGGCCAGGTTCTGCGCCGCCTCGATGAAGCGGTTGGCTTCCCGCGTGGTGATGATGCCCTCGGTCAGGATGCGGAACTTCCTGATGTAGTCGGCACGGGCGAAGGGCTTGGCGCCGAGCGGATGGGCGTTGGCCACCGCCATCTCGTCGACCAGCTTGGTGCCGTCCTTCATGAACACTTCCAGCCGCCCGCCGAAGGCCAGCTCATTCGGGTCCTTGGCATGGTAACGCGCGGTCCAGCCCGCGTCCTCGCGCGTCTCGATCTTGTGCCACAGCTCGACGGTGTCCTTGCGCTGCGCGCGCTTGGGCGCATAGCTGTCGACATGGTGCCAGCTGCCGTCCTGCAGGGCGACGGCCAGGATATACATGATGGAATGGTCCAGCGTCTCGCGGCTGGCCTTCGGGTCCATCTTCTGCGGGTCGTTGGCGCCGGTGCCGATCACGTAGTGGGTGTGATGGCTGGTGTGCAGCACGATCTTCTCCACCGCCTCCCAGTTGGCGATCTTCTCGCGCATGCGGAAGGCGAGGTCGATCAGCGCCTGGCTCTGGTACTCCGCCGAATGCTCCTTGGTGTAGCTGTCCAGAATGGCGCGCTTGGCCTCGCCGGCCTCGGGCAGCGGCACGTGATAGACATGTTCCGGCAGGCCCTTGTCGCGGGCGGTGCGGCCGGAGAGCATCCAGGCCATCACGCTGTCCTCGCCCTCGTAGATCGGGCTCGGCGCCCCCTCGCCGCGCATGACGCGATCGACCGCCTCGACGGCGAGCTTGCCGGCATGGGCGGGGGCATAGGCCTTCCACGAGCTGATCTCGCCCTTGCGCGACTGGCGGGTGGAGAAGCTGACATGCACCGCCTGCTGCACCGCCTGGTAGATCACGTCCTGCTTCAGGCCCAGCAGCGTGCCGATCCCCGCGGCCGAGGCCGGGCAGAGATGGGCGATGTGGTCGATCTTGTGCTCGTGCAGGCAGATGGCGCGCACCAGGTCGATATGGATCTCATAGCCGGTGGCCAGCCCCCGGATCAGGTCCTTGCCCGAACGGCCCATGTGCTGCGCCACGGCCAGCACCGGCGGGATGTTGTCGCCGGGGTGGGAATAGTCGGCGGCCAGGAAGGTGTCGTGCATGTCCAGCTCGCGCACCGCGGTGCCGTTGGCCCAGGCGGCCCATTCCGGCGAGAAGCGCCGCGCGGTCGGCGCGCCGAACACGGTGGCCCCCTCGCGCTCGCTGGCCTTGGGGTTCGGGTGGCCCAGCGCCATGCCGCGCGCGGAGACCACCGGGCGGCGGTTGACCGCGGCGATCGCCACCGAGGCGTTGTCGATGACGCGGTTGACGATCATCTCGGCGGTGTTCTTCGGCACCGCGACCTTGTCGGTGGCCACGCCCGCGATCTTCCAGGCGAGCTGGTCCTCGCGCGGCAGGTGGACCTTGGACGGATAGACCTTCACGTCGTGCAGCTTCATCACTTGCGCTCCTCGATGCCGCGGCCGCGGCGTGCGGTGTGTGCTCCCCTGCCCTTTCGTGGCCGACGCCGGCCGCGATCGCGGGATTGGCGGGCGGCGGTGCGCGGGGTAGCCTTTCCCGCTTCGTAGGAGCGCGCGCGCCGCTCGGCAAGTGTCGCCGGGATGTCGATCGCGTTTCGCTGCCACAAAAGGATGAGCCGCAGCATGCCAACCCCGTTCGATCGCGTCTTCCTGGGCGATGTGGTGACAGCAAGCCAGGTCATCCGCGACGGCTATGTTGCGCTACGCGGCGAGACCATCGCCGCGATCGGCCAGGGCGCGCCGCCGCCGGCCGCCGAGGTGGTGGACCATCGCGGCCGCCTGGTGATGCCCGGCCTGGTGGACGGGCACATGCACACCTCCTCCGCGCTCGGCTGGCCGGGGATCGAGCACGCCACCCGCAGTGCCGCGGCCGGCGGCGTGACCACCTGCGTCGACATGCCCTACGACACGCCGCAATCGACCACGAGCGCCGCCGTGCTCGGGGAGAAAATCGGCTGGGTCGAGCGCACCGCGCATGTCGACATGGCGCTGTACGGGACCATCAAGAAGAACGGCGGCCTCGACGCGATCGCCGAGCTCGCCGCCGGCGGCATCAGCGCCTTCAAGCTCTCCACCTACGAATACGACGCCGTGCGCTTCCCGCGCATCGACCACCCGACCATGGTCGCCGCCTTCGCCGAGATCGCCAAGACCGGCCTTCCCGTCGCGGTTCACAACGAGGACCAGGAGCTGGTGGAGAAACTCACCGCCCAGGCGCTGGCCGCCGGCAACACCGATGCCATCTGGCATTGCCGCACGCGCCCGCCGCTGGCCGAGACCATGGCCGACCTGGAGATCTTCGAGATCGGGTTGCAGACCGGCACCCATGTCCACATCGCCCATTCCTCGGTGGCGCGCGGCTTCGACATCGCCGCCAGCTTCCGCGCCCAGGGCGGCCAGGCCACCGGCGAGGCCTGCATCCAATACCTGTGCATGACCGAGGACGACCTGGTCCGCCTCGGCGGCAAGGGCAAGTGCAACCCGCCCTTCCGCACCGCCGCGGAAGTTGAGCGCGTGTGGGAGGCGCTGCTGGCCGACCGCGTCGCCTATGTCTCCACCGACCACGCGCCCTGGCCGCTGGACCGCAAGGCGTCGAAGAACATCTTCGAATGCGGCGCCGGGCTGACCGGCATGCAAAGCTTCGCCCCGCTGATGTTCACCCTGCTTGACGAACGCGGCCTGTCGCCCACCCTGATGGCCACCTACTGCGCCGAGCGCACCGCCAAGCTGCACGGGCTGTGGCCGAAAAAGGGCGCCATCGCGCTGGGCTTCGACGCCGACCTGATGGTGATGGAGCGCGCCGACTACGCCTTCGACGAGGCGGTGATCGTCGACCGCCCGGAAACCCGCTGGTCGCCCTATCATGGCCGGCGGATGCGCGGCCGGGTGGTCGAAACCGTGCTGCGCGGGCGCACCATCTGGGACGGCAAGACAGTGCTGGGCGCGCCCGGCGACGGCCGGTTCGTGCGGCGGCAGACGGTGTGATGACGGCGCTGCGCATCGCCTTCCTCGGCGACTCGATGACCAACGGCGTCGGCGACCCCGCCATGCTCGGCTGGGTCGGCCGGGTCTGCGCCGCCGCCTGGGACCGGGGGCATGAGGTCACCGCCTACAATCTCGGCATCCGCCGCGACACCAGTGCGGACATCCACGCCCGCTGGCGCGCCGAAGTCGCCGCCCGCCTGCCGCCGGAGCATCCGCGCGCCCTGGTGTTCAGCTTCGGGGTCAATGACTGCGTGGACGAGGGCGGCGCACCCCGGGTCCATCCCGACGCCACGCTGGGCCACGCGCGCACCATGCTGGTGGCGGCGAAGGCCATCGGCCCGGTGCTGATGGTCGGCCCGCCGCCGATCGACGATGCCGGGGTGAACGCCCGGCTGCGGGCGCTGGAGCCTCGCCTGGCCGCGCTGTGCGGGGAACTCGCCATCCCGTTCCTGCCGGTGCTGGAACCCCTGCTGGCCGACCCGCACTGGATCGCCGAGGCCCGCGCCGGCGACGGCGCCCATCCGGGATCGAACGGCTACGCGGCGATGGCAGCACTGGTCAATGACTGGACCGCCTGGCGGGAGTGGCTGGCATGAGGATGATTCGCGTCGCCGGCGCCCAGATGGCCGGCACCCAGCGCGCCGACACCCGGCGGCACACGCTGGACCGGCTGATCGCGCTTCTGGAAGCATCGGCGGCGCAGGGGGCAAAGCTGGTGGTGTTCCCCGAACTCGCCTTCACCACCTTCTTCCCGCGCTGGTTCTTCGCCAACGCGCAGGAGCTGGACACGTATTTCGAACGCGGCATGCCGAACGTGAACGTGCAGCCGCTGTTCGACCGCGCCCGGGACCTCGGCGTCGGCTTCAATGTCGGCTACGCGGAACTGACCGGGGACGGCCGGCGCTTCAACACCAGCATCATCGTCAACCCGGACGGCTCGCTGCTCGGCAAGTATCGAAAAATCCATCTCCCCGGCTCCGTCGAACCGCGCGACGGCGCCCGCTTCCAGCAACTCGAAAAACGCTATTTCGAATACGGCGACCTCGGCTTCCCCACCTTCCGCGCCCCCCATTTCGCCGGCGGCGTGCTGGGCATGCTGATCTGCAACGACCGCCGCTGGCCGGAGGGCTGGCGCGTCCTGGCGCTGCGCGGGGTGGAGATGGTCCTGGTGGGTTACAACTCCGCGGCCTACGATCCCAATGGCGGCGACAGCGAGGATGCCGGCCTGCGCACCTGGCACTCGCAGCTTTCGGCGCAGTCCAACGCCTACATGAACGCCACCTGGGCCGTCGCCGTCGCCAAGGCCGGCGACGAGGACGGCTCCGGCCTGATCGGCGGCTCCTGCATCGTCGACCCGAACGGGCGCATCGTGGCCGAGGCCAAGACGCTGGGCGACGAGGTTATCCTGGCCGATTGCGACCTGGACGCCTGCCGCCAGGGCAAGGAGAAGATGTTCAATTTCTCACAACACCGCCGGCCGCAATGGTATGGGCCGATCACATCGCAAACCGGCGCGGAGCCCCCCGCATGACCCGCACCCTCACCGTCGCCGCCGCCCAGCTCGGCCCGATCCAACGCGCCGAAGGCCGGGACGTGGCCGTCGCCCGCATGCTCCGCCTGATGGAACGCGCCCATGCCCGCGGCGTCGAACTCGTCGTCTTCCCCGAACTGGCGCTGACCACCTTCTTCCCGCGCCACTACCACGAGAACAACGCCGAAGCCGACCACTGGTTCGAAGCCGCGATGCCCAGCAACGAAACCGCCCCCCTCTTCGCCGCCGCCCGCAAATACGGCATCGGCTTCCACCTGGGCTACGCCGAGCGCACCCCGGAGGGCCGCCACTTCAACACCGCCATCCTGGTCTCAAAGGACGGCGACATCCTGCTGAAGTATCGAAAAGTCCACCTGCCCGGCCACGCCGAATTCGACCCCAAGCGAGCCGTCCAACACCTCGAAAAACGCTACTTCGAAGTCGGCGACCTCGGCTTCCCCGTCATCCGCGCCCCGATGGGCGCCCTGCCCGGCCTCAACATGGGCATGATGATCTGCAACGACCGCCGCTGGCCCGAAGCCTGGCGCGTGCTCGGCCTGCAAAAGGTCGAGCTGGTCATGTGCGGCTACAACACGCCAAGCCTCAACATGTCCGCCCAGGGGTTCGAAGCGCATCACCTGCGCGTCTTCCACAGCCACCTCTCGGTGCAATCCGGCGCCTACCAGAATGCCACCTTCGCCATCGCCACCGCCAAGGCCGGCACCGAAGACGGCTGCGAACTCTTCGGCCACTCCATCATCGCCAACCCGCAAGGCGAGATCGTCGCCATGGCCACCAGCTGGGATGACGAGCTGGTCACTGCGGACCTCGACCTGCGCCAGTGCGAACTCGGCCGCAGCACCATCTTCGCCTTCGACAAGCACCGCCGCCCGGAAGCCTACGCCCGCATCGTCGACCAGGTCGGCGCGGTCGATCCGCCGGTGTGGTCCGGCCGCTAAACCCTCAACGCCGCAAGCTGCCCGGCAAACCCCGCCTCGTCTTCCAGGCAGCGCATATCCAGCATCACCGCCCCGCGCTCGATCCGCCCGATCACCGGTACCGGCAGCCCGCGCAGCGCCGCCAGCAGCCCACCCGCCGCCCCGCCGGACAGCGCCAGCCCGGCGCTGGGCAGCGATTCCAGCGGCAAGGCCCCGGAGCCGATCTGGCTGGCGCAGTCGATCGGCGCCACCACCCAGCCCGGCCCGACGGCGGCGGACAGCGGCGCCAGCAGCCGGCCCGCCAGGGCGCGCAGGGCGTCCTGCGTGCGGGTCAGCAGCCGCAGCGTCGGCAGCGTCTCCGCCAGCCGGGCGTGATTGCGATAGAGCCGCAGCGTGGCCTCCAGCGCCGCGAGCCGGATCTTGTCCAGCCGCATCGCCCGCTTGATCGGGTTCTTGGCACAGGCCCGCACCAGATCGGCCCGCCCCAGGATGAAGCCGGCCTGCGGCCCACCCAGCAGCTTGTCACCGGAGAACGCCACCAGGTCGGCGCCATCGGCCAGCGCGTCGCGCACCGTGCGCTCCCGCCGCAGCCCATAGGCGGAAAGATCGACCAGCGTGCCGGAGCCGAGATCATCGAGCAGCGGCAAGCCATGGGCATGCGCGATGGCGGCCGCCTCGCGGGTGGAGACCTCGGCGGTAAAACCCTGGATCAGGTAGTTCGAGGTATGCACCTTCATCAGCAGCGCGGTCTGCGGCCCGATCGCCGCTTCATAGTCGTGCGCATGGGTGCGGTTGGTGGTGCCGACCTCGCGCAGGGTGACGCCGGCGCGGGCCATGATGTCGGGCATGCGAAACGCGCCGCCGATCTCAATCAGCTCGCCGCGCGAGACGACCGCCTCCCTGCCTTGCCCCAGCGCGTTCAGCATCAGGAACACGGCAGCGGCCGCGTTGTTGACCAGGCAGCAATCCTCCGCCCCGGTCAGCTCGCAGATCAACTCGCGCACGGCACTGTCGCGCTCGCCGCGCCCGCCGGTGGCCAGGTCGAATTCCAGCGCGGCCGGCGCGCGCATCGCCGCGACAGCAGCGACGATCGCCTCCTCGGCCAGCA
>JBIPLY010000560.1:0-2556 GCA_044369385.1 Acetobacteraceae bacterium | reverse complement strand
CCAGCACCTCCACATCGATCTGGTGGAACTGGCGATAGCGCCCTTTCTGCGGCCGTTCGTAGCGGAACATCGGCCCGGCATAGAACACCTTCTGCGGCAAGGACTGCGTCAGCCCGTTGGTCACCAGCGCCCGGCAGACGCCCGCCGTCGCCTCCGGCCGCAGGGTCAGCGACTCGCCGCCGCGATCGGTGAAGGAATACATCTCCTTCATCACAACGTCCGACGTGTCGCCCAGCCCGCGGGCGAACACCGCGGTCTCCTCGAAGATCGGCGTCGACCACTCGTCGAAGCCATAGGTCGCGGCCACCTGGCGCGCGGTCTCGATCACATGGAAATGCCGCCGCGCGTCCTCGCCGATCAGGTCATGGGTGCCCCGCACTGGCTGAACTTTGGGCACCGGCTGGACCTTGGTGGGGGCAGGCTTGCGGGCTTGGGGTTCGGTCACGCGTCTGTCCTCATTCCGCCGCTTTTCGCGCGGCCTTTTCAGCGTCCAACTGGGCCTGGATCACCCGGGCCTTCTCCTCCACCAGCTCGACGATGTGCTCCACCATCGACTGGCCGTCCACGGTGTGGTCGGTCTTGCCGGCGTTGTAGACCATGTGGCGGTGATTGCCGCCGCCGGTCACGCCGATGTCGGTCATCAGCGCCTCGCCCGGGCCGTTGACCACGCAGCCGATGATCGACAGCGACAGCGGCGTCTCGATATGCGCCAGCCGCGCCTCCAGCGTCGCCACCGTCTCGATCACGTTGAAGCCCTGCCGCGCGCAGGACGGGCAGGAGATGATCTTGACCCCGCGATGGCGGATGCCGAGGGACTTGAGCATCTCCCAGCCGACATGGACTTCTTCTTCGGGTTCGGCGGAGAGCGAGACGCGCAGGGTGTCGCCGATGCCGGCCCAGAGCAGGTTGCCCAGCCCGATCGCGCTCTTGACCGTGCCGGTGCGCTTGCCGCCGGCCTCGGTGATGCCGATGTGCAGCGGGTGGTCGCAGACCTCGGCGAGCTGCTGATAGGCGGCCACCGCCATGAACACGTCGGACGCCTTCACGCTGATCTTGAATTCGTGAAAATCGTTGTCCTGCAGGATCTTGGCGTGCTCCAAGGCACTTTCCACCAGCGCCTCCGGGTTCGGCTCGCCATATTTTTCCAGCAGGTGGCGCTCCAGGCTGCCGGCATTGACGCCGATGCGCATCGACACGTTGTGGTCGCGCGCCGCCTTGATCACCTCGCGCACCCGCTCCGGCGAGCCGATGTTGCCGGGATTGATGCGCAGGCAGGCCGCCCCGCTCTGCGCGGCCTCGATCGCGCGCCGGTAGTGGAAATGGATGTCGGCGACGACCGGCACCTCCACCTGGCGGATGATGTGCTTCAGCGCCAGGGCACTCTCCTGGTCCGGGCATGACACCCGCACGATGTCCACGCCCGCGGCCTCGGCCCGCTTGATCTGCGCCACGGTGGCGTCGACATCGGTGGTCAGGGTGTTGGTCATGGTCTGCACCGTGATCGGCGCGCCGCCGCCCACCGGGACGCGCCCCACCATGACCTGGCGCGACTTGCGCCGCTCGATGTGCTGATACGGCCGATAGCTGCTCATGTCCGCCTGCTCCATGCGCCCGATTGGCGCGTGATACCGCGCCGCAGCACCCCGCGCTAGGGCCAGGCGCTCGTCCGCCTATCCCGCCACCGCGGCCCCCAGCATCCGCCCATCGGCCGCCTGCACCAGCACCGCATGCCGCTCCCCCGCCGGCACCGCCGCCCGCAGGGACCACGCCACGCCGGACCACGGGCCCAGCTCGGTCACCGAGCGCACGATGTTGGCCTCCACCAGCACCCGCCCGGCATTCTCCCCGCGCCCCACCGGCGTGCGGTGCTCGGGATCGAACCCCACCAGCAGCACCTGCCCGCTGCCCGTCCCGTCCCCCAGCGCCACGGCCAGCCCGTCCCGATCGCGCGTCACCGCCACGCTGAGTGCGCCCTCCCGGGCGCGCAGGGCCGCCGCCGCGATCGCTGCCAAGACCCGCGGGCGGTCAGAGCCGACAACATCCACCACGCCATCCACCACCATCTGCGGCGTATAGATCGTGCCCGCCCCCGAAATCCTGGCATAGCCGCGCTGCCGCGCCGTCGCCGCCGCCAGGGCAAACCGATCCGGCCAGCCCAGCCGGTCCCAATACGTCACATGGAACGCCAGCGGCAGAACATCCGCCCGGCTGCGCGCCAGCTCGTGCAACAGCGCATCCGCCGGCGGGCACGACGAACAGCCCTGCGAGGTGAACAGCTCCAGCACCACCGGCCGCCGCCCGGGCGTCGCGCCCGTTGCTGCCGCGGGTGTGGCACCCGCCGATACCCCGGCCGCCGCCATCCCGGCCAGCCCCGCCGCCATCAACCCGCGCCGCCGCATCGCCTGCCTCCGTCCATGACCCTGTCCAGCCATGGACCCGCCGCGCTGCCCGCGCGTTACACCGCGTTCGCCGCCTCAGGGCCGCGCCGGCGGCCTGGCGGGCGCGGCACCCGGCGCCGGCTGGCCGGATGCGCCGCCCGGCGGCGGGGGTGCGGGC
>JBIPLY010000626.1:0-2558 GCA_044369385.1 Acetobacteraceae bacterium | reverse complement strand
TTTCGAAGAAGGCGCCGAACGCCAGGTCGGCGACGGCGATTCGGAAAGCGAGCGCATCGGCGAGGTGATCAGCGTCGTGGCGCCGGGTACGCGCGACATCGGCCAGGAGCAGATCTTCGCTTACGGCATGCGGGCGGGACTTTGGCGGATGCTCGAGGCACTCGACCGCGCGCGGGTCCCGGCCACGTTTTTCGCCTGCGGCCGCGCGGTCGAGCGCTCGCCCGCCCTCGCCGCCGAAGTCGCGCGGCGCGGGCACGAGATGGCGGTCCACGGCTGGCGCTGGCGGCCGCACTCGGACTATGCCGATCCGGCCGAGGAGGGGGCCGACATCGACCGTTGCGTGGCGGCGATCCGGGACGCGACCGGCACGGCGCCGGTCGGGTTCTTCTGCCGCGGCAGCGAAAGCGTCGCGACGCGGCGGCTGCTCGCCGCGCGCGGTTTCCGCTACACGTCCAACGCGTTCGACGACGATCTGCCCTATTGGGACGCCGCGACCGATCCGCCGCTCGCGGTCGTTCCCTACGCGCTCGACACCAACGACATGAAGTTCTTCCATCCCAACGGGTTCGTCCGCGCCCGCGAGATGGTCGACTATGTCGGCGACGCGCTCGAGACGCTGGTCGCCGAAGCCCGTGCGGGCAAGCCGCGGCTGCTCAATGTCGGATTCCACCTGCGTATCGTCGGCCGCCCGGCGCGGTTTCCGGCGTTCGCGCGCATCCTCGACCTGCTGGCGTCCCGACGCGGCGAGATCTGGCTGGCGACGCGCGCCGAGATCGCCGCGGCGTTCGCGGCCGCCGTTCCGGGGCCGCGCGCGTGACGCGCGAACTGATCGTCGTCAACCCGAACACGAACGCCGCGACGACCGCGATGATGGCCGACATCGCGCGGGCGGCACTGCCGCCCGGCTGGCGGGTGGCGACGCTGACCGCGGCGTTCGGGGAGCCGCTGATCGTCGCCCCCGAAGCGCTCGATGTCGCGGCGCGCGCGGTCCTCGCGCTCGCGCCGTCGATCGCCGCGGCGGCACCCGCCGGCATCGTCGTCGCGGCCTTCGGCGATCCCGGTCTTGCCGCGCTCCGGGCGGCGCTCGACGCGCCGGTGACCGGAATCGCCGAGGCGGGCATGGCGGAAGCCGCCCGGTACGGGCGCTTCGCCGTCGTGACCACGACGCCGCTGCTCGTGCCGCGCATCGCCCGCAGCGCCGCCGAATACGGGCATGCGCGGGTCTATGCGGGGACGCGCCTGACGCCGGGCGATCCGGCGGCGCTGACGGCCGATCCCGCACGCCTGCTCGCGGCCCTGCGCGACGCCTGCCGGACGGCGATCGCCGAGGACCGCGTCGACGCGATCGTCATCGGCGGCGGGCCGCTGGCGGTCGCGGCCAGGGCGCTCGCCGCCGAAATGCCCGTCCCTCTCGTCGAGCCGGTCCCCGCGGCGGTGCGGCTCGCGGTCGCGCGCGCGGCCTAGGCGCGGCCGCTCGGCCTGTAGAACGGCTCGTCGCCCGTGCCGTCGAGATACCCGTCGTAGAACGCCCGCACATGCGGGAATACGTCGCGCGCGAGCTGCCGGCGTTCGCGCTCGGCCGCCGTCAGCGGCCGCGCGAACCGCGCCGCGATTTCGGCGAGCACGGCGGCCTTGTCGACGCGGGTAAACGCGCCGTCGCGATAGACGACCTCCCCGGCGACCATCACCGTCTTCACCGATGCCGTTTTCGCGCGCTGGACGAGCACGTCGATCGGCGGGATGTCGGGGTTCTGGTAGGGCCACGTGACGGCGTCCCAGTCGAACAGCACGAGATCGGCCTCGCGGCCCGGCGTCAGCCGGCCGATCCGGTCGCCGAACGGCGTGGTTGCCGCACCCCGTTCGCTCGCCATGCGCAGGATCTGGGACGGGCTGGGATGGGGCGCGTCGATGCCGGGCTCCCGGTGCACGCGCAGCGCGAGGCGCATCTCCTGCAGCATGTCGCGGTCGTCGTTGATGCCCGCCTCGTCCATGCCGAGTGCTACGGGGATGCCGCGCGCGAGGAACCGGTTGACCGGCGCCACGCCGCTCTTGAGCCGGAAGTTCGAACTGCAATTGTGGCAGACATGCGTGCCGGTATGCGCGCACAACTCGATGTCGGCTTCCGTCATCCAGACGCCGTGCCCGATCGTGAGTCGCGGACCCGTCAAGCCGAACCGGTGGATGTGCGCGAGCGCCGAGCCCCCCGTACGCTTCGCGGCATAGGCCTTCTGGTACGGCGTCTCGAGCAGGTGCATGTGCATCGGCAGGCCGTGGTTCGCCGAAAGCTCGCCGGCGAGGCCGAGTGCGGCATCGGACAGCCAGTGCAGGTTCGCCGGTGCCACCTGCACGGCAAGGCGGCGCTCGCCCGCGACGGCCGCGAGCAGCGCCTCGAATACGGCCTTCTGCTCGGCGAGGGGCAGCGAGAACCGCTCGAAATACGCGCGCATCGGCGCCCGGAGCGCATCGGGAAGGCGCGCGACGAACGCGGCGTCGTCTTCGTAGACGAGACGGTTCTGGTCGCGCAGCGCCATCGAGTAGGACGCCCGCATGCCGATCTC
>JBIPLY010000559.1:0-2560 GCA_044369385.1 Acetobacteraceae bacterium | reverse complement strand
CGGGGGGCGCAGGAAAGCAAGCAAGCGGCCACAGAGACACAGAGACACAAAGAAGCAAGGCAAGGCAAGGCGGGCGCGTTGATCGGACGTTCGCGTGGCCTGCCGGCGGCGGCGGTGCCGTGGATACCGCAAGCATGGCCGCCGTGTGGGGAGGCTGGCGTCTCGCCTTGCCTTGCTTCTTTGTGTCTCTGTGTCTCTGTGGCCGCTTGCTTTCTTGCTTTCGCTCGCCCCCTAAACCCGCCGCACGTTCCAGAACTTCGGCACGCCTTCCAGCACGCCTTCGAGGTCCGCGCGCCAGGCGGCGGGCTGGAAGGTGACGCCGCAGGGGGCGAGCGGGACGGAGGCGACCAGCTCGCGGTGGATCTCGCCGGACAGGCGGCGGCGGGTGGCGGGGTCTTCGGCCAGCATCCATTCGGCGCGCAGGGCCTCGTATTTCGGGCCCTTGTACCAGCCGGATTCGTTGGCCGCGACGCCGCGGATGCGCGAGTTGACCAGGGGGGAGGCGACCGACAGGCCGGGCACGTTCAGCATGTGCAGGTGGAAGCCGCCATCCTCCGGCGGGCCGTTCTTGATGACGCGCTGGGTCATGGTGGCCCAGTCCAGCGTGACCACGTCGAGGTTGATGCCGATGCGCTTGAGCAGGTCGGACAGCACCTCGCTGGCGGCCTTCAGGTTCGGGTAGTCGCCGGCGTTGATGCAGATGATCTTTTCGCCCTTGTAGCCGGCGGCGGTCAGGGCGGCTTTTGCCTCGGCCGGGGTGTAGCGCGGGCGGATGGTCTCCAGCCCGTCCTGGGTGTCGTCGGGCGTGCCGGGGGGGAAGAAGCCGACGCCGGCGCGTTGCAGCTCGGCCTCGCCGCCGCCGATGGCGGTGACGAAATCCTCCTGGTTGATGGCACGCAGGATGATCTGGCGCATTTCCGGGCGGTCGAAGGGCGGCTGGGCCTGGTTGAAGCGGACGAAGGCGTAGTTGCCGAGCTTTTCCAGCACGCCGGCGCGCAGGTTGCGGTCGCGGCGGACCACCGGCAGCAGGTCCTGGGCGGCGTATTCCCACCAGTCCTGCTCGCCCTTCTGCATCGCGGCCAGCGCGGTGCCCTGGTCGGGCATGGTGGTCCAGATGATGCGTTCGAAATGCACGATCTTCGGGCCGCTGTCGCCGTTCGGGGTGCCGCCCTGGCGCGGGACGTAGCCGTGGAATTTTTCGTACACGTTGCGCACGCCCTGGAGGCGTTCGTTGGCGACGTATTTGAAGGGGCCGGAGCCGACCATCTCGGTGATGGCCTTGAACGGGTCGGTCTCGGCCAGGCGCGCGGGCATGATCGCGCTCATGTTGGCGCCGGGCTTGGCGAGCGCCTCGGCCAGCAGCGGGAAGCGGCGCTTGAGGCGGAAGACGATGGTGCGGTCGTCGGGCGCGGAGAGTTCGTCCGTGGCGGCCATCAGTTCGCGGCCGAGCACGTCCCGTTTGCCCCAGCGGTTGAGGCTGGCGACCGCGTCGCGGGCCAGGACGGGTTCGTTGTCGTGGAACTTCAGGCCGTCGCGCAGCTTGATGGTCCAGCGCAGGCCGTCATTGTCGACGCTGTGGCCCTCGGCCATCTGCGGGTGGGCGCGCAGCGCGTTGTCGGCGCTGTAGAGGCGGTCGAACACCAGGCCGGCGTGGTTGCGGGTGATGTTGGTCATGGAGAAGACGGGGTCGAGGAAGACCAGGTCGATCTGCGGGATGAAGCGCAGCACGCGGGTGCGTTCGGATTGGGCCAGGGCGGGGGCTGCCAGCGCGGCGGCGGCGCCGGCCAGCGCGGCGCGGCGGGTGATGGGCTTCATGGGTTCCTCCAGCTTTTGGCGAAGTTTGAGCATGGGGGCGGGGTTTGTCCATGGGGAGCGAAGGCAGGCAAGCAAGCGCGTTCTTTTTTGAAAAAAAGAACCAAAAAACTTTCATCCACTTTGATCGGTGCCCACGGGTGTAAATGGATGAAGTTTTTTTGCTTCTTTTTGTTCACAAAAAGAAGACTCTTGCCTTGCTTCCCTTCCTGTTCCACGCTGACCCCGGGCAAGGGAGGCGGCGATGGCGGGCAATCTGTCGGCGGAGCAGGTGGCGGCATATGCGCGGGACGGGATTCTGTTCCCGATCCCGGTGATGTCCGAGGATGCGGCCGCACAGGCGGTGCGCGACCTGGAGGTGCTGGAGGCGCGCTGGGACGGGCGGATTCCGAAGCGGCGCAACCAGAAGCTTCATATGCTGGCGCCGTGGCTGAACGACATCGTGCGCAGCCCGGCGGTGCTGGATGCCGTCGAGAGCCTGATCGGGCCGGACATCATCTGCTGGAACGGCGGGTTCTTCACCAAGAACGCGGGGGATGGGGCGTTCATCTCCTGGCACCAGGATTCGACCTATTGGGGGCTGTCGAGCCCGGATGTGGTCACCGCCTGGATCGCGTTCACGCCGAGCACGGTCCAGGCCGGATGCATGCAGGTGATCCCGGGCACGCACACCGTCGACCAGGTGGCGCATCGCGATACGTTCGCGGCCGGCAACCTGCTGAGCCGCGGGCAGGAGATCGCGGTCGAG
>JBIPLY010000558.1:0-2568 GCA_044369385.1 Acetobacteraceae bacterium | reverse complement strand
GCCCGGCGCGGTGCCGGCGCGGTTCATGCCGGTATTGACCTCGATCAGCACGCCCAGCGTCTTGCCCGCCGCCGCGGCCGCCGCCCCCAACGCGTCGACATTGGCCACACTTTCGACGGCCACCTTCACGTCGCCGCGGTCGATCAGCGCGATCAGACGGGCGATCTTCGGCGCACCGACGATCTGGTTGGCGATCAGGATGTCGGTGATCCCGGCGTCCACCAGCACCTCCGCCTCGCCGAGCTTGGCGCAGGTGGAACCGATGGCGCCGCCCGCCATCTCCGCGCGCACGATCTCCGGCGTCTTCTGGCCCTTGAAATGCGGGCGCCAGGCGATGCCGTTGGCCCGGCATTCGGCGCCGACGCGGGCGATGTTCGCCTCCATCACGTCCAGGTCCAACAGCAGCGCCGGCGTGTCCAGCTCGCCCACCGCCATGCCAATCTCGCTCATCCCGCCCGCTCCCGGTTGCATGGCGGCGAGCCTAGACCGGGGGCGGAGAATCGCAAGCCTACAGCAGCCGCCAGGTGGAGCTGGCCACCGCCATCAGCCCGCCCTCGGCATCCGTCATGCGCGATTCGAGGTAGTTGATGCTGCGCCCCTTGCGGAGAAACCCCGCCCGCGCCTGCACCACGCCCTGGCGCGCCGGCTTGATGAACTGGGTGTTCATCTGCAGCGTCATCCCCACGCCCACGGCATGCTGCAACAGATGCCCCATCGAGATGTCGAGCACCGTGGCGATGATGCCGCCATGCAGCGAGCCCTGCGGGTTGAACATGAAGTCCTTCACCTCGCAGCGCACGGTGCAGTCGTCCTCGCCATAGCTGATCTCCAGCCCCAGCAGACGCGCCAGGAAGAAGGTGCCGAATCCGGGCTGCTGGGTGCGCACCGCCTCGTCGAAGGCGGCGCGGGCGAGGGCTTCATCCATGGCGTCTCTCCGTGTTGGCGGAAACTTTGTAGCCATTCCCGCCGCCGCCAAACAGGGCCATCATGGCGCCGCATTGCCGGGGGGACCACCGATGACCACGCTGCTCGACACGCGCTTCACCCGCACGCTGGATGCGCTGCTGGACCGGTTCCAGGAGCCGGAATGGCCAGGCATGCTGGTGGAAGCCTGGGTGTTCGAGGATCGCGCCGCGCGCCGCGCCGCCGAGGCCGTTCTGCGCGGGCGCGGATTCCAGGCCGCGATCCGCAGCGCCTACAAGCCGCTGGTGCATGAGTTCCTGGAGGATATCGACCTCACCGGCGTCACGGCCGTCACCATCGGCACCCCGCCCGAGGCGCCGACCCGGTTCCGCATCGAGGCCCATCCCCTGCCCGGCCTGCTCGCCCCGATCCCGGTCGCCTATGCCGAGGGCCGCACCCCGGAGCATTACGAGATCACCCTGACCCGCCATGGCCAGGACGAGTATCGCTACGTCTATGCCCCCAACCGCACCCGCCCCGATCCGATCGGCCGCGACGCGCTGTCGCCAACCGGCTGGCTGCGCACCTTCCCGCCGGGCTGCCCGGTGCCGAACCTCAACGCGCCGCTGCCGACCGATTACGAGGCCGCCTTCGACGCGGTGATCCAAGCCGTGCGCGCCCATCCCTGGCCGACACAAACGCCGTTCTTCCCGACGCTGGAGATCGCCATCGCTATCGGCGGGATCGAGCGCAAGCTGGCCTGGCAGGACGAGTGCATCTCGACGCGGGAGGCGCTGCACGAGGACCTCTATTTCTCGCTGCTGGAGGTCTTCCAGCAGATCGGCGGCCGCCCGCCCGGCACGCGCGATTTCCAGCCCGGCCAGATCGTGCCGCTGATCACGGCGGCATCCGGCGACACCCGCGTGCGCGTCACCATCGCGCCGCACACGCCGCTGCCGGACCGCGCCCAGGAGCCGCAATCGCTCGCCGGCGCCGCCCGCCCGTTGACCGCGCGCGAGATCGGCGCCGAACTGTCCCGCCTCGGCGGGGAGGCGTTCGGCACCGTGTCGGTCCAGGGGCGGCCGATCGAGGCGCGGCATTTCGCCGGCGCCGGCCCGGCCCTGGTCATCACCGCCGGCCAGCATGCCAACGAGACCTCCGGCCCGATCGGCGCCCTGCGCGCCGCCCCGGCGCTGATCCGGCGCCGCGTGCATTTTGCGGTGATCCCGCAGGAGAACGCGGACGGCTACGCGCTGCACCACCGCCTGCGGGCGGAAAACCCGCGCCACATGCACCATGCCGCCCGCTTCACCGCCCTGGGCGACGATCTGGAGTTCCGCGCCGACGATGCCCCGCTGGAGCGCGCCGCACGGCTGGCGGCGTTCGCCCGCACCGGCGCGCGGCTGCACCTGAACCTGCACGGCTATCCCGCGCATGAATGGACCCGGCCGCTGACCGGATACGTGCCGTCGGGCTACGAGGCCTATGCCCTGCCGCGCGGCTTCTTCCTGATCCTGCGCCACCATCCCGGGCTCGCGGAGCATGCCATGCCGTTCATGGCGGCGCTGACCGCGCTTCTGGCGGCCGATCCGGCGCTGATGGCGCTGAACGCGGCCCAGATCGCGGCCAACCAGGCGCATTGCGGGCCGGTCGCCGCGCCCATCC
>JBIPLY010000557.1:0-2578 GCA_044369385.1 Acetobacteraceae bacterium | reverse complement strand
GCGGGCGCGCTTCGCGATGTCCAACCCCACCGAGGACCGGCGCAGCGGCGAGGTGCTGCGCGCCCAGCTCCTGGCCAGCTTCCCGCAGCTGCGCGGCGTGGCGCTGGACTATTGCTGGGGCGGGCTGGTCGACATCACCGAGGACAAGCTGCCGCGCGCCGGCGAGCATGAGGGGCTGTTCTACGCCATGGGCCTGTCCGGCCACGGGGCGCAGATGTCGGTGCATCTGGGCCAGCAGATGGCGCGCGTGATGGCGGGCGAGGCGGAGGCGAACCCGTTGCGCGGGCTCGACTGGAAGCCGATCGCGTTCAACTACGGCACGCCCTGGTTCCTGCCCGCTGTCGGGCTGTATTTCCGGCTGAAGGACCGTTTCCAATGATCACGGGCCACTGGGTCGATCCGGTCGAGGGCGACGCACGCCCGCCGGCAGCGGCCGACGTGGTGGTGATCGGCGCCGGGATCGCGGGGGCGGCGGCGGCCTACACGCTGGCCAAGGCCGGGCATTCGGTGGCGCTGCTGGAGAAGGGCCGCGTCGGCGCCGAGCAGTCCAGCCGCAACTGGGGCTGGTGCCGGCTGATGAGCCGCGACGCGCGGGAGATCCCACTGATGCAGCGCGCCCATGCGCTGTGGGACCAGTGGCCGGCGGAAACCGGGCAGGACATGGGGTTTGCCCGCAACGGCCTGGTCTATGTCACCCGCGACGAAAAGGAGCTGGCGGGCTGGCAGGCCTGGGTCGACATGGCCCGGCCCTATCAGCCGCCGGTGCGCATGATCGGGGCGGAGGAGGCGCGGCGCATCGCGCCGGGCACGCCGCAGCCCTGGATCGGGGGCGTGGTCTCGCCGCAGGACGGGCGCGCCGAACCTGGCCTGGCCGCCCCGGCGCTCGCCCGGGCCGCGCGCGCGCTGGGTGCCCATGTGGTGCAGGATTGCGCGGTGCGCGGGCTGGATACCACCGGCGGGCGGATCAGCGGCGTGTTCACGGAGCACGGGCATGTGCGCACGCAGGCGGTGATCCTGGCCGGCGGCGCCTGGTCATCGATGTTCCTGCGCCGGCATGGCATCGACCTGCCGATGAGCTCGGTGCATTCCACCGTCTTCGCCACCACGCCCGCGGCGCAGGTGACGCCGGGTGGGTTCTATTCCGCCGATTACTGCCTGACCCCGCTGCCGGATGGCGGCTACATCGTGGCGGCCAAGGCGCGCACCCGGCTGGAGGTGACGCCGGCCGGCATCCGCTATGCCCGGCAGTTCTGGCGCTCCCTGTTGTCCAACCGCAAGCTGGTCGACCTGCGCTTCGGCCGGTCCTTCTTCCAGGGGCCGGACACGATCCACGCCAACTGGCGTTTCGACCGGCCGACGGTGTTCGAGCGCATGCGGGTGCTGGACGCCACGCCCAACCTGGCCATCGTCGAGCCGGCGCTGCGCGAGATCGTCGCGGCCTGTCCGGAGCTGGCGGGCATCCAGGCGGCGCGGGTCTGGGCCGGCTGGATCGACCTCACGCCGGATGTGGTGCCGGTGATCGACAATCCGCCCGCCCTGCCGGGGCTGACCATCGCCACCGGCCTGTCCGGCCACGGCTTCGGCATCGGGCCGGCGATCGGCGAGCTGGCCGCACAGCTCGCCACTGGGGTGACGCCTTTGGTCGATGCTTCGCCGCTGCGGCTGGCGCGCTTCGGGTAGGGCCGTTGCGGCTTTCGCGTTTCGGGTAGGTCGGCGCTACTTCGTCCGCTCGGCGAAGTGCTTGGTGAACCGCGCCACGATGCCCACCAGGGCTTCGGTCAGCGCAGCCCCGGTGGCGGCCGAGGACAGGTTCGGATCGCCCTTGGCCACGCCCTTGTTGTAGACGTCGTCATATTCGGTCGGCATGCCGATCTCGGCACCCTCGAAGCTGGCCGCGCCCAGGGCGGTGTAAGGCAGGTCCAGCGCCGCGTTGCGCTTCAGCGGCAGCGGGGCGGGCATCATGTCCTTTCGCAGCAGCTCCGGGAACAGGTGCAGGCCCAGGCTGGTCAGCGGGTCCGCGCCATGGCCGGCGACGGCCGCGGCCTGCGGCGCGCCGATCAGGCCGGGCAGCAGGCCGTAGGCGATGCGCCACAGGTACAGGCTGGGGATGATGTGGCCGCTGGCGCGCAGGACCTCGCGCGTGGCGACCTGGATCGGGCCGACATTGCCGCCATGGCCGTTGATGACGATCAGGCGGGTCAGGCCGTGGCGGTGCAGGTTGGCGAACATTTCCCGAATGACCGCGGTGAGCGTGGCCTCGGACAACGCGATGCCGCCGACCATGGCGCCGAAGTAGTCGGCGCCGCCGAACGGCACCACCGGGGCGACCAGGGTGCGCACGCCCATCTCATTGGCGCGCAGGGCGGCGAGCTCGGCCATCTTCTCGGCCAGGAGGTAGTCGCCCATGGGCGCGTGCGGGCCCTGGTCCTCGTGGCTGCCCATCGGCAGGAGGATCACCGGGTTCTGGGCGTAGACCTCGCGGCCCTCGTCGCCGGTGAGGGTGCCCATGTGGACCTTGGGGCTGGTGTTGGTGACCATGGGGAGTCTCTCCTAGGAGGCGCGACGTGGCGCCGGGGTG
>JBIPLY010000556.1:0-2581 GCA_044369385.1 Acetobacteraceae bacterium | reverse complement strand
GAACCGCCTCGACGGCCCCTCCCCGCCGAAGGCGAAAAACGAAAGGGATCTGGGGCCGCCGGCCCCAGCGGGTCCAGGGCAGAGCCCTGGCCTTCCTTCCCTTCTCCTCACCTCAGTTGCCCGCCCTGCGTGCCGCGTCCGTGGCGGCGGCCCGCGCGGGATTGATCCACCAGGCGTCGAAGACCATGCCGGCGCGGATGGGCACGTCGACGCGCTCGAAGCGGTCCCACCAGGCGGCGCGGATACTGGCCAGGTGCCATTGCGGCACCACGTACCATCCGTGCAGCAGCACCCGGTCCAGCGCCTTTGTGGCGGTTTCCAGTGCGGGGCGGTCGGGGGCATTGATCAGGGTCTCGACCAGCGCGTCGATCGTGGGGTCGCACACGCCGGCGCTGTTCTGCCCGCCTTCCTGCTTGGCGGAATCGCAGGACCAGTAGCCGCGCTGCTCGTTGCCTGGCGACTCCGATTGCCCGAAGACTTCGACGGCCATGTCGTAGTCGTAGCTGTCCGACAGCCGCTGGAACTGGGCGGGGTCGACGGTGCGCACCCGCGCATCCACCCCCAGCCGCGCCAGCCACTGCACATAGGGCAGCGCCACGCGCTCGAAGGACGGGTTGGACAGCACGATCTCGAAGCGCAGCGGCTGCCCGGCGGCGTTCACCAGGCGGCGGTCCTTGATCGTCCACCCGGCCTGGCGCAGCAGGTCCAGCGCCTGGCGCAGCACTTCGCGGTTGTTGCCGGACCCGTCGGTGACCGGCAGGCGGAACTCCTGGGTGAACAGCGCGGGCGGCAGTTGGCCACGGTATTTCTCCAGCAGCGCCAGCTCGGCCCCCTGCGGCACGCCGGTGGAGGCGAGCGAGGAATTGCTGAAATAGCTGCTGCTGCGGGTATAGGCGCCGTGGAACAGGTTGATGTTGGCCCACTCGAAATCGAACACCAGGGCCAGCGCCTGGCGGACCCGGACATCGCGGAACACCTCGCGCCGCGTGTTCATCACGAAGCCCTGCATCCCGGTCGGAAGCCGGTGGCGGAACTCCTCTTTCTTCACCAGCCCGCGCCGCACGGCGGGGAAGTCATAGGCGGTGGCCCAATCCTTGGCGATGTTCTCCTGGCGGAAATCCACCTGCCCGGCCTTGAACGCCTCCAGCGCCACGGTGGGATCGCGGAAATACTCGGTGCGGCGCCGGTCGAAATTGGCCAGCCCGCGCGCGGTGCCCAGCTCACGCGCCCAGTAGTCGGGCACGCGGGCGAGTGCCACGGTGCGCCCGAACTCGAACCGCTCGATGCGCCAGGCGCCGGAGCCCAGCGGCGGCTCGGTCAGCGGCTTGGAGAAATCCCGCCCGGCCCACCAATGCTTCGGCAGCACGTCGAGCTGCCCCAGGATCATCGGCAGCTCGCGGTTGTCGGCGTGCTTGAAGCGAAAGGTGATGCGGTGCGGCGATTCCACCACCACTTCGGCCACATCGCCCCAGTATTGCCGGTAATGCGGCCGGCCATGCGCGATCAAGGTCTGGAAGGTCCAGGCGACATCCTCGGCGGTCATCGGCGCGCCATCGTGGAATCGCGCCTCCGGCCGCAATTCGAAGCTGACCGAGCGGGCGTCAGCGGCCACCTCGATGGTGTGGGCGACATGGCCATAGGCCACCTGCGCCTCGTCGGCATTGCCGCGCATCAGCGTGTCGTAGATCAACGCCGTGGCGCCGGCCGGCGAGCCGCGCACGATATGCGGGCTGAAGCTGTCGAAGGTGCCGACCGCACCCAGCGCCACGTCGCCGCCCTTGGGCGCATTCGGGTTGGCATAGGGAAAATGCGCGAATCCCGGCGGCAGTTGCGCTGCCCCCATCAGCGACAGCGCATGGCTGCGCAGCGGCGCCTGGGCGAGGGCAGGGGGGCTGGGCAGCAGCCCGGCCAGGATCGTCAGCACCGCGGCAATCCGTCGCACGATCATCCTCCGTCCGCGCACCCCACTGGCATCAGCGCTTGGTGCATCCCTGCTTTGTGACAGGCGAACGGCTCAGGTGGCAAGGATGGCGAGCGCCTGGTCCAGCAGCGCCGGATCGCCGACCGCCAGCGTCCGCCCGTCGCCATCCGGGTGCATGGGGTTGCCCTGCCAATCGGTCACCCGCCCGCCGGCACCCTCGACGATCGGCACCAGCGCGGCCCAGTCCCAGACCTTCATCGTGGCATCCACGCTGATGTCCACCTGCCCGATCGCCACCAGCCCGTACGTGTAGCAATCGCCGCCGTAATAGGTCCGCCCGACCGCCCCGGTCAGCCGCGCCCATTTCGCCGCGTCGTCGCCCACGAACATGTCCGGCGTGGTCGCGCCCAGCTCGGCGCGGCCCAGCGCCGGGCAGGCGCGCGTGCCCGCCACGCCCCCGAACGGCCCGCGAAACCGCGTCGCCATGCCCCGCGCGCCCACCCAGCGTTCGCCGGTGATCGGCTGGTCGATGATGCCCAGGATCGGCGTGTCGCCCTCCAGCAGCGCGATCAGCGTGCCGAAGCTGGGCCGCCCGGTGATGAAGGCGCGCGTGCCGTCGATCGGGTCCAGCACCCAGCGCAGCTCGCTGCCGGGATTCTG
>JBIPLY010000555.1:0-2586 GCA_044369385.1 Acetobacteraceae bacterium | reverse complement strand
GCGCCATCGTCAACATCGCCTCGGTGGCCGGCGTGCGCGACCAACCCGGCCGCCAGTACATCGCCTATGCCGCCTCCAAGGCCGGCGTGATCCGCATGTCAAAGGCGATTGCCATCGACAACGCCCGCAAAGGCATCCGCTGCAACACCGTCGTCCCCGGCCTGATGAACACCCCCCTGGTCAGCGAACGCCTCGCCCGCCAGATCGGCGGCAACGACGCCGAAAAACTGATCGCCGAGCGCAACGCCCGCGTCCCCATCGGGAAGTTGGGCGACGGCTGGGACGTCGCCCACGCCGTGCTGTTCCTGGCCAGCGACGAAGCCAAACACATCACCGCCACCGAAATCATCGTCGACGGCGGCCTGACGGCGACAAGGCCATAGGAGAAGAAAGAATCTTCTTTTTGTGAACAAAAAGAAGCAAAAAAACTTTCTACACCGCCAGCCCCACCACCCGGCCCCGCTTCTCCCTTGCCTTGTTTCTTCGTGTCTCTGTGCCTTTGTTGCCGCTTGCTTCCTTGCTTCCTTCCTCGGCCCCGCCGAAAAAACCCTTTGCAGCGGTCGGGCGGTTAGAGTAAATGTCTAACTATGACACATGCGCAGGAGACCTCCCCCCTCGCCCAGGCCTTCGCCGCGATCATCGCCATGCTGATCGCCGCCATCGCCGAACACGCCCGCGAGCACCCCATGCTCGGCGGACCCTGCCGCGCGTCCATCCGCCAGCTCGAAAAAATCTCCCGCCGCTTCGAAGCAATGGCCAATGAATGGCACCAACACCAATCCCATCCCCGCAAACCAGGAACCCGCCCGCCACCGCCGCCCAAGCATCGCCCAAGGCAGGAAAGCCACATGGCCACGCACCGACGCCGAGAAGACCCTTCTCGCCGCCGCTGCGCCGTCATGTGCGTTCGCATGCCCGCCGCCCGCGCCCCGCCCCGCCGCGGCACCCGTCCCCACGCCTGAACGCCGCCCGCACTGAGAAAAACTCCCCCGGAATCCCTCCGGACGGGAGCCGCGGCCATGTACGCCGCGCCTAACCCCCCAGCAGCGCCGCCCGGAACCGGTCCCGCACCACATGCGGCCGCAACGAGCGCGGCTTCTTCAACGCCGGCCCGTCCTTCACCCGCAACAGGATGAACGCCAGCCCCGGCGCCGCCAGGATCCGCCGCCCCTCCTCGATCTCCGCCATGGTGTTGATCGTATGCACCGTGGGAATGCCGAACCCCGCCGCCACCCGGTCCAGCGCCACCCCCAGCCCGGTATGGCTGTCCTGGTTGCCGGTCTCGCCGTAATGCCCGTTGTCGACGCAAACCAGCTTCAGATTGGCCGGCGCCATCAGCGCGATCGTCGCCAGCGCACCGACATTCATCAGCAGCTCGCCATCCCCGGTGATCCCCAGAACGCGCCGAGACGGCTGCGCCAGCGCCAGGCCCAGCGCCATCATCGGCCCCGCCCCCATCGCGCCCCCGAGCCCAAACACATTCGGCCCGTCATCGGTCATCGCGCAAAGCTCCTGCGCGGTGCCCGCCAGCCCGGCCACCACCAGCCAGTCCGCCGGCCGTTCGATCAGCGCCGGCACCGCGTGGCGCCGATCCAGGGTCGCCGCCGGCTGGTTCGCCCCGGCGATGCGCTTCAACTGTGCCATGCCTGCCTCAGAACTTCTTGGCGCCAAGCAGGCGCTGGGACAGCAGAACCGCCACGGCCTCGCCGGAGCTGAACGCCGTGGTGCAGGCGGCATCCACCGTCCGCGCCACGTCCTCGGGCGCGTCGCAGCGCAGCACGATCACGCCCATCGCCTCCAGCACCGCCGGCGTCGCCCGGCCCATCGGGAACTGCCAGGGATTGCCCTCGCCGAAATCCCCACGCATCGAAACCAGCGTCAGCAGCGGAAACCGCGCCCCGTTGGTCAGCGACAGCATGTTGATGCAGTTGCCAACCCCGGAGGACTGCATCAGCAGCACGCCGCGCGTCCCGCCCAGATCGGCCCCGGCCAGCAGGGCGATGCCCTCCTCCTCGGTGGTCAGCGGGATCGAATGCACCTCGGGATCGGCCAGCGACCGGTCGATCATCACCCGGTGCCCGGCATCCGGCACATAGGCGATCTGGGTGACGCCCGCGGCGCGCAACTGGTCGTACATCGCATGGGCCCAAGCGGGGCCGGGGGCGTCGCTCATGGCATCACGTCGCACAGCCCGGGCTTGCCGGCCTCGGCACGGCACAGGAACACGTAGCGGCCGAGCTGAAGCACCAGGCGGTCCTTGGTATCCACCCCGCGCACCTGCGCCCCGTCGGTCAGCAGCCGCGCCATCGGCACATCCTTGGCGCCCGTCGTGCCGGCGGCGGCGGGCGGCGGCGCAGGCTGCGCCAGGGCGGGGGTGGCGAGAAGCAGCAATGTGGCCAGGCTGGCGCGGAACATGGTCGGTCCTTCCGTCAAAGCGTTCGAATGGTCTTCAAGTCGGGCGGAACCTCCACCGGCGCACCGGTCGCCGCCCGCACCTGCTCCACCGTGACGCCCGGCGCGATCTCGCGCAACAGGAAGCGATCGCCCATCGGCTTGAACAGCCCCAGATTGGTCGCCACCAACGAA
>JBIPLY010000538.1:0-2721 GCA_044369385.1 Acetobacteraceae bacterium | reverse complement strand
ATCGATGGCATCGGCACGCTCCGGAATACCTATGCGCCACAGTAAGAAAGGTGTTCTTTTTTGAAAAAAAGAACCAAAAAACTTCTCCCCACTGGCACCCACGCCCCCCAGGAGGAACGGATGCCAACGGATAAAGTTTTTTTGCTTCTTTTTGTTCACAAAAAGAAGACCCTTCCTTCCTTCTCCTAAGGAACCCCCGCCATGCCGACCCTGACCAACAACGGCGTCAACCTGCACTACGAGACCCACGGCGCCGGCCCCGTCCTCCTGCTCAGCCACGGCTTCTCCGCCACCTCGGCCATGTGGCGCGGCCAGATCGAGCCGCTCTCGCGCAACCACACCCTGGTCCTGTGGGACTTCCGCGGCCACGGCCAGTCCGACTACCCCGCCGACCCCGCCGCCTACTCCGAGGAAGCCACCGTCTCCGACATGGCAGCCATCCTCGATGCCGTCGGCGCCAAGACCGCGATCATCGGCGGCCTCTCGCTCGGCGGATACATGTCGCTGGCCTTCCACCTGCGCCACCCCGAGCGCTGCCGCGCCCTGCTGATCATCGACACCGGCCCCGGCTTCAAGAAAGACGAGGCCCGCGCCGCCTGGAACGAACGCTCGCTCCAGACCGCCGCCCGCTTCGACGCCGAGGGCCTCGCCCCCCTGGCAAAGGGCACCGCCGAACGCTCCCAATCCCGCCACCGCGACGCCACCGGCCTGGCCCACGCCGCCCGCGGCATGCTGACCCAGCGCGACGCCGGCGTGATCAACTCCCTGCCGGACATCAAGGTGCCCTCCCTGGTCCTGGTCGGCGGCAACGACACCCCCTTCCTCGCCGCCACCGACTACATGGCCGCCAAGATCGCCGGCAGCACCAAGGTCGTCATCCC
Source organism: Acetobacteraceae bacterium (assembly GCA_044369385.1). Taxonomy (GTDB): domain Bacteria; phylum Pseudomonadota; class Alphaproteobacteria; order Acetobacterales; family Acetobacteraceae; genus CAMDGX01. The sequence goes on along the minus strand of JBIPLY010000538.1, from coordinate 1,840 downwards.
CGATGCCGGCCACGCCGCCAACATCGACCAGCCCGAAGCCTTCAACGCCGCCACGCTGGCCTTCCTCGCCACCCTGACCTGAAAGCCCCCCACCCATGACCACGTACCCGGATATCGGCATCGAAACCGCCGGCCATGTCGGCATCATCGAAATCCGCAAGCCGCCCAACAACTTCTTCGACGTCTCGCTGATCAACCAGATCGCCGACGCGCTCGAAGCCTTCGACGCCGACGACACCATCCGCGCCGTCCTGTTCTGCGCGGCGGGCAAAGCCTTCTGCGCCGGCGCCGATTTCTCCTCGCGCCCCGACACCGGCCTGGTCACCGAGGAAGGCGGCAAACTGACCAAACACCTCTACAAGGAAGCCACCCGCATCTTCCGCAGCAAGAAGCCCATCGTCGCCGCCATCCACGGCCCCGCCATCGGCGGCGGTCTCGGCCTGGCCCTGGTCGCCGATTTCCGCATCACCTGCCCGGAAGCGCGCTTCTCGGCCAACTTCACCCGCCTCGGCTTCCACCCCGGCTTCGGCCTCACCGCCACCCTGCCGCGCCTGGTCGGCCAGCAGAAAGCCCAAATGATCTTCTACACCGGCCGCCGCCTGAACGGCGAAGAAGCCGTCGCCATCGGCCTGGCCGATCAACTGGTCCCGCAGGACGAAGTCCGCAGCACCGCCCTGGCCCTGGCCACCGAAATCGCCGCCTCCGCCCCGCTCGCCCTGCAATCCACCCGCGAAACCCTGCGCCGCGGCCTGGCCGACGCCGTGGAAACCGCCACCGAACGCGAACTGGTCGAACAGGAATGGCAACGCCGCACCGCGGACTTCCGCGAAGGCGTGAAGGCGATGGCCGAGCGCCGGACGCCGGAGTTCAAGGGGAAGTAAGCAAGCAGTTCTTTTTTGAAAAAAAGAACCAAAAAACTTTTCCCCACTGGCACCCGTCTCCCCTGAGGGAGCCGGGTGCCAACGGATAAAGTTTTTTTGCTTCTTTTTGTTCACAAAAAGAAGATTCTTCCTTCCTAAGAAAAAAATCCTTTCATCCCCACCACGGTTAGCATATATTTCTAACCATGCAGCACATCCCGGCCACCCCCCCCATGAGCCCATTGGGCCAGGCGCTCGCCGCGATCATCGAACTTCTGATCGCTGCCATCGCCGAACACGCCCGCGAGCACCCCATGCTCGCCTGGGGCTGCCGCGCGTCCATTCGCCAACTGGAAAAGCTCATCCGGCGCTTCGACGCCATGGTCCAGGAATGGCAAGCCACCCAATCCCAGAAACCGACCCGCAGGGCGGGCTTCAGCCCGCCGCGCCCCACCCACGCCATCCCCCTCCCACCAAAGCACGAAGGCGAGCCCGCGCGCCGCCCCGTCGCCCTGTGGAATCCCGCCCGCGCCCCGCCCGCCCGATGCTCCCCGGCCCATCGGCCGCAGGGAGCCGCGCGCGCACGCCCTCGCCACGCCTGACCGCCGTCCCGCCGCCCGAAAACTCCCCCGGACCCCCCTCCGGCCGGGAGCTTTCGGCGCGTACTCCTATTGCGCCACCGCCAGCGACCACGGCGACACCCAGTCGCTGATCCCGGTCCGCGACCCGTCCGGCCGCTGCACGATCAGGTTCGGACAGGCGAAGTTGATCGGCATCACGCTCGCCGTCACCACCTCGGTCGCCGCATCGGCCGACAGCCCGGCGATGATCCCCTCGCCCAGCCGCCGGTCGGCGGTCACCATGTCGGGGCTGGAGACATCGATCCGCGGGTGATGCGCGGCTTCCTCCGGCGCCATGCCGAAATCCGCCACGTAGGTCATCAGCTGGAACACCGAGGCCATGATCCGCCGCCCGCCGGA
>JBIPLY010000018.1:0-21800 GCA_044369385.1 Acetobacteraceae bacterium | reverse complement strand
ACCGCCATGATCGGGCGGCCGTTCTCGCTCAGGATCAGCGGGCACATGTTGGTCAACGGCCGCTTGCCCGGCGCCAGCGAGTTCGGCTGGCCCGGCCGCGGGTCGAACCACATGATGCCGTTGTTCAGCAGGATGCCGGTCTCCGGCAGCACCACGCGGCTGCCGAAGCTGGACATCAGCGTGGTCGTCATCGACACCATGGTGCCCTCGCTGTCGCACACCGTCAGGTGCGTGGTGCAGGTCTCCGCCCCCTTCGGCTCCGGCGCCTCCTCGGCCCCCAGCGAGGTCAGCCGCGTATGATACGCCGCCCGCAGCTCCGCCGACAGCTTGCGGAACCACGCCGCATCCGGTGCGGCCCCATACGGCGCATCCTTCATCCCCGCCAGCACGTCGCGCAGCGTCGGCGCGGCCGTCAGCCCGGTGGCCAGCTGCAACACCCGCCCGGCCCCGCGCCAGGGCACCTGCATCGCCGGCACGATCCGCGCCTGGCACGCCGCCAGGTCGCCCCCATCGATCACGCCGCCCACCGTCTTCTGGTCGCGCACGATGGCCGAGGCGATCTCGCCCTCGTAATAGTCCCGCAGCCCCGCCCGCTGCAGCTGCTCCAGCGTCTTCGGCAGATTGCCCTGCACGTAAAAGCCAGGCTCCCCCTCGGCCGGCGGCGTCGGCGGCAGCCCGTCGCGCAGATAGACCCGCGCCGTCTCCGGATACAGCCGCATGCAGGCGGCGACACTGGCCACCTTCAGCGTGCTCACCCAATCCTGCGGCAAGCCCCGCTTGGCCAGTGCTACGGCCGGCGCCAGCACATCGGCGATCGGCAACCGCCCCCAGGTCGAATGCAGTTTTTCATAGCCCGCCACCGAGGACGGCACCGCGACCGACAGCGGCCCATGGATATTGGTGTCGCCTTCGACTTCCGGCCACTTGAACCCCTCGGCGGACATCCGCCCGGTCAGCTTGAAGTTGGCGGTCGACAGGTTCCGCGGCGCCACCGGCCCGAAATCCACCACCTGCGCCGACTTCTCCCCGGCCCGATGCACCACGCAGAACCCGATGCCGCCGATGCCGGAATTCCACGGCTCCTGGCTGGTCAGCGCAAAGGCGGTGGCGACGGCCGCATCGATCGCATTGCCGCCCATCTCCAGAACTGCCACCCCGGCCTCGGCGGCCGCCCGTGCCTGCGAGACCACGATGCCCCGGCGGCCATTGGCGGCCGGCTTGGTGAAGGCCCAGTTGGCGCTGACATGCAGCGGCGGCGCATAGCTGCGCGGGGCGGCGTCGTTCATGGGGATGCTCCTGGACGGATGATCGATGGGCGAAGCTTCCGCCCAAATGCCTCAGCGCGCAACCGGTCGCAGCACCGAGGTGGTGAACCGCAATGCCACCGCCTCGCCCTTCTCCGCCGCCGCGATCTGGCCCTGGAAGTAGAACGCCCGATGCCAGAACAGCAGCTTCATCCGCCCTCCGTCCTCATGCGCCGCCAGATGCCCAATGCTCCCCCCCGGCGGCATCGCCGGCAGCAGCAGATGCAGATACAGCCCCATCGCCGGCAGCAGCAGCGCCACCATCGCGCCCAACGGCCGCCGCATCCTGATGTCCGGGCACAGCGCCAGGATCACCAGCAGCCCCACCACCAGCAGCCGCTCGCCGACATTCACCACCCCGAACATGGCACTCGGCAGCACCAGATACCCGATCAGGCAGGCGCCGGCCGTCAGCATCGGCGCCGACCGATCCCCCGCCCGGATCCGCCCCAGCAACGCAAACCCCAGCGGCACCACCGCCACCAGAACGAACACCAGGTTGGCCAACACGCCGAACGCATACAGAAACGGCGCCCGCTCGGCATCGCCCACCGCCCCGATGACGAAGTTCTGATACGGCCCCAGCTTGGCCGCCGAATAGACCTTGTAGGCGATGAACTCACCGATCGAGGTCCCGAACGCCGGGATCGCCTCGCCGTAATTCGCGTCGCGCAGCAGATACCACCCCAGCAACCCGAACGCCGGCGCCACCGCCCAGACCCGCCCGCGCAGCGCCATGTGCAGCGCAAACACCCCCAGCAGCACCGCATGGCAGAAGAACAGCGCCACCCCCATCAGCACATCCCAAGCAACCGAGGCCCCCCCCCGCCGCTCCCGCAGCACATGGATCAAGTAAAGTGCCGTCCCCAACTGCGAATTCGCATACCCGTCCCAGTACGGCGAATTCAAAACCCCGACGCACACCGCCAACAGGAACGTCGCCGCATTGAACCCCCCCCGCGCCCTGGCGACGGCCACCGCCAGCCACCCCATCCCGGCCAAATACGCCGTCAGGTAAACGACCCCCGCCGCCCGCGCCCCGAACGGCAGGTTCAGCACCCCCAACAGAAACTGCGCCGCCGCATTCGGCACCGGCCAGGGCTTGATCCCGAACCCGATTTCTTCGCCGCGCAAAATCTGCCCGATCACCCAGCCCTGATAGGCCCACTCATTGAAGTCCTGCAGCGCGAACGCCGCCCCGCGAAGATTCAGCGCGGCGGCCAGCAGCAGCGCCAACACCCCGGCACCCAGAAAAACCCGATCCCTCATCCGAAGCGCGCCAGGGTGAACCGCGGATCGGGCTTCTCCCCGTGCAGCACCTCCTGTGCGGCCATCCACCCGCAGATCGGCCCCAGCGTATAGGCCACCCCGCACAGCGCGTTGAAAAACCCCGGCAGGCCCGGCGCCTCGCCCAGGATCGGCGCCCGGTCCAGCATCGGCGCCACCCCGGTCCAGCTTCGGATCACATGCAACCCCCGCAACGCCGGCAGCACCCGTGCCGCCACAAACAGATTGCCCTCGATATTGCGCCGCAGATTCCGGCTGCGCCCGTCCTTCGCATCGAAACTGCCGAACCACCCGCCGCCGATCAGCAGCCCGCCGCTCTCCTGCTGCTTCAGCGACAGATGCCGCCGCGACAGCGCCACCAGCTTGTCCACCAGGCGCGGCGCCGGCTCGGTCACGATCACCTGCTGGATGGTCCCGGTCACCGGCAAATCCAGCCCCACCATCGCCCCGATCCGCCCCCCCCAGGCCCCGGCACAGTTCACCACCCGCCGGGCCAGAATTTCCCCGCGCGACGTCGCCACCCGCCAGCCCTTCGCATCCGCCGCGATCCCCCGCACCTCCGCCCCGCGCAGCAGCTCCGCCCCATGCCCCTGCGCCAGCTTCGACAGCGCCATGGTCCCGCGCAGCGCATCGATCCGCCCCTCCGCCGGGCACCAATCCGCCCCCAGCAGATCGGGCGCCAGATGCGGCGCCATCGCACGCAGCTCGTTCGGCCCGATCAGATGGCTCTCGATCCCGATCCGCCGCTCCATCGCCACCTTGGCCCGCAGCCATTCCATGTCGTCCGCCGTCGCCGCCACCATCAGCCCGCCCTCGATCACCAGCCCCAGCGACTCCCCGGCTTCGGCCGCGATCGCCTGCCACAGCGCGATGGATTGGTGCTGCAACGGCAAGGTATGCGCCGCCGGACCGCCATCCGCCGGCATCCCGTCATAGCCGAAATCATAGGACAGAAGCTGCGCATGCAGGCTGCCGGCATTGGCCGTCGCCGCCGCCATGCCCCCCTCGTCGCGCTCCGCCACCATCACCTGCGCACCCCCCTTCGCCAGGTAATACGCCGCCGCCAACCCGATCGAGCCACCGCCGATCACCAGCACGTCGACCTGCCGGACCTCGGCGCGCGCCGGCACCACCGGCATGGCAATCTGGTTGGTCTGCGGCCGCTCCAGCAACGGCGCGTCGAACTCGCCCTCCTCGAACATCAGCGCCGCCGCCGGCACCGGGCGCACCGGCAGCCGCGGCGCGGCAAAGCTCGCCGCATCCGGCACCCCGGGACACAGCCGGGCGATGGTCGCCGCGCAGAACCGCCCCTGGCACCGCCCCATCCCCGCCCGCGTCGCCTTCTTCAGCGCGGCGACCGAGACCAGCCCGCCCTCGATCTCCGCCCGCAACCGCCCCGCCGTCACCGCCTCGCAGCGGCAGACCACCACCTCGTCCGCCAGCGCCAGCCACGCCACCGCGGGGCGGAACAGCACCCACAGCGCCGCCTGGAACCGCCGCGCCTTGGCCAGCGCCGCCCGCTCCGCCGCCCCATCGCCGACGGAAAACCCCAGATCGCGCGCCGCCGCCAACCCCGCCAGCCGCCCGGCCGCCAGCGCCACCCGCGACCCGCCAATCCCCGCCCCGTCGCCCACGGCAAAGATGTCCCCCGATGCCGTGCGCCCGTCGGCATCGGTCTCGGTGGCCAGATACCCCACCCCCTCGTCGACAAAGCGGTGCGGCAGGTCCAGCGCCCGCGCCAGCCCGGTCTCCGGCTGGAACCCGGCATTCAGCGCCACCACCGCAGCCGTGATCCGCGCCTCCCCCTGCGGCGTCGCCACGCGTGCCGATTCAACCCGCCCCTCGCCCTCCAGCGCCACCACCTGGCTGCCCCACAGCACCGGCACCCCGGCCCGCTGCAACGCCGCCAGATAGCCCAAGCCCTGCCGCACCAGCCCGCCATCGGCCAGCGCCATCGCCAGCGAGGTTTTCCAACCGGCCAAGCCCGGCTTCGCCGCCGCCTCCACCACGGCCGCCACCCGCACCCCGGCGGCGAGCAATTCGCAGGCCAGTTGCAGGTTCAACGGCCCGCTGCCGGCCACCAGCACCGGCGCTCCGGGCAGCACGCGCTGCGCCCGCACCAGCGCCTGCACCCCGCCCGTGGTCATCACCCCCGGCAGCGTCCAGCCCGGCAGCGGCACCGGCCGCTCATGCGCGCCGGGCGCCAGCACCAGGCGACGGGGTGCGAACACCATCGCCTGTCCGCCGATCACCGCCGCCACCTCGGCCGCCGCCGCATCATGCGGAAACGCCCCCCACACCATCGCGCCGGTCAGCAGCACCACCCCGGCCCGCCCGGCCCGCACCCGCAGCGCGGCACCCTCGCGGTGCTGGGCATCGGGAGCGACGGCATCGTGGCTGGGCGCCAAGGGCTTGTGATACTGCCCGCCCGGCGCGTCGCGCTCGTCCAGCACCACGACCTGCGCACCGGCCTCCGCCGCCGCGACGGCCGCGGCCAGCCCCGCGGGCCCGGCGCCGATCACCAGCACGTCGCACACCCGATGCTCCGTCGCCGCCGCTGTCTCGCACAGCGGGTGAAGCTCCGCCGGCGCCGCGCCGGACACCGCCATCCCGTCGGCGGCCTTGACCTGGCAGGCGCGCTGGCCGTGCCGCCCGTCGATCGTCACCACGCAATCGAAGCACGCCCCCATGCCGCAATGCAGCCCGCGCGGCGCCCCGTCCGGCATCGCCCGCAGCGCCACCACCCCGGCGGCCGACAGCGCGGCGGCCACCGTCTCGCCGGCGATCGCCGGGATCTCCCGCCCCTCGAAGCGCAGCGTGATCGCCGCCCCGGTGGCGCGGATGGTCGTGTTGCTCAGGCGCATCGTCGTATCTCCCGGACCACCGCATGGAACCGCTTGCGGCGGCGCGGCGGAATCGCTTGCATGGCGGCGAACAGGGTAGGACATCGACATGGCGGAATACGACCTCGTCGTGCGCGGCGGCACCGTGGTGACCGGCAGCGACACGATGCGCGCCGATATCGGCATCCGCGACGGGCGCATCGCCGCCCTCGGCGAGAAGCTGGAGGGCGCGGCCACGCTGGATGCCGGCGGGCTGCTGGTGCTGCCCGGGGGCGTCGACACCCATTGCCACATCGAGCAGCTCCAGGAGGGCGGCGGGGCGGACGAGGAGACCTGGGAGACCGGCAGCCGCTCCTGTCTGGTCGGCGGCACCACCTCGGTGATCAGCTTCTCCACCCAGTTCAAGGGCGGCGGCATCCTGGGTCCGCTTGCCGAGTATCAGCGCCGCGCGCAGCAGTCGATGGTCGATTATTCCTTCCACCAGATCATCACCGATGCCACCGACGACGTGATCTGGAAGGAGATCCCGCAGGTGGTGGCGCAAGGCGTGCGCAGCCTGAAGGTCTTCCTCACCTACGACCCGCTGCACCTGGACGACCGCGCCTATCTGCGCGTCCTGGCCGCCGCAAGGCGGGAGGGCGCGCTGGTCACCGTGCACTGCGAGAACTACGAGGCGATCCGCTGGCGCACCGAAGCATTGTTGGCCGCCGGCCGCACCGCGCCGATGTACCACGCCTGGTCGCGCCCGAAGATGATCGAGCGCGAGGCCACCCACCGCGCCATCGCGCTGGCCGAGCTGGTCGACCAGCCGATCCAGGTGTTCCATGTCTCCTGCACCGAGGTTGCGGAAGAGATCGCCCGCGCCCAGGCGGCGGGGCTGAAGGTCTGGGGCGAGACCTGTCCGCAATACTTCACCCTGACCGCGGCCGACATGGACCGGCCGGGCTTCGAGGGGGCGAAGTTCATGTGCTCGCCGGCGCCGCGCACCGCCGCCGATCACGCCAGGCTCTGGGCCGATGTGCGCCGCGGCACGCTGGATGTGGTCAGCTCCGACCATTCCGGATGGACGTTCTCCGGGCCGAAGGGCAAGCCGGTCAACGGCACCACCGCCGCGTTCCGCGACATCCCGAACGGCGTGCCCGGCCTGGCCGCGCGCCTGCCGATCCTGTTCAGCGAGGGCGTGGTGAAGGGCCGCATCGACCTCAACACCTTCGTGCGCATCACCGCCACCAACCCGGCCCGGCTGTTCGGGCTGTATCCGCGCAAGGGCAGCATCGCCCCAGGCTTCGATGCCGATTTGGTGCTGTGGGACCCCGCAAGGCGGGTGACGCTGACCAACGGGCTGATGCAGTCGGTGATGGACTACACGCCGTACGAGGGCATGGAAGTCACCGGCTGGCCGGTCGCCACCCTGCTGCGCGGCCAGGTGGCGATGCGCGACGGGGTGGTGCAGGCGGCACCGGGACAGGGGCGGTTTCTGGCGCGCGGGCCGTATGACATGATCCGCCCGCGCGGGGTGGTGCCGGACGGGTTTGATGCCTCGGCCTATGCGTAGACTCATCAGAGGAGCATCATCGAATGAGCTCTCGCGACGACGCCAAGCGGAAGCAGGTTCAGCGACTGGCTGGGCACAAGGCGGCCGAGACAAAAGGTCCGGAGGAACGCTCACGCGCAGCAAGGATGGCTGCCTGGACCCGTGCGAATCCAGACGCAGATAGAGACCGCAACCCGTTTCGTCGCGACCCGAAGGAACCAAAGAGGCTGACCTGACAATGGATGAAATCGGAACCTGGGCGCGCTGGCAGTCGCCCGAGCAGATCGGCTGGAATTCGGCCACCCTGGCCCGCGCCCGTGCGGTATCTGCCGCGATCAATACCGAATCGGTGATGATCGTCGTCGGCGGCAAGGTGGTGGATGCCTGGGGCGATGTGGCGCGGCATCGCAACGTGCACTCGATCCGCAAGAGCTTTCTCAGCGCGCTCTACGGCATCCGGGACGCGCTCGGGCAAGTCGATCTGGATGCGACGCTGGGCGCGCTGGGGATCGACGACAAGCTCGGGCTGTCCGAGCGCGAGAAGTTGGCCACCGTGCATCACCTGCTGGCCGCGCGCTCCGGCGTGTACCACCCCTCCGGCTACGAATCGCCCAACATGCTGGCGATCAAGCCGGCGCGGCACAGCCAGGGGCCGGGCGTTGCCTGGTGCTACAACAACTGGGATTTCAACGCGCTGGGCACGATCTACGGCAAGCTGACCGGGGCCGACCTCTACGCCGACTTCAAGACCCGGATCGCCGATCCGATCGGCATGCAGGACTTCGTGCCGGCGCGGGACGGGGTCTATGTGCCGCTGGAGGCCTCCGACCACCCGGCCTATCCGTTCCGCATGACGGCGCGCGACCTGGCGCGGTTTGGCGAGCTTTTTCTCCGCGGCGGGCGCTGGGGCGGGCAGCAGGTCGTGCCGGAAGCCTGGGTGGCGGACAGCGTGGCGCCGATTTCCGATGCCGGGTTGGCCGGGGCCTATGGCTACATGTGGTGGGTGGCGCGGGCCGGGATTCATTTTCCCAACGCCCGCGTGCCGGAAGGCACCTATTCCGCGCGCGGCGCCGGCGGGCATTACATCGTGGTGGTGCCGGCGCTGGATGCGGTGATCGTGCACCGGGTGGATACCGACCGGGCAGGGAACCAGGTCAGCTCCGGGCAGTTCGGGAAGGTGCTGCGGGTGATCCTGGAAGCAGTCAAGTAAGAGTCTTCTTTTTGTGAACAAAAAAAATCAAAAAAACTTTATCCGTTGGCACACGGCTCCCTCAGGAGCGCCGGATGAAAATGGGTAAAAGTTTTTTGGTTCTTTTTTTCAAAAAAGAACTGCTTTCTTAGCTGCCGTCCTGCCTTGGCGGCACCACGTCCTTGAACACATCGAAGCCTTTCCACCCCGGCTCCACCGGCGCCACTCCGGCCTGCGGCGTATAGGGCGAAGCCTCCACCATCCCGAGTTGCGGGATATAGCGCGGGCAGTTGGAGAAGATCGCGTCCACCGCCACGCGCACGATGAGCTGCGCGCCCGGCGTTTGCGCGCGCAGGGCATCGTCGCGGGTGACGCTGGCCCGCCCGTTCACGCGCAGGCGCCGCGGGCGGCCGTGCATGTCGATGAACAGCAGGCCGACATGCGGGTTCACGCCCAGGTTGCCCAGGCTCTTGAACATGCCGTTGCCGTCGTAGTCGGGGAAGGCCAGCTCGGACGGGCCGATCACGCGCACGAAGCCGAGGGGCCCGCCCTTGTAGGAGCAGTCCGGCCGGCCCTGGGCGTCGGCGGTGGCCAGGAAGAAGTAGATCGCGCTCTCGACAAAGCCGCGGTCGTCATCGCTGAAGGCGCGCCGCGCCCGCCCGGCCAGGCGGTCGGCGAGTGCGCGGCTGGCGAAGCTGTCCTGCATCGCCCGATTGCCGTCGTGGTAGAAATCGTCCATCGCCGCCCCCTTGGTTTGCGCCAGCATAGGTGCCGGTTCCACATAGGCGGGGCAAGCAGGGCAGGGGGGCGCACGGCCCTGCTAGGCAGCCGCCGGCGGCTCGCCTACCACTCGCCGGGGTTTGGGGAAGCGCCAGCAGTGACGCGCGGATTCGCAACATGATCGCGGGACGGCTTTCGGCCTTCGCCGTCGCCGATTACCGGCGGCTGTGGCTGATCGGCAGCATCTCCTCCGTGGTGCGCTGGCTGGACACGCTGGCGATGGCGGTGTTCGCCTGGCAGGCCACCGGCTCGGCCTTTGTGGTCGCCATGCTGACCATGCTGCGCATGCTGCCGATGGGCGTGCTGGGCCTGGCCTTCGGCGCGGTGGGGGAGCGGGTGCAGCGGCGCTGGCTGTTGCTGGGGGTGCTGGTGGCCATGGCGGCGACCTCGGCGGCGCTGGCGGGGCTGGCCTGGTCCGGGCGGCTGGCGGTGTGGCACCTGGCGCTGGCCAGCCTGCTGAACGGCATGGCCTGGGCCAGCGACAACACGGTGCGGCGCTTCCTGATCGGCGAGGTAGTGGGGGCGGCGCGGCTGAGTGCGGCGATGTCGCTGGATATCGGCGCGGGCAATGCCGCACGCCTGGTCGGCCCGGCGCTGGGGGGCGCGCTGCTGGCGGTGGCGGGGATCGAGGGGGCGTTTGCGCTGGGCGCGCTGCTCTATCTGGTGCCGATCCTGGCGGCCTGGCGGCTGGCGTATCGCAACCCGTTCATGGCCAGCGGCGGCGTGTCGCTGATCGCGCGCATCGCCGGCGGCTTCGCGGTGGTGCGCGGCGATCCGCGGCTGATGGGCACGATGGTGGTGACGCTGATCTTCAACCTGTGGGGCTGGCCCGCGACCAGCATGGTGCCGGTGATCGGCGCCGGCGCGCTGGGGCTGACCGCGCCGCAGATCGGGCTGCTGGCGGGGATGGACGGGCTGGGGGCGCTGGCCTCCGCCGCGGCGCTGGCGCTGTGGCTGCGCCCGGGCGGCTTCCGCGCCACCTATGTCGGCGGCACCGCGGCGTATCTGGCGGCCACGATCGCGTTCGCCTTCGCACCCGGGCCGCTCTCCGCCGGGGTGGCGCTGATCGCCGTGGGGGCGGCGAGTTCCGGCTTCGGGGTGATGCAATCCACCCTGGTCTATGTGCTGGCCCCGCCCGAGGCGCGCAGCCGGGTGTTCGGGGTGCTGGCGGTGTGCATCGGCTCTGCGCCGCTGGGCTTCCTGCATCTGGGGCTGCTGGCGGACTGGCTGGGGGCGCCGCACGCCACCGCCCTGATCGGGGCGCAGGGACTGCTCGCCCTGGCCCTGACCCGGCGCTGGTGGCGAAGCATCTGACATGACCGAGACGAATTCCGACCGACCGCTGCGCGGCATCCTGACCATCCTGGGCGCGGTGTTCTGCTTCACCCTGTCCGATGCCATGGCCAAGTGGCTGGGGCAGTCGATGCCGGTGATGCAGATCAACTGGATCCGCTACCTGGTGTTCGTGCCCTTCGCCTGGATCCTGGTGCGGCGCAGCGCCGGCGGGCGGATGCGGGTGCGCCAGCCGCAGTTGCAGGTCTGGCGCGGGCTGCTGCTGGTGGTTTCGGCGCTGTTCTACGTGCTGGCGATCCAGACCATGCCGCTGGCCGAGGCGACCTCGGTGGGCTTCATCTCGCCGCTGCTGATCACGGCATTGTCGGTGGTGGTGCTGGGCGAGGTGGTGCGCGCGGCGCGCTGGGCGGCGATCGTGGTGGGGCTGCTCGGCGTGCTGGTGATCGTGCGGCCGGGGACGGAGGCGTTCCAGCCGGCGGCGCTGCTGGTGGTGGCGTCGTCCTCGGCCTGGGCGGTGGCGGTGGTGCTGACGCGGCGCATGGCCGGGCATGACCCGACGGCGACGACGCTGATGTGGTCCGCCGTGGTCGGGCTGGTGGCGATGACCTTCCTGCTGCCGTTCGGCTGGGCCTGGGCCGGGCCGTGGGACTGGGCGTTGGCGGTGGCGCTGGGGCTGGTGGCCTCGGCGGGGCAGTATCTGATGGTGCAGGCGTATCGCTTCGCGCCGGCCTCGCTGCTGGCGCCGTTCAGCTATTCGTCGCTGCTGTGGTCGGCGGTGCTGGGCTGGGCGCTGTTCGCCGCGTTGCCGGATATCTGGACCTTGGCCGGGGCGGTGGTGATCGTCGCTGCCGGCTTGGTGGCGGCGCGGCCGGAGAAGCCGCGCTGACGGAGTCGCCATGATCCCGGTCAAGCCGGCCCATGCCCGGCGCGCATGATCGCAACGCGGCGTGACGATGGACCCGCCGCGGCGGCGCGTGCTATCTTATGCCGTGAATATTCCTTCGGAACCTTCTGATATGTGGGCGAAAGACTTTTCGGCGTTGGGTCGCCGCGCGGCACTCGGCCTGGGGGCGGCGGCGCTGCTGCCGCGGCCGGCGCGGGCCACCGGCACGGGCGCGGTGCTGATCATGAACTCGGGTGCCGCCTCGCTCAGCGTCATCGACATGGCCACGCGCCGCGAAACCCGGCGCATCCCGGTGCTGCGCGAACCGCATCACTGGGCGCTGACCCCGGACCGCAAGGAATTGCTGATCGGCGACAGCTCCGGCAACGAGCTTCAGGTGCTGGACCCCGCGACCTTCGCCGTGCTGCGGCGCATGCCGATCTCCAACCCCTATCACCTGCAGTTCAGCCCGAACGGCAAGCACTTCATCGTCGCCGGCCTGGCGCGCAACCAGGTCGATGTCTACGAGGCCGACGGCTACAAGCTGCTCAAGCGCTTCCCGATCCGCACCATGCCGAGCCACATGGATTTCCTGCCGGACAGCTCCCGGGTGTTCATGAGCCTGCAGGGCACCGGGCGCATCGCGGCGATCGACCTGCGCTCGCTGGAGATTGTCTGGAACGAGGAATGCGGCGCGGCCCCGGCCGGCGTGCTGGTGCATGGCGCCCATGTGCTGACCGGCAACATGGGCAGCGACGACGTCACGGTGATGGACACCAGGACCGGCAAGGTCGTGCGCCGCATCCGCACCGGGAAGGGCGCGCACACGCTGTTCCGCTCGCCGGACCGCAAGACCATCTGGGTGAACAACCGCCTCGAGGCGCAGTCGGTGGTGGTGCTGGACGCCGCCACCCTCGATCCGCTGCGGCGGTACCGCCTGCCGGGCGGGCCGGACGACCTGGAATTCGCGCCGGACGGCAAGGTCTGGTTCACCATGCGCTTCGTCCACAAGGTCGCGGTGCTGAACCCCGCCAATGGCGAGTTCACCACCATCGATGTCGGCCGCTCGCCGCACGGCATCTTCCTCAATCCCCGCGCCAGCGCATGATCCCCGCCCCATGATCCCCGCATTCGACACCGCCGCCGGCTGGATCCAGGAAACCCTGCTGCTGCCGCTGCTGTTCCGGCTCGGCCTGGTGCAGTGGGAGGATATCTCCTTCGGCTGGGCGCTGTTCGCCGTCTATGGCGCCGCCCAGGTGGTGGTCACCTTCGCCATCTGCGTGCCGCTGGAACACTGGCGCCCGGTGGAGCGCTGGCCGGATGCCAAGGCGGTGTTCGTCGACGTGCTCTACACCTTCATCAGCCGCGTCGGCCTGTTGCCGCTGATCACCTTCGTGCTGTTCTTCAAGCTGCAGGTCGAGCTGAACGGCGTGCTCACCGACATGGGCTACGTGCCGCCCACGCTGGAGCGCATCTTCCCGTTCCTCTTCGGCATGCCCGTCCTGACCTTCCTGCTCTACGCCATCATCCTGGACTTCGGCGAATACTGGCGCCACCGGCTGAGCCACGCCTTCCGCTGGTGGTACTCGCTGCACGCCCTGCACCATGCCCAGCGCCAGATGACCTTCTGGTCCGATGACCGCAACCACCTGCTGGACGACATCATCGGCTTCGCCTGGTTCACCGGCATCGCCCTGCTGATCGGGGTGCCGCCGATGCAGTTCCCGCTGCTGGTGCTGCTGCTGCGCCTGATCGAAAGCCTCAGCCACGCCAATGCCCGCGTCTCCTATGGCTGGCTCGGCGAGCGGCTGCTGGTCTCGCCGCGCTTCCACCGCGCCCATCACGGCGTGACCGCCGCCGGTGAGATCAGCGTCAATTACGGCGCCGTCCTGCCGTGGTGGGACATGCTGTTCCGCACCGCCGATTTCTCGCGCGAGTTCGTCCAGACCGGCGATCCCACCGCCGAGGAGGCGCTGGCCACCGGCGGCTACTTCACCCAGCAATGGGTGGGGGCGCGGCGGATGGTTCGGGACATCTTCGGGGCGGCGGCGAAGCCCGGTTGACGCTCAGCCCTCGGGCAGCGTCCCCGCCTCGCCCAGCGTCTCGAACAGCCGCACCAGCAGCCGGGTGCGCGGCACCAGGCACGACACCAGCAGGTGCTCGTGATGCGTGTGCGGGCCGTCGCCGATCACCCCCAGCCCGTCCAGCGTCGGGATGCCCAGCGCGCCGGTGAAGTTGCCGTCGCTGCCGCCGCCGGCCACGCGCTCGCCGGCCAGCTCGAAGCCGATCTCCCGCGCCAGGGCGGTGGCGTGGTCATAGAGCGCCTGGATCGCCGGGGTCTTGGAGAATGGCGGGCGCGAGATGCCCTGCATCACCTCCAGCCGCACATCCGGATCATGCGGCCGCAGCCCCAGCAAGGCATCGCGCAACTCCGCCTCCTCCGTCGCCGTGGGCACCAGCGCGTAGCAGATGGCGCGGCATTCCGCCGGCACCATGTTCTCGTGCGTGCCGCCGGAGACGGTGCCGATATTGACGAAGAAGTTGCGCGCATGGTCGGTCAGCGCCTCGATCGCCAGGATCTGGCGCGCCATCTCGCGGATCGCGCTGCGCCCCTCGGCGTGATAGGCGCCGGCATGGGCGGGGCGACCGATGGTGCGCAGGTGCCAGCGCGCGATGCCGTGCCGCGCCACGGTCAGCCGCCCGCCGAAGCCGGAGGGCTCCGGCACCAGCACCGCGCGGTGCAGCCGCGCCTGCGCCTCGATCGCCGCGCGGGAGCTGGGGCTGCCGGCCTCCTCGTCGGGGATCATCATGACCGTCACCGGCAGCTTCGGCCGCCGCCCGGTGGCGTGCAGATGCGCAAGGGCTGCCAGCGCCATCGCATTGCCGCCCTTCATGTCGTAGATGCCCGGGCCATAGGCGCGGTCTTCCTCCACGCGCATCGGCAGCGCGCCGGCCAGCGTGCCGAGCGGATGCACCGTGTCGATATGGCCCAGCAGCAGCACGCCGGGGCCGTTGCGCTCGCCGGCGATGTGGCCCAGCAGGATGTCGCCGAATCCGTCCTTCCCCGCCAGGCGCTCGATCCGCGCGCCGATGGCATGCAGCTTCGCCGCGACAAGGTCGGCCATCCGGTTCACCGCCGCCGCATCCTGGGTCGGGCTTTCGATCGCCACCCAGGCATTGACCTCGGCCAGCAGCGCCTCGTCGGTCAGGTCCCGCATGTCATGTCCCTTTCTGCCCGCCGGGTCTTTCGCACGAAGCCGGCCCCTCGTCAGCCCAACCGCATCAGCCCAACCGCAACAGCGGCACCGCGGCGGCCGCCAGCAGCACGGCCGCCACCCGGATCGCCGTGAACCGCTCCCGCAGCACCAGGGCGGCGATGATGATCGCCCACAGCGCCGAGGTGTCGCGCAGGGCCGCCGCCGGGGCGATCGGCGCCAGGCTGAACACCCACAGGATCAGCAGGTACGACACCATCGAGGCCACGCCCGCCGGCACCGCCACCCCCATCACCCCGGGCAGCTCGGCCATCCCCGGCAGGTTGCGGCGCTGGCGCAGCAGCATCGCCAGCGCGTTGGTCAGCGAGACCACGATCCCGTAGGCCCAGGGCGAGCCGGAGGCCCGCACGCCCTGCGCATCGCAGATCACATAGAGCGCCGTGCCCAGCCCGGCCGCCAGCGTCCAGCCCAGCGCGCGCAGGTTCGCCCCTTGCGCCCGCGCGCCCTCCACCGCCAGCACCAGCAGCGACAGCGCGATCACCGCCACCCCGGCCAGGCCGAACGGCCCCACCATCTCGCCCGCCACCACGGCGGCCAGCGGCACCACCAGCAGCACGGCGACGGCGCGCAGCACCGGATAGACGATGCCGAACCCGCCCAGCGCATAGGCGCGCAGCATCGCCGGCACGGTCAGCGTGTTCAGCCCGGTGGACAGGGCGATCCAGATCCAGGACTCCGCCGCCGGCAGCCCGGTCCAGTACAACCCCGGCAGCCCGACCAGGGCGGCGAAGCCCATCTGGGCCGTCGCGGTGCGGGTGGGGTTGGCGCTGGCCTTCACCGCCGCGTTCCACCCGGCATGCAGCACGGCGCTGGCCAGGGCGGCGGCCACCAGGAGCGGGTCCATCAGCGGCCCCCCGCCGGCTCGACGATCGCCACCAGGTAGCGGGCCGGGTGCGGCGTCGGGTTGTGGAAGGTGATCGGGCGGTCCAGCACCATCGCCAGGCAGTCGCCCTGCTCCAGCGCATGGGCCGCCTCGCCCAGCGTCACCACCATCGCGCCCTCGATTACCCAGATCTGCTGGTGCACCACCGCGCCACGCGCGCCGCTTTCATAGGCCACGCGCCCGCCGGCGGGGAACGCCACCTCCACCAGCCGCAACGGCGTCGCCAGCCCCGGCGGGGTGAGGTTGCGGCGCAGGTAGCGGCTGGCCGGGTCGCGCCATTCGGTCTGCTGGGCGCGGCGGCTGATCGGCGCGGGCGGGGCGGCCGGCGCGTCGAACAGCGTGGCCAGCATCACCCCGAGCCCGGTCGCCAGCCGCTCCAGCACCACGGCCGTCGGGCTGGCCGCACCGCGCTCGATCAGCGAGATCATCGAGCGGCTGACCCCGGCACGCTCGGCCAGCGCCTCCAGCGACAGGTCCTGGGCGGCGCGAAGCTGGCGGATGCGGGCGCCGATGCGGGCGTTGAGGTCGGTCATGAGAAATCCAGGATCATGGAACTAAATTCCAGGATCGTGGATGCGCCGTCAAGCCTGGCGTGGCATCCCGCCATGACATCGGCGGGCGGCATGGTGCCGCGGGTGAGCTCAACCTCCCCCTGGCACCTCCCCCTGGCACCTCCCCTTGGCCGAGGCGCCGGGCAGCGGCGATGAAGCGTCGCCCCGGCTTCCGCGCGGGGCCGGCGCTGAGCCATTTGGGCTGCGTGGCCCGGCACGCTACAGTCGCCTGGTCAACCGGAGCCGCGCCATGAAGCTGTTCACCGCCGCCTTCCTGACCGAAACCAACACCTGGTCGCCGGTGCCGACCGGGATGAACGCCTTCAAGGTGGACAAGCCGTTCTACCGCCGCGACGGCAGCCTGCAGCCGGTGGTGGGCGGCGGCAACGGGGTGCTCGCGCTATGGCGCCAGCGCGGCGAGGCGGACGGGTTTGGCATCGTCGAGAGCATCTGCGCCACCACCGAGCCGTCCGGCCCGATCGTGCGCGCGGTCTATGAGGAGCTGCGCGACACGTTGCTGGACGACCTGCGCGCGGCGCTCCCGGTCTCCGGCGTGCTGCTGTTCCTGCACGGCGCGATGGTGGCCGACGGCTACGACGATTGCGAGGGCGACGTGCTGAAGCGGGCGCGGGCGATCGTCGGCCCGGATGTGCCGATCGGCGTCGAGCTGGACCTGCACTGCCACCTGACCGACGACATCTGCGACAACGCCCTGCCGGTGATCTTCAAGGAATACCCGCATATCGACGGGCTGGAGCGGGCCGAGGAGCTCTATGCCATCGTGCGCGACGCCATTGCCGGCAAGACCAAGCCGGTGGTGGCGCTGCATGATTGCCGGATGGTCGGCATGTGGCGCACCCCGGTCGAGCCGACCAAGAGCTTTGTGGCCCGGATGCAGGCGCTGGAGGGCCGCGACGGCATCCTCTCCGTCTCCTTCGGCCACGGCTTCCCCTGGGCGGACGTCGCCGAGGTCGGCGCGAAGTTCGTCGTCATCGCCGATGGCGACCGGGCAAAGGCGGCCGCCCTGGCGGCGCAGTTGCACCAGGAGGTCTGGGCGATGCGCGACCGCACGGTGACGCCGCACGACACCATCGACGAGGGCATCGACTTCGCGCTGGCCGCCCCGGCGGGGCCGGTCGTGCTGGCCGATGTCGCCGACAATGCCGGCGGCGGGGCGCCGAGCGATAGCACTTTCTTCCTGCGCCGCCTGGTGGAACGCGGCGTGCGCGGGGCGGCGATCGGCTGCTTCTGGGACCCGATTGCGGTCGCCTTCTGCGCCGAGGCCGGGGTGGGGGCCAGCTTCGACCTGCGCATCGGCGGCAAGAGCGGCCCGGTCTCCGGCGCGCCGATCGACCTGCGCGTGACGGTGCGCGCGGTGGTCGACGGGCACACGCAGCGCGGCCTGGGCGGCGGGCGCGCGCAATATGGCCGTTCGGCCTGGGTCGAGGCCGATGGCATCCACATCGTGTTGACCAGCAAGCGCCAGCAGGTCTTCCACCCCGACGCCTTCACCGGGCTGGGGCTGACGCTGGACGACAAGCGCATCGTGGTGGTCAAGTCGATGCAGCATTTCTACGCCGGCTTCGCCCCGATCGCGACCGCGGTGCGCTATGTCGCCGCCCCCGGGACGGTGGGGGCGGATTTCGTCAACCTGCCCTATACGAAGGTGACGCGCCCGTTCTGGCCCCGCGTGGCGGAGCCGTTCGCTTAGCCAAGGCAGAAAGCAAGCAGATCACATGGAGACGAAGAGGCGAAGAGACATGGTGCGCCCTGCTTCGCTTCGTCTCTCCGTCTCCATGTGAAGAATCTTGCTTGCTTCCCCCCATCAATGATGATGCCGGCACTCGCCATGGTCGGCCAGCACCTCGATCACCCGGCAATCCGCGACGGCGCCGTGGCGGCAGCCCTCGACCATGGTTTCCAGCTCCGCCTTCAGCGCCAGCAGGCTGCGGATGCGGGCCTCGACCTCGGCCAGCCGGGCGCGGGCGATGGCATCCGCGCTGGCGCAGGGCTGGTTGGGGTCGTCCTGCAGCGCCAGCAGGGTGCGGATCGACTCGACCTCGAAGCCCAGCTCGCGGGCGTGGCGGATGAAGGCCAGGCGCTTCAGCTCGGCGGGGGCGAAATGCCGCCGCCCGGCCTCGCTGCGCAGGGGCGGCGGCAGCAGGCCGATCTGCTCGTAATAGCGGATCGTCGGCACCTTCACCCCGCTGATCCGCGCCGCCTCGCCGATTGCCACGCTCATGCCGCTTGCTCCTCTAGCCGCTAGAGGAATTAGCCTGCCCGGCGAGTGATGCAAGGGGCGGGCGATGGGCGAAACCGAATTGCGCACGCGCTATCGCGTGGACGGCATGGATTGCGCGGCGTGCGCGGCCAAGATCGACACCGCGGTGCGGCGCGTGCCGGGCGTGGTCGATGTGGCGGTGTCGGTCTCCGCGGCTACGCTGGTGGTGCGCCATGGTGACGCGGCGGTGCTGGCGGCGGTGGAGCGGCAGGTGGTCGGGCTTGGCTACGGGCTTTCTTCCGCGGGCGCGGCGGGGCCGGAGCCAGAATTCACCGAGTCGTCGCGAGTCGCCGTCGAGTCGCCGCGCTGGTGGCACGGGCCGAAGGCGGCGCTGGTTCTGGCCTGTGCCGCGGGGCTGGCGGCGGCGCATCTGGCGGCCTGGCTGGTGCCAGCGGTGGCGCCCTGGGCGTTTGCCGCCGCCGTGCTGGTCGGGCTGGGGCCGATCGCCCGTCGCGCCTTCCGGGCGGCGCGGGCGGGCACGCCGTTCTCGATCGAAACGCTGATGGTCGTCGCCGCGATCGGCGCGCTGGCGATCGGCGCCGGCGAGGAGGCGGCCAGCGTGGTGCTGCTGTTCCTGGTCGGCGAAATGTTGGAAGGCGTGGCGGCGGGCCGCGCGCGCGCCGGCATTCGGGCACTGGCCGACCTTGTGCCGCGCGAGGCGCTGGTGGAGCGCGCGGACGGGCTGCACGCGGTGCCGGTCGCCCGGCTGGCGATCGGCGAACTGATCCTGGTGCGGCCCGGCGAGCGCATCGCCGCCGACGGGGTGGTGGCCGAGGGCGAGGGCGGCGTCGACGAATCCCCGGTCAGCGGCGAGAGCGTGCCGGTGGCCAAGGCGCCGGGGGCGGTGGTCTTCGCCGGCACTGTCAACGGCGCCGCGGCCCTGCGCATCCGCGTCACCGCCGCAGCGTCAGACAACACCATCGCCCGCATCCTCCGCCTGGTCGAGGAGGCGCAGGAGAGCCGCGCGCCGACCGAACGGCTGATCGACCGCTTCGCGCGCTGGTACACCCCGTCGATCATGGTGCTGGCCTTGCTGGTCGCCGTGGGGCCGCCGCTGCTGGACGGGGACTGGGCGGGCTGGGTGTACAAGGCCCTGGCGCTGCTGCTGATCGGCTGCCCCTGCGCGCTGGTGATCTCCACCCCGGCCGCCATCGCCGCCGGGCTTTCCGCCGGCGCGCGGCGCGGGTTGCTGGTCAAGGGCGGCGCGGTGCTGGAGCGGCTGGGCGCGGTCACCATGGTCGCCTTCGACAAGACCGGCACGCTGACCCGCGGCCGGCCGGAGGTGACCGATGTCGTGGCCCTCGGCCTGCCGGCGCGCGAGGTGCTGCGGCTGGCCGCGGCGCTGGAGGCGGGATCGAGCCACCCGCTGGCCGCCGCGATCCTGGCCAGCGCGGCGGAGGACGGGCTTGCGATCCCGCGCGCCGAGGGCGAGGTGGCGCTGGCCGGACAGGGCATCGCCGGAGTGGTCGAGGGCCGCGCGCTGTTCCTGGGCTCGGTCGAGGCGGCCCTGGCGCGGGCCGCGGCCGACGACGCGACGCGGGAAACCCTGGCGGGGATGGCCGAAACCGGGCGGACGGTGGCGGTGCTGGTGGCCGATGGGGTGCTGGGGGGTGCTATCGCGCTGCGCGACCAGCCGCGCGCCGATGCCGCCGCCGGGCTGGCGGCGCTGGCGGCCCTGGGCGTCGGGCGGGTGATGCTGACCGGGGACAATGCCGCCACCGCCGCGGCGATCGGCGCCCGGCTGGGGATCGAAGCGCAAGCCGGGCTGCGCCCCGAGGACAAGCTGGCGGCGGTGCGCGCGATGCAGGCGTCCGGCCAGGTGGTGGCCAAGGTGGGCGACGGGATCAACGATGCGCCCGCGCTGGCGGCGGCCGATGTCGGCATCGCCATGGGCGGCGGCACGGATGTGGCGCTGGAGGCGGCGGATGCCGCGGTGCTGCATGGCCGGGTCGGCGATGTCGCGGCGATGATCGCGCTGTCGCGCCGGGTGATGGCCAATATCCGCCAGAACATCGCCATCGCGCTGGGGCTGAAGCTGGTGTTCCTGGTCACCACGCTGCTGGGCGTCACCGGGCTGTGGCCGGCGATCCTGGCCGATACCGGGGCGACGGTGCTGGTGACGCTGAACGCGCTGCGGCTGCTGGAGCGCCGCGCGGCGGGGTGAGCGGCATCGGGCTGTCCCGCCGGCGCCGCGCCACGGCCGCTCCGATCTGCAGGTCGTCCCGGATCCGTCCATCGGCGATGCGCGCCGCCACCCCGGTGCGCCACAGCGCCCGGAACGGACCCGGGCGCAGGTTGGTGACCGGCATGTCGATCTGCGCCGCGCTGCCGCCGGGGACGCGCCGGTCCATCACCGCGCCGAGGTCGCCGGTGGTGCCTGTGCCCGATGCATCGCCGCCTGGTCGAAGGCGGCGCGGCGCGCGGTCCCGGTGCAGCGGCGGGGGGGAAGTGGCGGGGCGGGCATCATGGCGCCATGGCGGGCGGCTGATCCAGCGGCAGCAGGAACCAAAGCGCCAGCAGCGGGATTTCCCCGGCGCGCATGGCATGGACGATGCCCGGCGGGTTGTGCACCACCCCGCCCGGCCGTGGGGCGTGCCAGGGGGTCTCGGCATTGCGCCACTCGCCGCCGGACAGCACCAGGTAGATTTCCTCCGGCGGGTGGTCGTGGTCCGGATAGGCGGCGTGCGGCGCCAGCAGGCTGATCCCCGCCACCAGCCCGCCGCGCTGCTGCAACCCGGCGGGGCCGAGCACGGGGGCGCCGGCATAGCCCGCCAGCCCGTCGCGGCCGCGCCAGGCCAGATCCGGGGCCAGCGCGCCGAACGCCGCGGCCAGCGGGGCCGGGGTGGCGGCCAGGGCGGCGGGCAAGTGGGCGCAGGCGGGCTGCTGCACGGGCGCCGGGGTGGCGGCGGGCTCCGGGGCGGCGGCCAACAGGGCGGCAATGCGCTGTCCCGCGGGATGCCCCGACACCGCCGCACCGGCCAGCGACAGGAAACGGTCGAGTGCGCCCATCGCTCAGCCCATCCACGGCGGCGTCGGCAGGCCCTTGGCGCGCAGGAATTCGGGGTTGAACAGCTTCGATTGGTAGCGCGCGCCGCCGTCGCACAGGATGGTGACGATGGTGTGCCCCGGCCCCATCGCGCGGGCGACGCGGATCGCGGCGGCGACATTGATGCCGGCCGAGCCGCCGATCGACAGCCCCTCGTGGATCAGCAGGTCAAACACCTGCTCCAGCGCCTCGGCATCCCCGATGCGCACCGCGTCGTCGATCGGCGCGCCGGCGAGGTTCTCCGGCACGCGCGACTGGCCGATGCCCTCGGTGATCGAGCTGCCCTCGATGCTGAGGTCGCCGGACTTGACCCAGCCATGCAGCCCGCTGCCCTCGGGATCGGCCAGCACGATGCGCACGCCGGGGTTCGCCGCCTTCAACGCCAGCGCCACCCCGGCCAGCGTGCCGCCGGTGCCGCAGGCGCAGGTGAAGGCGTCGATGTTTCCGTCGGTCTGCGCCCAGATCTCCGGGCCGGTGGTGCTGCGGTGGCCCTCGCGATTGGCCAGGTTGTCGAACTGGTTGGCCCACACCGCCCCCAGCTCCTCGGCCAGGCGGCGGGAGTAATGGACGTAATTGCCGGGATCGCGGAACGGCTTGGCGGGGACCAGGCGCAGATCGGCGCCGATCATGCGGAGAAAATCGATCTTCTCC
>JBIPLY010000161.1:0-8509 GCA_044369385.1 Acetobacteraceae bacterium | reverse complement strand
CGGACAGCTTCGGCGGCGGCGGCGGGGATGACGTGATCGACGGGGCCGGGGGGGCGGACACGCTGTATGGCGGCGAGGGCGACGATGCGATCACCGGCGGGGCCGGGGATGACAGCATCGACGGGCAGACCGGCATCGACACCGCGGTCTATGCGGGGAGCTACGCGCAGTACGGCTTCAGCTTCGGCGCCGTCACGCTGCAGGTCAGCGGGCCGGACGGCACCGACACGCTGAGCGGCATCGAGCGGCTGCGCTTTGCCGACGGGATCGTCGAGGTGCTGGGGGTGCGGCTGTCCAGCACCGGGTTTGCGCTGGTCGGCGGCACCCAGACCCGGGCGGAGGGCCAGGCGGGACCGACCACCTATACCTATACCGTGACCCGCAGCGGCGACCTGGACCTGGCGCAGGCGATCGGCTGGTCGGTGGCGGGGGTGGCCGGGGCGGGGACGGTGCCGGCGGCGGCCAGCGACTTTGTCGGCGGCGTGTTGCCGGCCGGCACGGTCAGCTTCGCGCCCGGGCAGTCGGCGGCGACCGTGAGCGTGGTGGTGCAGGGCGACGCGGCGATCGAGGCCAATGAGCGGTTTGCGGTGACGCTGGGGGCGGCACCGGCCGGCGGGGTGGTGAACACCGGCAGCGCGCAGGGCATCATCCGCAACGATGACGCCCGGTTCGACATCGCGGCGGCCAGCGCGAAGAAGGCGGAGGGCAGCGGCAGCGGGACGACCGACTTCACCTTCACCGTGACGCGCAGCGGGGACAGCAGCGTGGCGCATACGGTGAAGTATGCGGTGACCGGGGCGGCGGGGACGGGGACGATGCCGGCCGATGCGGCGGATTTCGCCGGGGGAGTGTTGCCCGGCGGGACGGTCAGCTTCGCGGCCGGGCAGACCAGCCGGGTGGTGAGCATCCCGGTGCTGGCCGACCGCCTGGGCGAGCTGAACGAGCGGTTTGCGGTCACGCTGTCGGCACCTTCGGGCGGCACCACGCTGGGCACCGCCAGCGCGCAGGGGCTGATCACCAACGACGACATCTCGGTGGGGTTCGGCGGCAGCAATGTCAGCAAGCCGGAGGGCAATGCCGGCAGCACGGTGTTCAGCTTCACCGTGCAGCGGGCGGGCGCGCTGGGCGGGACCACCACGGTGGACTGGAGCTATGCGCCGGGCGGGGTGGCGGGGACGGTGGGGACCAATGCGGCGGATTTCGCCGGCGGCGCGGTGCCGGCGGGGGGGAGACTGACCTTCGCGCCGAACCAGACCAGCAAGACGATCACCATTGCCGTCGCCGGGGATACGAACCCGGAGGGCGGGCTGAACGAGAGCTTCACGCTGGCGTTGTCCAATCCCTCCGGCGGGGCGGCGCTGTCGCGGGCGACCGCCAGCGGGACGGTGCGCGATGACGACACGATCCATGGCACCTCGGCCAGCGAGACGCTGACCGGCACGGCGGGGGGCGACCTGTTCGTGATCGGCCAGGGGCAGGACATCATCAACGGCGGCGGCGGGGTGGACGGGTTCCGCTTCATCCAGGCGGCGATCGGGCCGGAGGCGACGCGGCGCTTCACCTTCAACGACTTCGAGCCGGCGGCGGGCGAGAAGCTGGACCTGTCGCGCATCGATGCGATCGCCGGGACGCTGGCCAACGACGCCTTCACCCTGATCGGGCCGATGCCGTTCTCGGGCATTGCCGGGCAGTTGCGCTGGGACCAGCTCTCGCCGCACCTGGTGCGGTTCCAGGGCGATGTGAACGCCGACAGCGTGCCGGACCTGTCGCTGTATGTGTTCAGCCCGGCGGCGCCGAGCAACACCTGGTTCGTGCTATGAGGCGTAGCCGTCGCGGGTTTGGGGCAGCTTCCACCCCAATACCCGCCCGGCGACCAGGGTGCGCAGGACCTGGGCGGTGCCGCCGCCGATGGTGAACATGCGCACGTCGCGCGCCATGCGCTCCAGCGGGTAGTCGCGGGAGTAGCCGCGGGCGCCGAAGACCTGGAGCGCGTCGTTGACGATGCGGATGGCGGCCTCGGAGGCGAAGATCTTGGCCTGGGCGGCCAGGCCGGGCTCGGGGAATTCGCTGCCGTCCGGGCCGCGCGACTCCGCGGCGGCGTAAAGCATCAGGCGCGCGGCGGTGAGCGCGGTCTGCATGTCGGCCAGCATCCATTGCAGGCCCTGGAACTCGCCGATCGGGCGGCCGAACTGCTCGCGGGATTTCGCCCAGGCCACCGCATGTTCGAAGGCGCCCTGGGCGATGCCGAGTGCCACCGTGCCGGCGCCGACGCGCTGGCTGTTGTAGGCGTTGATCAGATCGGCGAAGCCGCGGCGGAAGCCGGAGGGGGGGAGCAGGACCATGTCCGGCAGGACTTCCATGTCCTCGAAGGCCAGCTCCGCCTCCGGCATGCCGCACAGGCCCATGGTGGTTTCCCGTCGGACGATGCGCAGGCCCTCGGCCTCGCCGCGAATGGCCAGGAAGCCGCCGACGCCGAGGTCGGTGCCGTCCTCGTCGAAGACCCGGGCGAAGATCAGGTGCAGGCGGGAGATGCCGCCGCCGGTGATCCAGTGCTTGCGCCCGTTCAGCACATAGCGGTTGCCGCGGCGGTCGGCGCGGGTGGTCATGCCGCCGGCGTCGCTGCCGGCGTCGGGCTCGGTGATGCAGATCGCCGGCTTGTCGCCGGCCAGGACGAGCTCGGCGGCGCGGCGCTTCTGCGCTTCGGTGCCGTAGGCCATGACGGTGGAGATGGCGCCCATGTTCGCCTCCACCACGATGCGCGCGGTCACCGTGCAGGCGCGGGCGAGCTGTTCGACGACCAGCACGGTGTCCAGGAAGCTGCGGCCCTGGCCGCCGAGGGCCACGGGGATGGTCATGCCCATGAAGCCTTCGGCCTTCAGGGCTTCGACGATGTCCCAGGGGTACTCCCGTGTGGCGTCGATCTCGGCGGCGCGGGCACGCACGACGCCGTCGGCCAGGGCGGCGGCGCGGGACTGCAGCGCCAGCTGGTCCGGCGAGAGCGGCATCAGGGGGCGAGCACGGCGGAGGGGCGCAGCGCGCCGACCTGGATGCCGTTCCAGTTGGTCAGCGTGGCGTTCGCCAGGCCGGCCACCACCGGGTCGACCTGGCCGTTGTTGGGGAGCAGGCGGGCGATCAGGGCGGCGGTGACGACATCGGCCGCACGGCCGGCGCCGTCGTCGCACTTGACCGCGAAGCCCAGGCCGAGCTCGGGGATGGCGCCGCAATGCACGCCCTCCGCCCCGCCCTTGACGAAGACGCGCTCGCCCAGCGCGGCGATCACCTTGGTGTCGAAGCGGTTGGTGCCGGCGACCATGCGCGGCTGGGCGGCGACGGCGGCACGGATGCGGCGCGTGGCCGCGGCGCGGTCGGCGGCCAGGCCCCGGCCGGTGGCGAAGCGGGCGAAGCCGAGGGCCAGGGCGCGCAAGGGGATGGCATAGGTGGGGATCGAGCAGCCATCGACGCCGATGTTGCGCTCGTCCAGCGTGGTCGAGGTCATCTCGGCCAGGGCGGCGGTGATCACCTTCATGGTGGGGTGGTCCGGCTGGATGTAGCCCTTCGGGTCGTCGCCGCGGTCGCAGGCCAGGCAGATGAAGCCGGAATGCTTGCCGGAGCAGTTGTTGTGCAGGGCCGTCGGCTCCAGCCCGGCGCGGGCCAGGGCGCGCGTGGCGCCGTCATAGCTGGGCCAGTGGGTGCCGCATTCCAGGCAGGACAGGTCGCGCCCGGCCTTGGCCAGCATCGAGGCGGCGGTGGCGACATGGTCCTCCTCGCCGGAATGCGACGAGCAGGCCAGCGCGATCTCGGCATCGGTCAGGCCGAGGCGGGCGGCCGCGCCGGTCTCGACCATCGGCAGGGCCAGCAGCGCCTTGACCGCCGAGCGCGGGAAGATCGGCAGGTCGACGTCGCCGGTGCTGAACACCACCCCGCCGCTTGCGTCCATCACGATCGCCGCACCGCGATGCGCCGATTCGACGCGCCCGCCGCGGGTGACTTCAACCAGAACCGGATCCATGCGCTTCGCTCCCTCTAGGCCGGGCTATCCCTGTGGCCGTGGCGGTTCGGCGTCAAGAGGGTGGCGCGCCAGCCAGGTGTCCCAGGCGGGAAACTCGCCGAAGTGCGGCACCAGGAAATCGATGAAGCTGCGCAGCTTGGCCGAGGGGTTGCGGCCCGGCGGATAGACGGCATGCACCGCCATCTCATCGGCGCCGCGCCAGCCGGGCAGCAGCGGCAGCAGCGCGCCGGACAACAGCTCGTCGTTGACGATGAAGCTGGGGAGCACGGCGATGCCCGCACCCTGGACGGCGGCGATGCGCATGGCGTCGCCGTTGTTGGTGCGCAGCTGGCCATGCACGCGCACGGCCACCGGGCCCGGCGGCCCCTGTGGCGCGGCGAAGTGCCAGATGTCGCCGCCCTCGCCATACATGTAGCGGATGCAGTCATGCTTTGTGAGGTCGCCGGGCAGCAGGGGCGTGCCGCGCCGGGCCAGGTAGTCCGGCGATGCGACCACCACCAGGCGGCAGGGTGCGAGGCGGCGGGCCATCAGGCTGGAATCGCCGAGCGCGCCGATGCGCACCGCCATGTCGAAGCCCTCTTCCACCAGGTCCACGGTGCGGTCGTTCAGGGTCAGCTCGATCTGCACCTCGGGAAAGGCGCGCATGTATTCGGCGACCAGCGGGGCGAGATGGCGCACGCCGAACACCACCGGGCCGTTGACGCGCAGCGTGCCGCGCGGACGGGCATGCAGATCGCCCACCTCGCTGTCGGCGGCGGCGAGATCGGCCAGGAGATGCGCGCTGCGCTCATAGTAGACCTGCCCGGCCTCCGTCAGGCTCACCTTTCGGGTGGTACGGTGCAGCAGGCGGGCGCCGAGATGGGTTTCCAATTCTTGAACATGGCGGCTGACCATGGCGCGCGATATTCGCAGATCTTGCGCCGCGGCGCTGAATCCGCCGCGTTCGACAACGCGGACGAAGGATTCCATCGCAAGAAAGCGATCCATGCATTACCTCATTGTCACGTATTTTTGGCAATGTGACGGTAAACTCGGGCGTTACAGCCTTATTGGTCACTCACATGAGATAATCTGTCAACCGCCGCGGTGTTTATCGCGCCGCGCGGCGGGCCTATCTGCTGCCTCAACGAAGGGCACGCCGATCGGCTCCTGCCCTCGCCAAGACGAACCGGCGCCCATGGGGGCGCGGTTGCAATAGGTGAATGATCATGTCGAACGTTGTTGTTTCCGCTTCCGCCCGCTTCCTGCGCCAGGCCGCCTTCGCCGCGCTGCTGCTGGGCTCCACCACGCTGGCCGGCCACGCCATGGCCACCACGCCGAGCCAGGCCGCGCCGCGCCATGAGGCCGCCGCCGCGACGGGCAATGCCGGCGAGGGTGCGAGCTTCCGCATCTCGCAGAACGCCGGCGAGGGCGAGAGCTTCCGTATCTCCGAGAACGCCGGTGAGGGTGCGAGCTTCCGCATCTCGCAGAACGCCGGCGAGGGCGAGAGCTTCCGCATCTCGCAGAATGCCGGCGAAGGCGAGAGCTTCCGTATCTCCGAGAACGCCGGTGAGGGTGCGAGCTTCGTCGTCACCCAGAACGCCGGCGAGGGCGAGAGCTTCCGCGTCTCCGAGAACGCCGGCGAGGGTGCCAGCTTCTACGCCGCCTGATCCAACGCGACGCGCCCATGGCAGCAGGCTGGCCCCCGCCAGCCCGCTGTTGATGCGTCGAGACCCGACTGGACCTGATCATGCTTGCCGTTCTTGCCCTGGCCGGGCTCGCGCTCGTCGCCGCCCTGGTCGTTGCCGCCGCGATCGATGTGCCGACGCCGACCAGCGCGCCGGACTGCCCGGGCTGCCGCTGATCCCCTTTGCTGGCCGCGCCTTCCCCGAGTAGCCTGCGCGCTCCCCAGGAGGCCACCATGACCCGCACGCTGCACGACACCATCGCCGGCTATCACCCCGAGCTCACCGCCATCCGCCGCGACATCCACGCCCATCCGGAAATGGGGCTGGAAGAGGTGCGCACCGCCGCCCTGGTGGCCGCCAAGCTGCGCGAATGGGGCATCGACACCGTCGAGGGCGTCGGCAAGACCGGCGTGGTCGGCACCATCCGCGGCCGGCTGCCGGGCCAGCGCAGCATCGGGCTGCGCGCCGACATGGACGCGCTGGCCATCCCGGAGGCGACCGGGCTGCCCTATGCCTCGCAGAACGCCGGGGTGATGCATGCCTGCGGGCATGACGGGCACACCACGATGCTGCTGGGGGCGGCGCGCTACCTGTCCGAGCATCGCGATTTCGCCGGGACCGTGCAGCTCATCTTCCAGCCCGCCGAGGAAGGGCGCGGGGGCGCGGTGGCGATGCTGAACGACGGGTTGTTCGAGCGGTTTCCCTGCGACGCGGTCTACGGCATGCACACCATGCCCGGGCTGCCGGTGGGCCAGTTCGCGCTGCGCCACGGCCCGCTGCTGGCCGCGTCCGGCCGCTGGGCGGTGGTGTTTCGCGGCACTGGCGGGCATGGCGGGGCGACGCCGCATCTGTCCACCGACGTCACCATCGTGCTGGCGCAGTATATCCAGGCGCTGCAGACCGTCGTCAGCCGCAACATCGCCCCGCTGGAGACCTCGGTGATCAGCGTGGGCTCGATCCATGGCGGCTCGAACCAGTCCGCCAACGTGATGCCGGCCGAGATCGAGATCACCGGCACCATGCGCTGCTTCAATGGCAAGGTGCAGGC
Organism: Acetobacteraceae bacterium; assembly: GCA_044369385.1. Classification (GTDB taxonomy): domain Bacteria; phylum Pseudomonadota; class Alphaproteobacteria; order Acetobacterales; family Acetobacteraceae; genus CAMDGX01. The sequence goes on along the minus strand of JBIPLY010000161.1, from coordinate 1,785 downwards.
GATCATGGACGAGCGCATGGAAAGCTTGGCGCACGCGCTGGCCGCCGCCAATGGCTGCACCGCCGAGGTGACGCTGAAATGGGGCACCACCACGCTGGTCAACCATGACGAGAACACCGACACGGCGATCGCCGCGGCCAGCGCCATCGTGGGCGCCGGCGCGGTGCAGGCCAACACGCCGCCGATCACCGGGGGCGAGGATTTCGCCTTCATGCTGGAGAAGAAGCCCGGCGCCTTCATCTTCGTCGGCAACGGCAGCGCCGAATCCGGGCGGACGCCGGGGCTGCACACGCCGCTGTTCAACTTCAACGACGACACCACCCCGGTGGGCGTGGCCTATTGGGTGGAGCTGGTGAAGCAGGAACTGAACCTGAAGGCGTGACGGAACGGGGGGGCCGCGAAGCCCCCCCCCTTTGCTGCCTACAGCACGAACCACCCGGCATCGACCGGTCCGGCGGCCTTCACGAAGATGGTCAGGTCGGCGGTGCTGTCGCCGTTGACGTCGCCCTGGATCAGGCGCGCGGTGCCCAGGTCCTGCCAGCGCAACTGCCCGGCCACGCCGCTGAACGCCGCGGTGTTGATGAAGCTGAAGGCGTTGTCCGCGCCGCCCGCCACCGCGTCGATCGCCGAGAGGTCCAGTACTTCGCCCAGGGCGCGGCTGAAATCCTCCATCGTCGTCGCCGAGCTCGCCGCCGGGCCGATCGCCGCCGGGAGGAAGACGAAGAGATCCGTGCCGCCCGTGCCGAACACCACATCCAGCCCGCCGCCCAGCAGGAACATGTCGTTCGCTGCCGTGCCGGTCAGCGTCTGGTTGCTGGCGGAGCTGACCAGGTCGTCGTTCAGGATCACGCCATAGGCCACCGGCGTGGCCAGGGTGTTGCCCGCCAGCGGTGCGGACAGGGTGACGGTGAAGCTCTCGTTGAGCTCCTGCCGCACGTCGCCGACCACGGCAATCGTCACCGTGGCGCTGGTCTGGCCGGGGGCCAGGACCACCCGGCCGCCCTGATACGCGCCGGCGGCGAAATCGTCGGCCCCCGCGTTCACCGTGCCGGACACGCCGCCGCCGGTCACCAGCCAGTCCGCCGCCGCGGCCCCCGAGGCATCGCCGCTGCGGGTCACGGTGAAGGTGAAGGCGGTGGTGCCGCTGTGGCCCTCGGCCTTCCGCGCCCCGGTCGCCGCGATCGCCAATGCGCCGGTGCCGGTCATCTCGTCATTGAAGATCACGCCGGTGCTCGCCGCGGTGCCCAGCGTCACCCCGCCCGGCGTGCCGGACAGGGTCACGGTGAAGCTCTCATTCAGCTCCACCGCGGAGTCGCCGGCCACGAGCACGGTGACGAGCTGGCTGACCGCGCCGGGCGCGAAGCTCACGGTGCCGGTCGGCAGGGTGCCGCCGGCAAAATCGGCCGCGTTCGCCGCGACGGTTCCGGGAAGGCTGCCGCCGGAGACCGCCCAGGTGGCGCTGGCCGGGCCGGTGGTGACGCCGCTGCGCTGCACGACGAAGGTGAAGGCGGTGCTGCCGCTCTGGCCCTCGCCGCGCGCGGCATGCACCGGGCCGATCGAAAGCTGGCCGGTGGGATCGAAATCGTCGTTCAGGATCACGCCGGTCGCCGTCGCGGTGCCCAGCGTCACGCCGTTCTGCGGCGCGGCCAGGGTCACCGTGAAGCTGTCGTTCAGCTCCTTGGCCACGTCGCCCGCCACGTTGACCGTCACCGTCTGCGTGGTGACCCCGGCGGCGAAGTTCACCCGCCCGCTGGGCAGCACGCCGCCGGCGAAATCGGCCGCATT
>JBIPLY010000554.1:0-2594 GCA_044369385.1 Acetobacteraceae bacterium | reverse complement strand
GCAGCCGGAGGAAGCCGCGGTGGAGGAGACCTATGTGAACCGCAACGCCACGGCCACGCTCAAGCTCGGCTATGCCCGCGGCGTGGCCCTGCTGGCCCCCGCGCTGCGCGGCATCACGGTGGCGGAATATGGCGCCAAGACGGTGAAGCTCAGCGTGGTCGGCACCGGCGGCGCGGACAAGGACCAGGTGCAGATGATGGTGCGCCGCCTGCAGCCGGGCGCGCTGCTGAAGCGGTCGGATGCCGCCGATGCGCTGGCGGTGGCGATCTGCCATGCGCATCACCGCGCCAGCCGGCTGAAATGGGTGGCGGCATCATGATCGCCAAGCTGACCGGGCGGATCGAGCAGATCGAGGCGGATCGCTGCATCGTCGATGTCGGCGGCGTCGGCTACCTGGTCCATGCCTCCACGCGCACGCTGTCGGCCTTGCCGGCAGGGCAGGGCGCATCGCTGCTGATCGAGACCCATGTCCGCGAGGATGCCATTGTTCTCTATGGATTCTTCGAGGGCGCCGAGCGCGAGTGGTTCCGCCTGCTGACCACGGTGCAGGGCGTCGGCGCGAAGGTGGCGCTGAACATCCTCTCGGCGCTGTCGCCGCGCGACCTGATCGCCGCGATCCAGGCCGGCGACCGCGGCGCGCTGACCCGCGCCCCCGGGGTCGGCGCCAAGCTCGCCGTGCGCCTGCTCACCGAATTGCGCGAAAAGGCCGGCGCCATGCCCGCCGGGATCGGCTTTTCCCCGGTGCTGCCGCCGCCGGTCGGCGGGGTTGAGTCCGACGCGCTCTCCGCCCTGGTCAATCTCGGCTACCGCCGGGCCGAGGCGCAATCTGCCGTCGCCCGCGCCATCGAACGCCAGGGCGACACCGCGGGGCTGGACACCGTGATCCGTGACGCGCTGAAGGAGCTCGCGAAATGAGCGAGCGCACCGTCTCCTCCGCCCGCGCCGAGGAGGATGCCGCCGAAGCCACGCTGCGCCCGCAGACCCTGGCCGACTTCACCGGCCAGAAGGCCAGCCGCGAGAACCTCGCGATCTTCATCGAGGCCGCCCGCCATCGCGGCGAAGCCCTTGACCATGTTCTGCTTCATGGCCCCCCCGGCCTCGGCAAGACCACGCTCGCCCAGATCGTGGCGCGCGAACTGGGCGTGGGCTTCCGCGCCACCTCCGGCCCGGTGATCCAGAAGGCCGGCGATCTCGCGGCGATCCTGACCAATCTCCAGCCGCGCGACGTGCTGTTCATCGACGAGATCCACCGCCTGCAACCGGCGATCGAGGAAATCCTTTATCCCGCGATGGAGGATTTCCAGCTCGACCTCATCATCGGCGAAGGCCCGGCGGCAAGGTCGGTTCGCATCGACCTCGCCCCCTTCACCCTGGTCGGCGCCACCACCCGTGCCGGCCTGCTCGCCACCCCGCTGCGCGACCGCTTCGGCATTCCGCTGCGCCTGGTGTTCTACACGCCGGAGGAGCTGGAGTTGATCGTCAGCCGCGGCGCCCAGAAGCTTGGTTTTGCTCTGTTACCCGAAGGTGCCCGCGAGATCGCCCGCCGTTCCCGCGGCACCCCGCGCATTGCCGGCCGCCTGCTGCGCCGGGTGCGCGATTTCGCCCTGGTGCAGAAGGCGCCCTCCGTCACCCGCGAGATCGCCGATGCCGCGCTCCTGCGCCTGGAAGTCGACCGCATCGGGCTGGACGCCATGGACCGCCGCTACCTGATCCGCATGGCCGAGCATCACGGCGGCGGCCCGGTCGGCGTCGAAACCCTGGCCGCCGCCCTGGCCGAGGCGCGCGACACGCTGGAGGACGTCATCGAGCCCTATCTGATCCAGGAGGGGCTGATCCTGCGCACCTCCCGGGGAAGAATGCTGGGCGAGCGCGGCTGGCGCCACCTGGGCCTGGCCCCGCCCGCCGGCAGCCAGCCCCTGCTCGACCTGGTTCCCGACGAATGATCCCCCATCGCCACCCCGTGCGCGTCTATTTCGACGACACCGACGCCGGCGGCATCGTCTATCACGCCAACTATCTGCGCTTCGCCGAGCGCGGGCGCACCGAGGCGCTGCGCGAGCTCGGCATGGCGCACGCGGCGATGTCGGCCCAGCATGGCCTATTCTTCATGGTGCGGCGCATCAAAGTGGACTATCTGGCTCCGGCGCGGCTCGACGATTCGCTGCTGGTGGAAACCACCACCCTGGCGATCGGGGCCGCGAGCGTGGACCTGCGCCAGGACGTGACGCGCGACGGGACGCTGTTGGTAAGGCTGGAGCTGCAACTGGTGTGCGGCCGGCTTGCCGACCAGCGCCCGGCCCGCATTCCAGCCCGCTGGCGCGACGGGATGCGCGCACTCCTGCCCGCCGGCCACGAATCGGCCCCATCGGGCGCATAGTTGGACCACGATCCGCGAGCAGGATCGGGGCGGATTGAAGGGACTGGATCGTGGATCGTGCCGTCGACGCCGTGAAGCTGGGTGCGGCCACCGACATGTCGCTGCTGGGGCTGTTCCTGCAGGCGGACATCGTGGTCAAGCTGGTGATGCTGGGGCTGATTGCCGCCAGCGTTTGGGTCTGGGCGATCGTGTTCGAGAAGGTCACCAGCCTGCGCCG
>JBIPLY010000013.1:0-24540 GCA_044369385.1 Acetobacteraceae bacterium | reverse complement strand
CCGACGCGCAGCGCCTGGTGCAGGGGGATTGCCATGGTGGGGGGCCTGATGCGAGAAGGAAACACGAATACGACGTCGGGTTCGCGTTTAGGGGTGGTTCATGGGCATGTCAACCGTCGCGCAGGCCGGGCCGCGCCGCGCGCCGGTGCAGGAGCGCAGCCAGGAGACGGTGGCGCGCATCCAGGCCGCGGCCGGGCGGCTGCTGGCGCGCGGAGTGGCCGCACCGGGGATGACCACGGCGCAGATCGCCGCGGAGGCCGGGCTGTCGGTGGGCGGGCTGTATCGCTTCTTTCCCGACAAGCAGGCGGTGATCGATGCGATCGCGGTGGCGCATCTGGAGCGGTTCCAGGAGGGGCTGGCCGGTGCGCTGATGGCCGCGCTGCCGGAGACGCCGGAAGGGTTCCTGGGCGCCGTGGTCGACGCATTTGCCGCCTATCTGGAGGCCAATGCCGATTTCCGCACCCTGGCCTATGGCACGCCGGAGGGCGGCGGGCGGGCGATCAGCCGGGCGCTGTTCGAGCGGCAGTTGGGCGCCGGCGGGGCAGGCGACATGGCGGCGATGGTGCGGGAGTTCATGGTGGAGATGTTCGCCATCGCGCCGGACGGCGATTTCGACTTCCGGTTGCGCATCGCCGCGGAGATCGGTGACCGGCTGATCGGCCATGCCTTCGGCTGCGAAGGTGCCGCGCGGCAACGGGTGCTGTCCGAAGCCAAGGACTTGATCGTCTATTGCCTGTTTGCAAGAAAGCCGGCGGCGGTGGGCTGATTGTTTTACGGAATGTATCATGCCGGCCAGTCGGCGGATGTTAACCATTTGGTTCTAGACTGGGCGTGCTCGCTGGCCGTAAACCAACGGCTACCTGAATCGTTTGGGGCCGCGCCCCTATGGGAGCCGTTGAGTGCCCGAATCGCTGTTCGTTCCGCATATCGAGATGTTCCTGCAATCGCTGCGCATCTCCCGCGACCGGCTGGACAGCCGCAGCAAGATCGCCGTCGATCCGCGCCTGTTGGTTCATGTGCTGCGCGAGATCGTCAAGGCGCTGCCGTTCGATGAGGCGTTCTACCTGACCACCTATGACGACGTGGCCGAGGCGCATGGCCGCGGCGAGATCGGCGACCTGCACGAGCATTTCATCCAGGCCGGGTTCTTCGAGGGCCGGATGGGCGCGGAGCCGGAGGTCGATGGCGCGTATTATCTGGCAACCTACCCCGATGTCGGGCAGGCGCTGGCGGCCGGGCAGATCGCCTCCGCACTGGACCACTACGTGCAGCGCGGCGCGGCCGAGGGGCGGGCGCCCAGCCCGGCGACCGCGCCGGCGGTGGAGCGCTGGACCGCGGTGCTGCGGCCCGACGGCTGATGGCCTTATGCCTGGCGCGTCAGGCGAGGTGGCGCAGGGCGGCCACTGCCAGCTCGATCGCCAGGCGGGCCCCCTTGGCTTGCGGGTCGCCGGCCGGATCATAGGCGGCGATGCCGAGGCACCGCAGCGGCACCGCCTGGGCCGCCGCGGCGACGGATGCCGATAGCGCGGCCGGCGCCGGCCAGTGCGGGGCGTTGGTGAGCTGGCCCGGCACCGCGTCTGGCCCGGCCACGTCCAGATCGATGTGCATGTACCAGCCGGCCGCCGCCGCGGCATGCGCGGCCAGCAGCGCCGCGGTGCGCGGGCCGGCATCGGCATCCATGTCGGCGGCATCCAGCCGGGCGATGCCATGCGCGGTCAGGGCGGCGTCTTCCTCCGGGTCCAGGTCCGAGGCGCCGATCAGCGCGGCGGCGCCGGGTGCCACCGGGGTGGCAAGCCCGGCCGCCTCCCGCCAATCGTCGAACTCCCAGCCCAGCGCCACAGCGAACGGCATGCCGCCGAGCAGCCCGGTGGAGGTGGTGCGCAGCGTGTGCATGTCGCCATGCGCATCGAACCAGGCGATCCCCGCCGAGCCGCAGGCGCGCGCGACGCCGCCGGCCGGGCCGACGGACTGGGTGCAGTTGCCCTGCAGCACCAGCGGCATGGCCCCGGCGGCGATGGCCGCGGCGACCTGGTCCGAGACCCAGGCGGCGATGATGCCCAGGTTGGTGACCGGGTCGCGCGTGCGCCGGTCGCGGGCCAGGGCGGCGGCGGTGGGCTCGGCGACGATGTGGCCGGCGGCGCGCAGGGCATCTTCCATCCCGGCGCGCAGCATCGCCGCCGGGCCGTTGGCGGCCCCCCAGCGGGCGACGTCGTTGGCAAACGGGACCAGGATCGGCTGGATCAGCATGGCGGGCGCCTCAGGCGGGGGGGATGAAAGGCTGGGCGATGGCGCGGAACACCGGCAGGTGCTCCAGCGCGGCGCAATGGGCAACCAGGGTCAACAGCCGCTGTTCGGCCAGCAGCCCGGGATGCGCCTCGCGCACGAAGCGCCAGGCGCAGGCCACGGCAATGTCGGCATGGCTCAGGGCGCCGCCGAACCAGAAGCCTTCCGGGCGGGCGATCGCCTCGGCCTCCAGCGCCAGGGCGGTGGCCGCGATCTGCTCGCGGCAGCGTGCCATCCAGGCCTGGGCGGGCTCGGCGTGCATGTGCCGTTCGTAGAACAGCGCGACGGCCTTGTCGGCGAGGCCGGTGGCGAGACCCTCGCAGTGCAGGGCGGCGTCGCGCACCGCGCCGGCGGCGGGGCGCAGGGGGACGGCGGCGCGGCGGTCGATGTGGTCGAGGATGGCGTGGCTGTCGACCAGGACGGTGCCGTCCTCCAGCACCAGGGTCGGCACACGGGTCAGCGGGTTGACGGCGCGCAGGCGCCGGGCGTCGCCGAAGGCCGACCATGGCAGGTGGCGAAAGCCGATGCCGGCATGGGACAGCGCGATGCCGGCGCGGCGGACGAACGGCGAATCGTACTGGCCGATCAGGTGGAGCACGCCGGGGAGGATGTCGGGATCGGAGATCATGGGGCGATGATGTGCGCGCGCGCGGCATTGGGCAATCGCCGCTCGCTCAGGGCACCACCGCGTTGGTGTAGTAGAAGGAGGGCGGCCTTGTGCCCTGGATCTCGCCGCCGGCGCGCATCGCCTCGATCATGCGCTGCCAGGCCTCGGGCGTCTGGCGGCCCCAGGCGGGGTCGTCGGGCGGGGTCGTGCTGGGCAGGTACAGGCGCAATGCGGTGGTGCAGTCCTCGGCGCGTTCGGCCAGGCGGTAGCGCGGGGTCAGCTCCCGGCACAGCGCGTCGGGGTCGGCCGCGGCATCGGCGAATCCGGCGCGGATCGCGGCCAGGGCGCGGCGGACCAGGTCGGGATTGCCGGTCAGCACCGATTGCGGCGCGATGAATCCGAAGCCCATCAGCGGCACGCCGCGCTCGGACAGGGTCAGCGTGGCCGGCTCCTGGCCCTGGGCGCGCAGGGCGGCCTGCATCGCCAGCCCGTCGCCCATCACCACATCGAGCCGCCCGGCGATCAGCTCCGGCAGCTTGGCGCCGCGATCGGTGGGCACCACGGTGAGCGCGCTGATGCCCATGTTGCGGGCGCGGCGGAACAGGGTCAGGCCCATCGAATCGATGGTGCCCGGGGTGATGCCGACGCGCAGCCCCTCGATCGAGCGGGCGCCGTCGAAGCGGACCCGCTCGGCCAGGCTGACGAAGGCCAGCGCGGTGCGTGGCTGGATCACCGCCACCACGCGCACCGGGGTGCCGCGCGAGATGGCGCCGGCGGCGGCGGCGGAGGGGACGTAGCCGAGATCGAAGGCGCGCTGGCCGACCATGACCGCGACCATGTTGGCGCCCAGCCCGGGTTCCACGGTCGGCTCGATGCCCAGGCGGGCGAAGTGGCCGCGCTCGACGGCAGCCAGGATCGGGGCGTGGTGCGCGGCGTGGGCGGTATCGAGCAGCAGCCGCATCGGCTCGGCCGTGCCCGGCCGGGCGGCCAGCAGCAGCGGCAACAGCCCGGCCAGGGCGAGGCGGAGGGTGCGGCGCATGGGACTCGGGCGGAGAAGGGGCAGCGAATTCGGCATTCCACCTTTGCAGATAGCGATTGACGGGCGGTTGCGCCACCCGCGCGCTATCGACCCGTCGCGGCTTCCCGGCCATCATGCCGCTCCCGCGCAGCCCTGGAGCCCGATGTGACCGACGCCGACCTGATCCATGCCCGCTATCGCGACCCCGCCATCCACGCCGATGGGCCGCTGAACCCGGTGCTGCAGACGCTGCTGTCGCATGCCTCCTGCCGCGCCTTCCTGCCCGATCCGGTGCCGGCGGCGTCGTTGCAGGCGATCGTCGCGGCGGCGTCGGCGGCGGCCACCTCGTCGAACCTGCAGGTCTGGAGCCTGATGGTGGTGGAGGACCCGGCGCGCAAGGCGCGGCTGGCGGCCCTGGCCGGCGGGCAGAAGCATATCGAGCAGTCGCCGACCTTCCTGGTCTGGCTGGCCGATTTGGCGCGGCTGGAGGCGATCGCGGTGCAGAACCAGGCGCATGTCGCCGGCATCGACTATCTGGAGCTGTTCATGGTGGCGCTGGTCGATGCGTCGCTGGCCGCACAGAACGCGGTGGTGGCGCTGGAATCGCTCGGCCTCGGCTCGGTCTATATCGGCGCGCTGCGCAACCAGCCGGAGAAGGTGGCCGCCGAGCTGGGGCTGCCGAAGCGGGTGTTCGCGGCGTTCGGCCTGTCGATCGGGGTGCCCGATCCCGCGGCACAGAGCGGGATCAAGCCACGCCTGCCGCAGAGCGTGGTGGTGCACCGCGAGCAGTACGACGCGACGGTCGATCCGGCGGCGATGGCGGCCTATGACGGGCGCATGTCGGCGTTCCAGACCGAGCAGCGGATGCCCGACGAGCGCTGGACGCAGCGGGTGATCAACCGGGTGAAGACGCCGGAATCGCTGTCCGGGCGGCACCGGATGCGCGAGGCGCTTGGCAATCTCGGCTTCGAACTGAAGTAGCCGGCGCGGCGGGAACGTGTAAGCTGGGGCGAATATACGTCCCCGGGGACCGTCCGCCATGCGCCTTCGCATCCTGATTGCAGCGCTCGTGCTGACCGCCCTGGCCGGGGCGGGGTGGTGGTTCACGACGCAGCGGCCGCTGGCGGTGCCGGTGGCCGGCGAGGCGCGCGATGTGCCGGTGACCGTGTTCGGCCTCGGGTCCGTCGAGGCGCGGGTGCTGTCGCGGGTTGGCTTCGAGGTGGCCGGCACGCTGGTGGAGGTGCTGGCCGACCATGGCGACCGGGTGCCGGCGGGCACGGTGATCGCGCGGCTCAACCCGGCGAGCCAGCAGGCGCGGCTGGCGCGGGCCGAGGCGGCGATCCTGTCGGCCCAGGCCGCGGTGGCCCGCGCCGAAGCGCAGCGCGAGCGGGCGGAGGCGCAGCTGGCGCAGAAGCGCATGACCGCGCAGCGCCGGCGGGAACTGGCCAGCCGTGGCGCGGGGAGTGCGGAGGCCGCCGAGCTGGCGGAGACCGAAGCGACCTCGGCGCAGGCCGACCTGGCGGTCAACCGTGCCGATGCGGCGGTGGCGCGCGCGCTGCTGGCCGAGGCGACGGCCAACCAGCAGGCGGAGCGCACCACGCTGGGCAAGCATGCGCTGGTCGCCCCGTTCGACGCGCTGGTGATCGCGCGCACGCGCGAGCCGGGCACGGCGCTGAACCCCGGCGAGGCGGTGTTCACCCTGGTGGCGCCCGACAGCCTGTGGGCGCTGGCCTATGTCGATGAGGGCCGCGCCGGGGACATCGCCATCGGCCAGCCGGCGCGGGTGACGCTGCGCAGCCGGCCGGGTCAGCCGATGGAGGCCGAGGTGGTGCGGATCGGGCTGGAGGCGGACCGGGTGACCGAGGAGCGTCGCGTGCATGTCCGCTGCCGGTCCTGTCCGATCGCGCCGGTGATTGGCGAACAGGCGGAGGTGGTGATCGAGACCGGGCGGCTGGCGCGCGCGCTGCTGGTGCCGGAGGCGGCGGTGCATGGTTTTGATGGCGCCGCGGGCCGGGTCTGGACCGTGGAAGGTGGGCGGCTGGCGCAGCGGCAGGTGCGTTTTGCCGCACGGCTGATGGATGCGCGGCTGGCGATCGTGGAGAAGTTGCCGGAGGGGGTTTTGGTCGCGGTGCAAGTGGGGCCGGGCTTTTTCGTCGGCCGGGCGGCGCGGGCCGCGCCATGAACCTCGCATTGGCTGATATCCGCCACAAGCTGGGGCGGTTCCTGCTGACCTGCCTGGGGCTGGGGCTGCTGATGGGCGTCGCGCTGGCGATGGTCGGCATCTACCAGGGGGTGGTGGCCGAGGCGCTGGCGCTGTCGCGCAGCCTGGATGCCGATCTGTGGGTGGTGGAGCCGGGCACGCGCGGGCCGTTCGCCGAGGCGTCGCGGCTGCCGGGCGATGTGCGGGAAATGGTGGCGCGGCTGCCGGGGGTGGCGGCGGCGGGCAGCATCACGCTGCGCACGGCGGAGGCGCATACGGTGCAGGGCATCGTGCGGGTGCAGGTGATGGGCTATGAGCCGGGCCGGCCCGGCGGGCCCTCGGCGATCGCGGCCGGGCGCGGGCTGGGGGGCGCGCGGCACGAGCTGGTGGTTGACGCACGCGCGGGGCTTGCCCCGGGGGCGACGGTGCTGCTGGGGGGGGACCGCTATCGCGTGGTGGGTACCACGCGCGGGCTGGTGTCCTCGGGCGGCGATCCGCTGGTCTTCATGCATCTGCGCGACAGCCAGGAATTGCAGTTCAAGCTGGCGCCATCCAGCGCCCGCCGCGCGCTGGCGGCCGGCGCCGGGCAGGGGGCGACGGACACGGTGAACGCGGTGATCGCGCGGCTGCATCCGGCGGCCGATGCGGCGGCGGTGGCCGAGGCGGTGGCGCGGTGGAAGCACCTGGCGGCGCTGACCGATGCGCAGCAATCCGAGCTGCTGACCCGCTCGGTGGTCAACCGTGCGCGGGTGCAGCTGGGCATGTTCACCGTGGTGCTGCTGTTCGTCTCGGCGGTGATCATCGCGCTGATCATCTACACCATGACGATGGACAAGCTGCGCGAGATCGCCACGCTGAAGCTGATCGGGGCGCCCGACCGGACCATTATCGGGCTGGTGCTGCAACAGACGCTGCTGCTGGGCGGGGTCGGGTATCTGGCCGCCGTCGCCTGGGTCTTCGCGGTGCGCGACGTCTTTCCGCGCAGCGTGGCGCTGGGGGTGGCGGAGGTGGCGGCGATGGCCGGGGTGATCGGTGCGATCTGCCTGTTGGCCAGCCTGCTGTCGATCCGGGCGGCGCTGCGCATCGAGCCGCAGCAGGCGCTGGGGGGCTGAGCGATGGCCGAACCGCTGGTGCAGGCGCTGGGGCTGGGCAAAGTGTTCGGCGCGGGCGAGACGGCGGTGCGGGCGCTGGACGGGGTCGACCTTTCGGTGGCGGCCGGCGAGGTGGTGGGGCTGCGCGGGCCGTCGGGCAGCGGCAAGTCCACGCTGTTGAATCTGGTGGCCTGCATCCAGGAGCCGAGCGCCGGGCGGCTGCTGCTGGACGGGGCGGTGGTGTGGGATAGCGGCTATCGCGTGTCCGACTTGCGCCGGCTGCGGCGCGAGCGCATCGGCTTCATCTTCCAGTTCCACAACCTGCTGCCGTTCCTGGATGCGATCGACAACGTGGCGCTGGCGATGACGCTGGCCGGGGTGGCGCGCGGCGACGCGCGGGCGCGGGCGCGGCAATTGCTGGACGAGTTGCAGGTCGGCCGGCGCGCCACCGCGATGCCGTCGCGCCTGTCGGGCGGGGAGGCGCAGCGGGTGGCGATCGCGCGCGCGCTGGCCAACCGGCCGCGCATCATCCTGGCCGACGAGCCGACCGCCGCCCTCGACTCAGAGCGGGCGCGCGTCGTGATGGAGCTGTTGCGCCAAGTGGCGCGCGACCAAGGCGCCGCCGTGCTGGTGGTCACGCACGACGAGAAGATCTTCGACCGCTTCGACCGGCTGGTGAGCCTGCGCGACGGGCGGATCGAACCTACTTGAAGGCGTTGCCGGCCGGACAGCCGAGCGACTTGAACACCATCGCCGCCGGGCAGACGCCGGTGAAGGCGGCCTGGAACATGTTCAGCCCGGCAAAGGCGGTGACCAGCAGAAACCAGGGGCTGACGAACCAGCCCAGCGCCAGGCTGGCCAGCACGACGATGCCGGCGAAGGCGAAGACGGCGCGATCGATGGACATGGGGGAGGGTCCTTTCGGTTGGTGCTTGACTGTATATTCAAATTCACTTATTTACGCAAGCACGAATTGATGCCGCGCCCGGCAGCACCGGAGATCCCGCCCGTGACCTTCCATGTCCTGCGACTCCTGCTTGCCCTGGCTGCCGCGCCAGCCTGGGCCGCGGACGGCGATTTCACCGTGCGCGTCGCTCCGCTGGCCGACCAGAAGGCGGTGTTCGCCACGGTCGAGAGCCTGGATGTTGTGCCCGCCCGCGCCCGCATCGGCGGCACCGTCGGCCGGCTGGCGGTGCGCGCCGGGGAGCGGGTGGAGGCGGGACAGGTGCTGGCGGTGGTGGCCGACCAGAAGCTGCTGTTGCAGTTGGGGGCGCTCGATGCCCAGCTCGCCGGGCTCCAATCCGCCCTGTCCCAGGCGCGCGCCGACCTGTTGCGCGCCGAGACGCTGTTCCGCCAGGGCTCCGGCGCGCGGGTGACGATGGACCAGGCCCGCACCGCCGTCGAAGTGGCCTCTGCCGCGATCCAGGCGCGGCTGGCCGAGCGGGGCGTGGCCGACCAGCAGATCGCCGAGGGCCAGGTGCTGGCGCCGGTCGGCGGGCGGGTGCTGTCGGTGCCGGTGACCGAGGGCAGCGTGGTGCTGCCGGGCGACGCGCTGGCCAGCATCGCCGGGCAGGACTACGTGCTGCGGCTGCTTGTGCCGGAGCGCCATGCCGGCTTCGTGCGCCAGGGCGACCGGGTGCGGCTGGACACCGAGGGGCGCGGGCCGGACCCCGCCTTCGGCACCATCTCGCGCGTCTATCCGCGCATCGAGGACGGGCGGGTGGTGGCTGATGCGGGGATGGCGGGGTTGGAGGCGTTCTTCGTCGGCCAGCGGGTGACGGTGTGGATCGGCACCGATCCGCGCCCGGCGATCGTGATCCCCGCGTCCATGATCCGCACGCGCTTCGGGCTGGACTACGCGCTGGTGCGGCGCGGGGCGGCGGTGGTGGAGACGCCGGTGCAGCGCGGCCGGCCGGCGCCGGGGCCGGAGCTGGCCGATGGGGTGGAAATCCTTTCGGGCTTGGCCAATGGCGACGCGCTGGTGCGGCCGTGAGCGCGCCGGACGAGGCGAACGTCGTCCCCGCCTCCGACGAGGCGAAGCTGGGCCTGTCCGGCCGGCTGACCGCCGGGACGATCCGCTCGCCGCTGACGCCGCTGTTCCTGATCACCGCGCTGATCGCCGGCCTGATCGCGCTGCTGGTGATCCCGCGCGAGGAGGAGCCGCAGATCAGCGTGCCGATGGTCGACATCATCGTCGCCGCCGACGGGCTGCGCGCGCCCGATGCGGTGGAGCTGGTGACCAAGCCGCTGGAGACCATCGTCAAGGCGATCCCGGCGGTGGAGCATGTCTACAGCCAGACCCAGGACGACCGGGTGATGGTGACCGCCCGGTTCAAGGTGGGCACCAGCGAGGACGACGCGGTGCTGCGCGTGCATGACCGCATCCGCGCCAACATTGCCCGCATCCCGCCGGGCATCCCCGAGCCGCTGGTGGTCGGGCGCGGCATCAACGACGTGGCCACCGTGGTGCTGACCCTGTCGCCCACGCCGGCGGCGGCGGATCAGTGGACCGACCGGCGGCTGTTCGAACTGGCCGGCAAGCTGCAGGAGGAGCTGACCAAGGTCGCGGATATCGGCACGTCCTACATCGTCGGCACCAGCCCGGAGCAGATCCGGGTGGAACCCGATCCGGAGCGGCTGGCGCGCTATGGCGTGACGCTGCAGCAGCTGACCGGGCGGGTGCGCGAGGCCAACCGCGCCTTCCTCGCCGGCCAGCTGCGCGATGGCGGGGTGGCGCGGACGGTGGTGGCGGGTCAGACGCTGTCCGGCGTGCCGGATATCGGCCTGCTGCTGATCTCGACGCGCGACGGAAGGCCGGTTTATGTGCGCGACCTGGCCGAAATCCGGGTGGGTCCGGCGGCGGAGGAGGCGCGGGTGTGGAACCTCGCGCGCGCGCCGGATGGCAGCCTGCACCGCGCGCCGGCCGCCAGCCTGGCGCTGGCCAAGCGCGCCGGGGCCAATGCGGTGGTGGTGTCCGCTGCGATCCTGGATCGGGTCGAGGGGCTGCGCGGCCGGCTGATCCCGCCCGAAATCCGCGTCGAGGTGACGCGCGACTACGGCGCCACGGCCGAGGAGAAGGCCAACGAGCTTCTGTTCCACCTGGCCTTGGCTACCGTTTCGATCGTGGTGCTGATCGGCTTCGCCATCGGCTGGCGCGAGGCGGCGGTGACGCTGGTGGTGATCCCCACCACCATCCTGCTGACCATGCTGGCGGCGCACCTGATGGGCTACACCATCAACCGCGTCAGCCTGTTCGCGCTGATCTTCTCGATCGGCATCCTGGTCGACGACGCCATCGTGGTGGTGGAGAACATCGCCCGCCACTGGGCGATGGCCGACGGGCGGTCGCGCCAGCGCGCGGCGATTGACGCCGTTGCGGAAGTGGGCAACCCGACCATCGTGGCCACGCTGACGGTGGTGGCCGCGCTGCTGCCGATGCTGTTCGTCTCCGGGCTGATGGGGCCGTACATGGCGCCGATCCCGGCCAATGCCTCCGCGGCGATGTTTTTCTCCTTTTTCGTGGCGATGGCGGTCGCGCCATGGATGATGCTGAAGCTGGCGCCGCGCGGCGAGGGCGGCGGGCATGCCGACCTGCATGGCGGCGGCGTGCTGGGGAGCATCTATCGCCGGGTGGCGGCCCCCGTGCTGCGCAGCCGCGCGCGCGCCTGGGCGTTCCTGGCCGTCGTCGGGGTGGCGACGGTGGCGGTCTGCATCGCCTTCTACACCCGCGACGTGACGGTCAAGCTGCTGCCGTTCGACAACAAGTCCGAAGTGCAGGTGGTGCTGAACCTGCCCGAGGGCACCACGCTGGAGGAGACCGAGCGGCATCTGTTCGCCGCCGCCGCCATCGCCGGCGGCCTGCCGGATATGGTCTCCGCCCAGATCCATGCCGGCACCGCGGCGCCGTTCAACTTCAACGGGCTGGTGCGCCATTCCTATCTGCGCCGGGCGCCGGAGCTGGGCGATGTGCAGGTCAACCTGGCGCCCAAGCACGCCCGCACCCGCAGCAGCCATGACGTGGCACTCGACCTGCGCCGGCGGCTGGCGGCGCTGGCGCTGCCGGCGGGCAGCACGGTGCAGGTGGTGGAGGTGCCGCCGGGCCCGCCGGTGCTGGCCACCCTGCTGGCCGAGATCTACGGCCCGGACATCGCCACCCGCCGGGCGGTGGCCGAGGAGGTGAAGAAACTGTTCCGCGGCGTGCCCTATGTGGTGGATGTCGGCGACAGCTATGGCCATCCGCGCCCGCGCCTGCGCCTGTCGATCGACCAGGAGCAGCTGGAGCATTTCGGCGTCGAGCAGGCCGATGTCCATGACACCATCCGCAGCCTGTTCAGCCAGCAGCGCGTCGGCACCTCCCATCGCGGGGAAGAGCGCCAGCCGGCCGACATCGTGATCGGGCTGCCGAAATCCGACCTGGCCTGGAACGGGCGGCTGGCGGCAACCCCGGTGGCGGCCAACACCCAGCCCGGCAACCGCGCGGTGGTGGAGCTGGGACAGGTGGTGCGCGCGACGCGGGAGGCCGGCTCGCCGGCGCTGTTCCGCCGCGACGGCCACTTCGCCGACCTGGTCACCGCCGAGCTGGCCGGCGCGTTCGAGGCGCCGATCTACGGCATCCTGGACGTCAACCGCGCGATCGAGGCGCATGACTGGGGCAGCCTGCCAAAGCCGGTGGTGCGCTGGCGCGGCCAGCCGACCGACGAGACCCGCCCGACCCTGCTGTGGGACGGCGAGTGGGAGATCACCTACGTCACCTTCCGCGACATGGGGGCGGCGTTCGGGGTGGCGATCCTGGGCATCTACATCCTGGTGGTGGGCCAGTTCCGCAGCTTCCGCCTGCCGCTGGTGATCCTGACGCCGATCCCGCTGACCCTGATCGGCATCGTCGCCGGGCATTGGCTGCTGGGGGCCGCGTTCACCGCCACCTCGATGATCGGGTTCATCGCGCTGGCCGGGATCATCGTGCGCAACTCGATCCTGCTGGTGGACTTCATCCGCCACGGCGCGCGGCCCGGCGCCACGCTGCGCGAGGTGGTGGTGGAGGCCGGCGCGATCCGCTTCAAGCCGATCCTGCTGACCGCGCTGGCGGCGATGATCGGGGCGGCGACGATCCTGACCGACCCGATCTTCCAGGGGCTGGCGATCTCGCTGCTGTTCGGCCTGGCCTCCTCCACCCTGCTGACGCTGTTGGTGATCCCGGCGATCTACGTGGTGATGCGCGATGCCGATGCGGTGGTCAGCCCTTGAGCGCCGCCTCGAACATCGCCAGCGCGCGTTCGGCGAACAGCCACATGTTCTCGATGCGGTCGTCGACGTCGGTGTCGATCTGCTGGGACAGCGGCATCGGCCCGGCGGCGGCGAAACAGGCGCGCCCGGCCGGGTGACCATAGCGGTTGCCGCCCGGCCCGGCGGCGCCGGTCTCGGCCAGGCCCCAGGTGGTGCCGAATTTCTCCCGCACCGCACCGGCCATCAGGGCGGCCATCTGCACCGAATTGGGAGGCACGCTGGCCAGGTCGCGGTCCGACAGGTCCAGCAGCAGGTTGCGCGACAGCCGCGTGTAGACCACGGCACCGCCCTGGTAATAGGCCGAGGCGCCGGGCACCGCGAGCAGGCCGGCCGAGATCAGCCCGCCGGCGGAGCTTTCCGCCACCGCCACCTTGTCGCCGCGCTGCTTCAACAGTGCGCCCACGCGCATCGCCACCGGCATCAGGCGTTCCATGGCTTGTTCCCCTCTCCGGCGTGATCGCCGGCGCCATCAAACCGCGAGCATCCGTCCCGGTCCAGCCCTTCGTTTCCGCCGCAGCCGCGCCGAGATTGCCTTAGCGCCGCAGCCGGGCGGCGATCGCGCGCAACGGGGCGGTCAGCCGCCAGGAGGCGGAGCGGCGGATGGCGGCGAGCTCGATTGCGGCGGTGGCCGGGTCGGGCGACTCGGCGCGCCAGGCTTGCAGGTTGGTGATGGCGGGATTGCCGGCGGCGGGGGCGTTGAGATGCGCCTCGAAGGTCGCGAACGGATCGGACGGCCAGTCGCGGTGGCGGGCATGGAACAGGGCGCGCGCCGCCGGCGGGATCGGCGTGCCGGAGGCGAAGCTGCCATAGGCATAGGGCCGCGCCGGCGCGGCGGCATCGTCGTGGGTGGCGAGCAGCGCCGAATACTCGGCCAGCAATGCGGCGATGGCGGCCGGCGGCGGATGGGGCAGGCTGGTGGCGTGCCGGGTCAGGCGGGTGGGATTGGCGGGGTCGAAGCCGCTGAAGTGGAACAGCGCCAGCCGCCGCCCCGCCACCGTCCAGCCGGCCGCGTCGCGCGCCAGGCCGCGCTGCGGCAGGTTCCAGTAGGCGACGTTGACCGCGGGATCGCGCAGGATATGCACGTCCGCGAACAGCCCGGGCACCAGGTCCATCCAGCGCTGGTCCCAGACCAGGCCGCGATGTGGCGCCACGCCGGCATCCTCGTGCAGCCGCGCCGCCCACCAGCGCAGTGCGGCGCGTGCGGCCGCGCTGCCGCTGGCGGCGACGAAGCCGGTGTTGAAGCTGCCGGCCATCAGGATGTCGAGCGGCCCCGGCACATCGCCGGGCGCGGGCGGGACCAGCAGGTGCGGCGTGACCACCAGCGAGGCGCCGGCGTCCAGCGCCGCGAGCACGCCGTCCAGCCGGTCGAACAGCGCCATGTCGGTGTCGAAATGCAGCACCCGGTCGTAGCCCAGCGTCTCGACCAGGTGCACGAACATGAACGGCTTCAGCAGGCAGTTCAGCGCCATCGCGTCATAGGCGAAGCTGGTGCGCCGCCAGTCCGGCACGCCGATCTCCGCCCCGGCCACCAGCCGGCAGCCCGGCGGCGGCGACAGGCCATCGGTGTCGTCGCCGAGGCAGATGAAGGCGTCGGCCTCCGGATGGAAGCGCCGCAGCGTCGCCATCAGGGCGCGCGCCATGCCCATCCGGTTGCGCGATCCGGTGGTGAAGACGGCGATGCGGGCCATCGCGCTACCCGGCGGCCATCGGCCGGGCGTCCAGCTTGCGCAGGGCGCGGTCGATCCACTGCGCGGTGAGCTTCTCCGCCAGCCCGTTCTGGCGCAGCCGCTCGTTCAGCGCCGGGAAATCGACATGGTCCAGCGCCTGGTCCTGGTTGAAGCAGGAGAACACGACGCTGCGCGCGCCGGTCACCGGGTCCGTGTGCGGCTGGAGGCACTGGGCGCAGACCTCCTTCATCATGCACTGCATCGGCGAGTTGATGCTGCCGATGGCGGAATGGCCGGGCTTGAGGAAGGGCGCCAGCACCCCATGCCGTGCCGCTCCCACGGCGGCCATCATGCGGTCGGAGCCGATGACGATCAGGTGCGCGGCGTCCGACAGTGGCACTGCCTGCGCGCCCAGACGGCCATCGGCATAGGCGGCCATCGCCTGCACGATGTTGCCGACGAAGCTGCGGTCCTGCGGCCGGGTCGGCGCGAAGCCGGGCGCCTCGTCGCAGCACCAGACGATGACGTCGGCGGCGGCCTCGATGTTCTCCACGTGATAGCGGTCGCGCATGGACTTGTAGCCGGCGAAATACACCACCTTCGATCCCGCGGCCCGCGTCGCCGCCCCGATGCTGAACAGCACCGCGTTGCCCAGCCCGCCGCCGACCAGGGCAACGGTGGTGTCCGCATGGATCTCGGTGGCGGTCCCGGTCGGGCCCATCAGCACCACCTCCTCGCCGATCGGCAGGGCGGCGCAGAGGTCCGAACTGCCGCCCATCTCCAGGGCGATCACGGCGACCAGCCCGGCCGCGGGATCGGTCCAGGCGCCGGTCATGGCCAGGCCCTCCATGCCCAGCACGGTGGCGCCGATGCCGGGTTCGTCCAGCCGCAGCGCGCGGGTCTCGTAGTTCTGCAAGCGATAGAACTGGCCGGGCCGGAAGGCGCGCGCGGCGGCGGGCGCGTGCAGCACCACCTCGACGATGGTCGGCGTCAGGCGCATCACGGCATGCACCCGCGCGGTCAGGGCGTCGCGACAGGCCGCGATCAGCGCCGGCCCGGAGATCGGCGTGGGCGCATGGGCGGCGAGCACGTTGGAGACCACGGGATAGCCGCGCTTGGCCCCGCCCATCGCCTTCACCACGTTGCCGAAGAAGCTCGGGTGCAGGTCGCCGAAGAAGCTGATGAATTTTTCCCCGGCCTTGTGCATCAGCACATGCGCCGCGTCGGGCTTGGACAGGCTGCGCTGCGGCGCCACCTTTTCGCCGCTGGGGTCGATCGCCTCGAAATACTTGCCGTCCAGCTTGATCCGCCCGTCCTCGCGCGCCAGCACCGTGTTCGGCTGCGTCCCGGCGGCGACCAGCACCGCGCGCGCCGGCAGCACCGCCTCGCTCCCGTCGGCGCGCTTCACGCGCAGCCCCGCGGCGTGGCCGTATCCGTCGGTCTCGACGGCCAGCGGGGTCAGGCCCTCGGCGAAGCGCACCCCCTCCTCCATCGCCTTGGCCACTTCCTCGTGGTTCAGCGTGTAGGACGGCGCCTCGACCAGGCGGCGGCGATAGGCCAGCGTGGCCCCGCCCCAGGACTCCAGCAGTGGGGCGAAATGCGCCGCCCGGCCGGCCTGCGCGGCGGCGGCGCGCTCGGCGGCGATGGCATCGGCATGGGCGAGGAACTCGGCGGCGATCTCCGCCTCCTCCGCGGTCCAGCCGCGCCGCACCGCCGCTTCCCCGCGCTCGGCCACCAGCACGCGCTGGCGGAGGGCGAATTTCTCCACCTGGCGCACGTAATAGGCCAGCGCTTCCGTCGCGGTGTCGATCGCCGTCAGCCCGCCGCCGATCACCACCACCGGCAGGCGCAGTTGCAGATTGGCCACCGACGACATCTTCGCCGCCCCGGTGAGCTGCAACCCCATCAGGAAATCGCTGGCCTGGCGCACCCCGCGCGCCAGGCCGCCGGGCATGTCGAGCACCGTCGGCCGCCCGGCGCCCATGCACAGCGCGATGTGGTCAAAGCCCATGGCCCAGGCATCGTCGATGCCCAGCGTCGCCCCGCCGCCGAAGCGCACCCCCCCGAACAGCGCGAACTGGCTGCGACGTTCGAGCAACAGGCGGACGAGTTTGAGATAGTTCTTGTTCCAGCGCACGGTGATGCCGTACTCGGCCACGCCCCCGAACCCGGCCAGAACCCGGTCGTCCAGGCTCTCGAACAGCACCGCGGCATCGCGCACCGGCGCGTTCGGATCAAAGCCCAGCGGCTCGATCTTCAGCCCGTCGACCGCGACCACGGTATGCCCGTCGTTCATCAGGTGATGCGCCAGCGTGAACCCCGCCGGCCCCATCCCCACCACCAGCACCTTGCGCCCGCTGTCCGACGCCGGCAGCGGGCGGCGGATGTTCAGCGGGTTCCAGCGCGTCAGCAGCGAATAGATCTCGAAGCCCCACGGCAGGTCGAGCACCTCGCGCAGGATCGAGGTCTCCGCCTGCGGAATGTCGACCGGCTCCTGTTTCTGATAGATGCAGGCCTTCATGCAGTCGTTGCAGATGCGATGCCCGGTGGCCGCCATCATCGGGTTGTCGACCGCGATGGTGGCAAAGGCGCCCAGCACATGCCCGCCGGCGCGCAGCGTGTGCATCTCGCTGATCTTCTCGTCCAGCGGACAGCCGGCCAGGGTCACGCCGAAGGGCGATTTCTGGAAGTCGCCGGTCTTGCGATCCTTCAGGCCGGTGCTGCAGGAATCCTTGCCCTGGACATGGCACCAGATGCAGTAGTTCATCTGGTCCAGCGCCTGTTGCGCCCCCATGCCGGGATCGGTCAGCGCAAACCCGTCGCGCGCCCGATGATGATATCCAAGCGGGGCATGTTCCGGCAGGCGCAGCATGGTGACCCCATCGCGCTCGATCGTTTCCACCGGCACCAGCGCGGCGGCATCGATGCGCGCCGGCACCCGGAACAGCGTGCCGCCCTTGTGCGCCGCCCGCCCGGCCGGCGTCAGCGTGGCCCAGGCGGCGTAGCGCAGCGCGTCGTCCAGCGCCGCAGCATCCTTCGCGGCCTCCCAGCCGGCGACGGCAGCGGCAAAACCCGGCTCGCTCAGCGCGGCCCCCATCCGCGCCTCCAGCGCCGCGCGCAGGGCAGGGCCGTCGAAGCCGGACGGATCGGGGAACTTCTTCACCGCCTGGCGCTGCACGAACAGCCGCTTGCAGGCGTGGACCGGATCGAGCCCCGCCGTTGCCGCGGCGATCGCGTCCACCGCCTCACCGATCCCGAACAGCTCGGCCAGGAACGGCTCCAGCGCCTCGCCCAGCGCGATCACCAGCTCGCTCTCGGCCTTGGCCTCCAGCGCCTCGGGTGTTGCGCGCGCGGTCAGGAGGCGCGGCAGCAGCTCGCCCTCCAGCCGCGCCAGAAATGCGCGGTCCAGCGCCACAAGGCCGTCGCGGGTGGCGAGGTCGGCAAGCGAAATTCCGAAACCGAGGGTCATGATCAGGCGATCCTGGCGAGAAGGGCGAGCAGGGTGGCGCGTTCGTCCGCGGCCAGCGGGTCAAGCGTGCGCTCGGTGGCGCGCCTTGCGTGGGCGACGCCGCGCGCGGCCAGCGCGACGCCGGCCTCGGTGGCCGACAGCACCGCGGTGCGCCGGTCCATCGGATCGAGTGCCCGCGCCACCAGCCCGCGCGCGGTCAGTCGGCGGACCACGCCCTGGATCGTCGCCGGGTCCATCGCCGCCATGCGGCCGAGCTGGTTCTGCGTCACCCGGCCATGGGCGACCACCTTGACCAGGGCGGTGAACTGGCGCGGGGTCAGCTCCCGCTCGCCGATGCCTTCGGCCATGCAGGCCTGCCAGATCGCCGTCTGCCGCTGCGACGCGCGGCGCAGCAGGAACCCGACCTGCGATTCGACCGCGTAGCCGCCCAGCGCGTCGGGTGGCGAACTCGGCTCGGCCAGGGTCTGCGTTCGCGCCACATCGGTCTCCGAAGGGATGCCAAGCGGGGAAGCCAAGGGGGGGATGCCAAGGGGGGGATGCCACCGGCTGGTGCGGGGGCGATATAGCCGCTGGTTTGTTTGCGTGCAAACGACCTTGCCTGGATCGGCCCCTCGCTGACGCGGGCTTGCATCCCGGCCGCCCGTGCCGGGGCCCGCCTCAGCGCAGCCCGAGCAGCAGCAGCACGGCCGCGCCGCCGAGCCAGACACCGTTCGCGATGGGCTGCGACGTGCCGAATCGCTCCACGACCGCCGCCGGGATGGCGGAGAGCAGCAGGGTTCCGGTGGCGACGAGGAGGCTGGCGCCATAGAAGACGATCTCGTTGGTCGGGCGCACCATCTCCGGCATCCAGACCGGCCACAGCGCCATCATGACCGGCAGGGCGGGGCTGATCAGCCCGTTGACCAGGCACAGCGCCATGGTCGCGACGAACAGGCTCTGGGGCGACATGGCGTTCAGCCCCCGCCCGGCGGCGTGATGCGCGGCGCGAACCCGGCGCTGACGAGGAGCACGCCGAGCACCAGCCGGATGCCGAACAGCCAGCAGGCCGCCACCAGCGGCAGGAAGCGCCCGTCGACATAGGACGGGATCATCCGGCGCGCGCACCAGACGGCCCAGTCCGTGAGCAGCCGAAAGCCGCGCCAGATGTAGTTCGGGCTGTCAGGCGGGACCATGATCTGCATCATGAAGCGGCCGAGGCAGGCCCAGGCGGTGAGCGCCAGGACATACATCACGATCCAGAAGGGCAGGTGCCCGAAGATGAAGTCCTGTTCCATCGCCTCCACCGCGCCAGCGAGTCCGCCTCCCTAGCATGGAAGCCCGCCGCAAAAGAGAGGGGCGGCCACGTTGCCGTGGCCGCCCCGGTATTCCGCCGTTCCGCCGCGCGGCGGTGACGGATTACTCGACCGCCTCGCCCCTATCCGCGAGCCGCACGCCACCCCGCGGGACGCGGATGTCGTCGATGAAGTCCTGCATCGCCTGGCTGGGCGGCGTGGTGAACTTGGAGACCAGCCAGATGGTCAGGAAGGAGAGCGGAACGCCGAGGATGCCGCCCGAGATGTTGTTGATGCCCCAGAGGCGGCCCACCACGCGCCCGCGCAGCACGACGCTGTCGGTGGCGAGCTGGGTGCCCCAGAGGTTGCCGAACCAGGACATCGCGCCGTCCTTGATCGATGCGGCGTTGGCCACCAGCGCTGCGGCATGGGCCTTCAACTCCGCCGAGGCGGTGGCGGCGTTCGCGGTCTGCCGTGCGGCGGCCAGGATCGCCTCCTTGGTCCCGAAGAGCTCGATGAAGGCGAGGCCCGAAAACTCGGTCCACATCAGGTAGCCGAAGGTCACGACATAGCCCACCACCATGCCCCAGCAGGCGGCGGCGTTCGTGGTCTTCTTGTACCAGACGCCCATCACCAGGGCGGCGAACAAGCCCGCCGCGGCGATGGAGAAGGCCCAGGCGACGAGGAACAGGATGTCCGCCCCCATGCTCCCCGCGGCCCAGGCCGCCAGCAGCGCCACCACCACCAGCAGCACGCGCGAGATGATCAGGCGCTTGGCGGTCGGCGCGTTGCGGTCGATCATCTTGTAGTAGACGTCGTGGCTGAGCGCGTTGGCGAGTGCCAGCAGCAGGCCGTCGGCGGTGGAGAGCGCAGCCGCGAGGCCGCCCGCGGCCACCAGGCCGGCGATCACATAGGGCAGGCCCGCGATTTCCGGCGTGGCCAGCACGACCACGTCGGGATGGATGCGGAACTCGCCCCACTGCAGGATGCCGTCGCGGTTGACGTCGACGATGTTGATCCAGTTGACGCCGTAGGGCGACATCAGCTGCCAGTTCTTGACCCACTCGGGCAGGGCCGCGATCGGCTGGCCGATCAGGGTCTGGTAGATCTCCAGCTTGCCGAAGGCGGCATAGGCGGGCGCGGTGAAATAGAGCAGGAAGATGAAGAACAGCGACCAGGCCACGCTCTGCCGCGCCTCGCGCACCGAGGGGGTGGTGAAGTAACGCATCAGGATGTGCGGCAGGGCCGCGGTGCCGACCATCAGGCAGAACACCAGGGCGAAGAAGTTCACCATGGCGCTCAGGCTGAACTGGCCGTTGGCGCCGATGAAGGGTGCCGTGTGCCAGCCGGTGACGCCGGGCGGCGGCGTCATCCCCGCGGCGCGGAAGCCCTGCTCCAGGATCTCGATCCGCTCCAGCGCGAAGCCGTACATCAGCTGCGGCACCGGCACGCCGGTGACCTTCACCGACATCAGGATGGCGGGGATCAGGTAGGCGATGATCAGGATGATGTACTGCGCCACCTGGGTCCAGGTGACGGCGCGCATGCCGCCGAGCATCGAGCACACCAGGATGCCGGCCAGCCCCAGGAACACCGCCAACGTGAAGGACACGTCGAGGAAGCGCTGGGTGATGATGCCAACGCCGACGATCTGCGCCACCACGTACACGAAGGAGGCGGTGATCAGGACCACGACGCCGAGGGAGCGCGCCAGGTTGCCGCCGTAACGGGCGCCGAGAAAGTCAGGGACCGTGTACTGGCCGAACTTGCGCAGGTAGGGCGCCAGCAGGATGGCCACCAGCATGTAGCCGCCGGTCCAGCCCAGGATGAAGGCGAGGCCGCCATAGCCGAGCGCATAAAGCGAGCCCGCCATGCCGATGAACGAGGCCGCCGACATCCAGTCCGAGCCCGTCGCCATGCCGTTATAGATCGCGGGCACGCGCCTGCCGGCGACGTAGTATTCGGAGACCACGGCGGTGCGGCTGATGATGCCGATATAGGCGTACACGCCGATCGTCAGGAACACGAAGAGATAGCCGAGGATGCGGTCCGGCACGCCCATCTGCTCGAGGATCGCGATCAGAATGACGAAGATGACGAAGCCACCGGTGTAGCCGGCGTAGATCTTGCCGAGGGCGCCGATGAAGGGATCCTTGTCGCCGTTTGACTGTGCCATCGGTCAATCCTCCTGCACGCCGAATTCGTTGTCGATCTCGTTCTGGCGCTTGCCGAACCAGAAGAGCGCGACGACGAAGGCAATCAGGCTGCCCTGGGCGGCGAAATAGAAGCCCAGCGGGAAGCCCAGAACGTGGATCGAGTTGATCGACGGTGCGATGAAGTGGATGACGAAGCTGAAGAAGAACCACACGGCCAGCACAACCCACATGAGGCTGGACGTCTTCTTCCAGTGCGCTTGCGCGGTTGCACGATCAACCGCGGGCGCCTGGCTCGCTCCCGGCGCCCGACCTTCCTCTTCTTCGACAAGCGGCATCGTCAACCTCCCCTACACCCTTTGTTGCCCCAGTTTGGGGATAGTGCTTTCCCGGCGCCACAAATGCCGGACCCGCAGCCAGTTAACCACTTTTTCACCCTAGCGCAACGTTTGGAGTCATTGCAATGATGCCCGGTATCCTGGGAGACGCCGGTGGCATTTCTGTCTTTCCTCTTCGGCCGGCCGAATTCGTCTGACCCGGCCGCCTTCGACGCGTTCCTCAGCCGCTGGGCCGCCTTCGTCGCGCAGAAGACCGTGCTCGACTATTGCCGGGTGAAATCGGGCGCGAACGAGAAGAAGGTCTTTGCCGATCCGGACTTCGCCGTCGCACTCGAGCATTGCCGCTGGCAGGTTTTCCTCGCAGCACTGGCCGACATCGCGGGCCTGGCCGAGGCCTGGCTGCGCCCGCACTGCCCCGGGCAGGAAGCAGCCCTCGCCGCGCGGCTCGCCGCCTGGCACACCGGCGCGCTGGCGGGGCAGGACATCCCGGAACTGGAGCGCGAATCGGGCGAAGCCGCGCAGCGCGCCATTGCGGGACACCTGGCGCAGCTCCAGGCGGCGCCAACCCTTCCTGCTCACCGCCGGCCGCTCCTGGCCGAGGCGCCGCTGTTCGCCACCTTGCCGATCCATGCCGACCAGCGGCGCGGCGAAGCGCTGGCGATCCGCGGCGCGCTGCGCTTCCACATCGTCTCGGCCCAGCAGGAGATGGAGCGCGGCTTCGACCCCGCCGGCCTGTGTGCGGCCCTGCTGCGGCAGCCGGCGGGCGGATCGGCGGCGCGCCGCGAATAGACTGGGCGCGGCCAAGCCTCCTCCCGCGCCGCCGTTGCGCGGCCTCGGCCCGCGCGCGGCAGGCTGCCGGCGAACTCCCCCCGATTCCCGCGCCCGCCCAACCGTGCCATCCTGCCCACGCGACGAGGGAGACCGCCATGACCTACCAAGAGGTTTACGCCGCCTGGCAGCGCGACCCCGAGGCCTTCTGGGCCCAGGCCGCCGCCGGCATCACCTGGGACAAGCCCTGGGACCGCGTCTTCGACCCCACGCTCGGCCCCTACGGCCAATGGTTCGCCGGCGGGATGCTCAACACCTGCGCCAATGCGCTGGACCGCCACGTCGCCGCCGGGCGCGGGGACCAGGCCGCGCTGATCTGGGACAGCGCCATGACCGGCGTGATCGAGACCTTCACCTACACCGCGCTGCGCGACCGCACCGCGCGCGTCGCCGGCGCCCTGCGTGCCCTGGGCGTGGAAAAGGGCGACCGCGTGGTGATCTACATGCCGATGATCCCGGAGGCGGCGATCGCCATGCTCGCCTGCGCCCGCCTCGGCGCCATCCATTCCGTGGTGTTCGGCGGTTTCGCCGCCGCCGAACTGGCCAAGCGGATTGAGGACGCCACCCCGAAGCTGATCGTCTGCGCCAGCTGTGGCCTGGAGCCGGGCCGCATCGTCGCCTACAAGCCGATGGTCGACGCCGCGATCGACCTCTCCGCCCACAAGCCGGAAGCCTGCCTGGTGTTCCAGCGCCCGCAGGCCGAAGCCGCCATGACCCCGGGCCGCGACCACGACTTCGCCGAAGCCGAGGCCGCCGCCACCCCGGCCGACCCGGTGCCCGTCGCCGCCACCGATCCGCTCTACATCCTCTATACCTCCGGCACGACCGGAAAGCCGAAGGGCGTGGTGCGCGACACCGGCGGCCATGCCGTCGCGCTGCACGCCTCGATGAAGCTGATCTACGGCATCGAGCCCGGCGACGTGTACTGGTCGGCCAGCGACGTCGGCTGGGTCGTCGGCCATTCCTACATCGTCTACGCCCCGCTGCTCGCCGGCTGCACCAGCGTGATGTACGAGGGCAAGCCGGTCGGCACCCCCGATGCCGGCGCGGTCTGGCGTGTCTGCGCGCAGCACGGCGTGCGCGTCCTGTTCACCGCGCCGACGGCCTTGCGCGCCATCAAGCAGCAGGACCCCGACGGCAAGCTGCGCGCGCAGCACGACCTGTCCAAGCTCGAAGCCCTCTACCTGGCCGGCGAACGCTGCGACCCGCCCACGGCGATCTGGGCCGCCGAGCAACTTGGCATCCCGGTGGTCGATCACTGGTGGCAGACCGAGACCGGCTGGGCCATCACCGCCGGCTTCCGCGGCCTCGGCCTGTTCCCCGCCAAGCCCGGCGCCGGCGGCCGCCCCTCGCCGGGCTACGACGTGCAATGCCTGGACGATGACGGCCACCTTCTGCCGCGCGGCACCGCGGGCAACCTGGTGGTGAAGCTGCCGATGCCCCCCGGCGCCGCCCCCACCCTGTGGCACAACGACGACGGCTACCGCACCTCGTACCTCTCCGACTACCCCGGCTGGTACCGCACCGGCGATGCCGGGGTGATCGACGCGGACGGCGATGTCTGGGTGATGGGCCGCACCGACGACATCATCAACGTCGCCGGCCACCGCCTGTCCACCGGCGCGATGGAGGAGGTCCTGGCCGCCCACCCCGCCGTCGCCGAATGCGCCGTGGTCGGTGCCGCCGACGAGCTGAAGGGCCAGGTCCCGCTCGGCCTGGTCGTCCTCAAGGCCGGCATCAACACCGACGAGGCGGTGATCATCCGCGAACTCGTCGCCCTGGTGCGCGACCGCATCGGCCCGGTCGCCGCCTTCCGCGACGCGCGCGTGGTCAAGCGCCTGCCCAAGACCCGCTCGGGCAAGATCCTGCGCGCCTCGATCCGCCGCATCGCCGACGGCCAGCCGGCCAACGCACCGGCCACGATCGATGATCCGGCGATCCTGGAGGAGATCGGGGTGGTGCTGAGAAAGTAAGAAAGCATGTTCTTTTTTGAAAAAAAGAACCAAAAAACTTTTCCCCGCTGGCACCCGCGCCACCCGTCCAGGCGCGGCCCAACGGGGAAAGTTTTTTTGCTTCTTTTTTTTCAAAAAAAGAAGACGCTTGCTTGACCCGCACCCTCCCCGCCCTCCTGGTCCTCGCCCTTCTGACGGCGGCGACCCTGGTCTTCGCCCTCGACCCGGAGCTGTATTTCCGCGCCCGCGTCGCCGCCGGGCTGAAGCCCTTCGCGCCGTTCCTCGACCTGCACGGCGTCCAGGCCGCGATCGCCTGCCACCATCGCGGCATCGACGTCTATGCCGAGAACCCCTGCGACGCCCTGGGCCGCCTGCACAGC
>JBIPLY010000160.1:0-8530 GCA_044369385.1 Acetobacteraceae bacterium | reverse complement strand
ATGCCGACGATCTCGGAATGGGCGTGCTGGCTGATCTG
Source organism: Acetobacteraceae bacterium (assembly GCA_044369385.1). GTDB lineage: Bacteria > Pseudomonadota > Alphaproteobacteria > Acetobacterales > Acetobacteraceae > CAMDGX01. The sequence goes on along the minus strand of JBIPLY010000160.1, from coordinate 8,492 downwards.
GCGGACCAGGGTGCGGCGATAGGCCTCGGGCATCCAGTCGTTCGGCTCGATCTTTTCCTCGGCATCGATGCGGGCCTGGAAGCGGGCGAGGGCGTCGGGGTCCTCGGCGCCCCGGTCAACGGAGCCCCGGTCAACGGAGCCCCGGTCAACGGAGCCCCGGTCAACGGAGCTTGGGGCGGAGTCCTGGGTGTTGAGGGCCTGGGAATACACGCCTTTTGCCTCCCGTCGATGGGGCAGCATAGCGGAGCCTGACGCCGCGTGCCATGTGTGGCAGCATCGCGGCGGGGAGAACGGCGCATGGACCAGGTGACGACGGCGGAGGCGACGGTTGAGGCGCTGTTGGCGCATGGGATCGACACGCTCTATGCGCTGCCCGGGGTGAACAACGATTTCCTGTTCGATGCCATTGCGCGGGACGGGCGGATGCGGCTGCTGCATCCGCGCCATGAGCAGGCGGCGGGCTACATGGCGCTGGGGGCGGCGCTGGCGACTGGCGACACGCAGGCCTTTGCCGTGGTGCCGGGGCCGGGGCTGCTGAACGCGGGGGCGGCGCTGTTGACCGCCTATGGCACCGGGGCGCCGGTGCTGGCGCTGGTGGGGCAGATTCCCTCCGATGCCATCGATCGCGGCTGGGGGCATCTGCACGAGATTCCGGACCAGCTCGGGCTGCTGCGGCATATGACAAAGCATGCCGGGCGGATCGCGGGGCCGGCGGATGCGCCGGGGATGGTGGCGCGCGCGATCCAGGCGGCGCGATCCGGGCGGACGCGGCCGGCGGCGCTGGAATGCGGCATCGACACCTGGGGGCGGGCCGGCGTGGCCCGCGCGGTGGCGCCGCTGCCGGTGGAGCGGCCGGCGGTCGATCTGGTGGCGATCGAGGCGGCGGTGGCGCTGCTGGCGCGGGCGGAGCGGCCGTTGATCCTGGCCGGCGGCGGGGCGCTGGGGGCATCCGCCGAGGTGCGGGCGCTGGCCGAGCGGCTGGGGGCGGCGGTGGGGACGTATCGGCGCGGGCGGGGGGTGCTGCCGACCGTGCATCCGTTGGCGGCGTCGCTGCCGGTGAGCCATCGGCTGTGGGCGGAGGCGGATGTGGTGCTGGGCATCGGCACGCGGATGCATTTCGCGCAGGCGAACTGGGGCACCGATCCCGGCCTGAAGATCATCCGGCTGGATATCGATGCCGAGGAGCATTTTCGGTTCCGGCGGCCGGATGTGGCCATTCACGCGGATGCGGCGGAGGGGGTGGCGGCGTTGCTGGCAGCACTTCCGGCGGGGGTGGCGCGGGCGCGGGCGGATGTGGCGGGGCACCAGGCCTGGTTCGCGGAGCGGATCGCGCGGCAGGAGCCGCAGATGGGGTTTTTGCGGGCGTTGCGCGCGGCCCTGCCGGACGATGGGGTGGTGGTGGAGGATGTGACCCAGCTGGGCTTCATGGGGCGGCTGGCGTTCGAGGTTTCGGCGCCGCGGCGGTATATTTCGCCGGGCTACCAGGACAATCTCGGCTGGGCCTACGGCACCGCGCTCGGCGTGCAGGCCGCCCTGCCCGACCGCGCCGTGGTGGCGATCTGCGGCGATGGCGGATTCATGTACCAGGCGCAGGAACTGGCCACCGCCATGCACCATCGGCTGCCGCTGGTGGGCGTGGTGTTCGACGACGGCGCCTTCGGCAACGTCAAGCGCATCCAGGCCGAGCGCTTCGGCAACCGTCAGATTGCCGCTGACCTGACCAACCCGGATTTCTTCCGGTTTGCCGAGAGCTTCGGCATGGCGGCGTATCGCGCCGATGCGCCGGCGGCGTTCGAGGCCGCTTTGCGCGCGGCGCTGGCGCGGCGCGAACCGGCGCTGATCCATGTGCGGGTGGGCGAGATGCCCAGCCCGTGGGATATGCTCGCCCTGCCGCGCGTGCGTGGCTTCCACGACGCCTGGCGCCCTTCGCTGCCATAGACTTGGTTCGGGCGATTCACGGCTCCGGCGAAGCCGCCTGCGCCGATCACACTCACTCAGGAGACGATCGATGAAAATCCGCCACTCCAACGCTGCTGATGCCCCGGCTCCCGTGGGCCAGTACACCCATGCCGTGGAGGTCACCGGCGCCGCCCGCACCGTCTATCTCAGCGGCCAGGTCGGCGCGGCCCTGGACGGCTCGGTGCCCGAGGACGCCACCGAGCAGGGCCGCAACGTGTGGAAGAACATCACCGCCCAGCTCGCGGCCGTCGACATGACGCTGGACAACATCGTCAAGATCGTGACGATCGTGACCAGCCTGGAGCACCTGCCGGCGGTGCGCGCCTCGCGCGGGGAAGCGCTGGGCGATCGCAAGCCGGCCAGCACGCTGATCGTCGGCGGCCTGGTCAGCCCGGCGCTGAAGATCGAGGTCGAGGTGATCGCCGTCGCCTGATCTCCGCCACCGCGCCGCCCGCGCAACGCCGCGGGCGGCGGCCCCCTCCAGCACCGGAGCCGCCATGAGCCTCATCGACGACTTCCTCTTCGAGCCCATCGAAGCCTGGGAGCAGCTTCCCGCCGACATCGTGCTGGGCGACGTCGCCGGCATCGCCGTCGATTCACAGGATCGCGTCTATCTGTTCAACCGTGGCGCCCATCCGGTGGTGGTGCTGAACCGCGCCGGCGGGTTCCTGAACGCCTGGGGCCAGGGCGTGTTCGTCAACCCGCACGGCGCCAGCATCGGGCCGGATGACAGCCTGTACCTGACGGACAATGGCGACCATACCGTGCGCAAGTTCACCCCGGACGGCACGCTGCTGCTGCAGATCGGCGTGCCGGGCGCGCCCTCGCCCAGCATGAGCAACCTGCCGTTCTGCCGCTGCACACATACCGCGCTGTCGCCCAGCGGGGACATCTATGTCTCCGACGGCTACGGCAATGCCTGTGTCCACAAGTTCTCGCCTGATGGCACGCTGATCAAGACCTGGGGACGGCCCGGCACCCGCGAGGGCGAATTCAACCTGCCGCACAACATCTGCTGCGATGCCGCGGGCCTGGTCTATGTCGCCGACCGCGAGAACCACCGGGTGCAGGTGTTCGACGGCGATGGCAATTACCTGCGCCAGATCAACAACCTGCACCGCCCCTGCGGCCTGTGCATCACCGGGGGCGCGCGGCCCCATGTGCTGGTGGGCGAATTGGGGCCGTACATGGCGGTCAACCACGCCACGCCCAATCTCGGGCCGCGCGTGATGATCCTGGACAATGACGGCAGGCTGATCAACCGGCTGGGCACCGAGAAGCCCGGCACGAGCCCCGGCGCCTTTGTCGCGCCGCACAGCGTGGCGCTGGATTCCGCGGGCGACCTCTATGTGGGCGAAGTCATCGCCAACGACTGGGCGGCGGTGTTCCCCAACACGCCGCGGCCGGAGACGCTGCGGCGGATGCAGAAGTTCCGGCGGATCAAGGGGTAGGAAGAAGGCAGCGGGACTGTGCCCGGCGGCTGCGGCAAGAGTCTCGTTCTGCGCGCGGCCACCGGCCAGCCCCGCGCGCGATGCCGGCCCGCGCAACGGCCGGAAGAGTCGGCCATTGCGCGGGCCGGCATCAATCCAGCCGCGGGCGGTCGCCGCAGATCGTCACGCGGTGGCCGTAGCGGCGCTGCGGGTAGTAGTCCCACATCGCCTGGTGCATCGCGCAGCGGTTGTCCCAGAACGCCACCGAGTTCGGCTGCCACTTGAAGCGGCACTGGAAGCGCGCCTGTTCGGCGTGATCGAACAGCATGGCCAGCACCGCGTCGCTCTCCGGGCGTGAGAGCTGCGGGATGTGGGTGGTGAAGCCGCGATTGACGTACAGCGCGCGGCGGCCGGTTTCGGGATGGGTGCGCACCACCGGGTGCTCGTTCGCGGGAAACTGCATCTCCGCGGTGCGGTCGCGATACTGGTGGTTGGCCGATTTGAGGCTGTTGTGCACCGCGGTGAGCCCGGCGACGAAGCCTTGCATGGCCGGCGACAGCGCCTCGTAGGCCGCGTACATGTTGGCGAAGCTGGTGTCGCCGCCGCCATTGGCCGGCACCTCGGTGATGTGCAGGATCGAGCCCATCGGCGGCTCCGCGTCACAGGAGACGTCGGAGTGCCAGACCTCGCCGGCCACGCGTTTGCTGTTGGCGTCGCCCTTGATCACCAGGATCTCGGGATGCTCCGGGATGGCGCGCGGCGCGTTCGGGTGGATGTGCAGCGCGCCGAAGCGGGCGCCGAAGGCCTTGTGCTGCGGGATCGTCATCGCCTGGTCGCGGAAGAAGATCACCAGGTGGTCGAGCAGCGCCTGGCGGATCGCGCCGTATTGCCCGTCGGTCATCGGCTGCGCCAGGTCGACGCCGAAGACCTCGGCGCCGATGCCGGGGGTGAGGGTGCGGATTTCGATGCCGTGGTTGTTCATGGCGGCCTCCCGTTCTGCGGCGAGGCTGCCATGCCGCGGGCGGGTTGCCAATCGGGGCGGGTCAGCCGCGGTCGCGCAGCCCCCTCAGCGCCAGGGCGTAGCCGTCGATGCCGAAGCCGGCGATGGTCATCAGGCAGGCGGCGCCGATCTCGGAGACCATGCCCCGGCGGGCGGGGTTGGAGATGTGGACCTCGACCACCGGGAACTTCACTTGCGTGATGGCGGCGTTCAGCGCCGGGTAGCCGCGGGTGAAGCCGGCGGGGTTGATGATGGCGCCGTCGAGGTTGGCGTCATGGGCGGCGTAGAGCCGGTCGATCACGGCGCCCTCGGTGTTGGAGTGGAAGATCTCGATGGCCACGCCCAGCTCGGCGGCGAAGGCGCGGATCTTCACGTCGTATTCCGGCAGCAGCATCGGGCCGAAGGTCTCGATGGCGAACTTGCCGCGCATGTCCATGCCGGCGCCGTGGATGACCAGGATCTTCTTCATCGGGATTCCTTGGGTTGGTATGGCCAGCCATCGGCCTTGAGGACTTCGCCGGCGAGGTAGAGGCTGCCGCAGATCAGCACGCGGGCAGGCGGACCGGCGGGCATCGCGCGCAGGGCTTCGGCGACGGTGGGGCCGGGGCGGGCGTATCCCTGGGCGGCGTCCAGGATCGCTTCGACCGGCAGGGCGGAGTATTGGCCGGGCTCGCTGACCGCCCAGAGGCTGGCGGCGAGCGGCAGCAGCGGGGCGAGGAACTCGGCGGTGTCCTTGGCCTTCTTCATGCCGACGATGAGGTGGGTCGGGCGGTCGGACCAGGCGCCCTTGAGGTGGTCGGCGATGACCTGGCCGCCGCCGGGGTTGTGGCCGCCGTCGAGCCAGAGCTCCCAGCCGGCGGGCAGCAGGTTCGTGAGATCACCGGTCAGGCGCTGCATCCGGGCCGGCCACTCGGCGGAGGCGATGCCGCGGGCGATGGCGGCGTCGGGGATGGGCAGGCCGCTGGCGCGGATGGTGGCGATGGCGATGCCGGCATTGTCGTATTGGTGGGCGCCGGGCAGGGCCGGGGGCGGCAGGTCGAGCGTGCCGGCGGCGTCGCTGTAGAGGAAGCCGGTGTCGTGCGGGGTGACGGCCCAGTCGCGGCCGCGCGCCAGCAATGCGGCGGCGTGTGCGCTGGCCTCGGCCGCGATGACGGCGAAGGCCTCGCCGGGTTGCTGGCCGGTGGCCACGGGGATGCCGGGCTTGATGATCCCCGCCTTCTCGAAGGCGATCTTGGCCAGGGTGTCGCCGAGCATCTCGCGGTGGTCGAGCGAGATCGAGGTGATGGCGCAGGCGAGCGGGCGGTCGATGACGTTGGTGGCGTCGAACCGCCCGCCCAGCCCGACTTCGAGGATGACGAGGTCGGCGGGGACGCGGGCGAAGAGCAGGAAGGTGGCGGCCATCAGCACTTCGAACACGGTGATCGGCGCGCCGGCGTTGATGCGCTCGATCTCATCCAGCACGGCGAGCAGCTGGTCATCGGTGACAAGCTGGCCGGCCAGGCGGATGCGCTCGTTGAAGCGCACGAGGTGCGGCGAGGTGGTGACATGCACGCGCAGGCCGGCCGCCTCGGCGATGGCGCGCAGGAAGGCGCAGGTGCTGCCCTTGCCGTTGGTGCCGGCGACGTGCAGCACCGGGGGGAGGTTTCGTTCCGGATGGCCAAGCTGGGCCAGCAGGCGGTGCAGCCGTTCGAGGCTGAGGTCGATCAGGCGCGGGTAGAGGCTGTGGAGGCGCTCGATCACCGCCTCGATGCGGCCTGGCTGGGACATCAGGCGGCGGCGGGCGCGAGTTCCTTCACCCGCAGCAAGGAGATCAGCCGTCCGAGGGTCGCGTTCATGTCGGGGCGCTTGACCACCATGTCCAGAATGCCGTGGGCGAGCAGGTACTCGCTGCGCTGGAAGCCCTCGGGCAGTTTCTCGCGCACGGTCTGTTCGATCACCCGCGCGCCGGCGAAGCCGATTTCGGCCCCGGGCTCGGCGATCTGGATGTCGCCCAGCATGGTGAAGCTGGCGGTGACGCCGCCGGTGGTGGGGTCGGTCAGCACGGAGATGAAGGGCAGGCCGGCTTCCTTGACGATCTGCGTGGCGATGACGGTGCGCGGCATCTGCATCAGGCTGATCCCGCCCTCCATCATGCGCGCGCCGCCCGAGGCGGTGAAGATGATCAGCGGCGCGTCTTGCAGCACGGCAAGCCTGGCCGCGGCCACGATGCCCTCGCCGACGGCCGCCCCCATCGAGCCGCCGATGAACTCGAAGGCCATGACGGCGACCACCGCCTTGTGGCCGCCGATCTTGCCATGGGCGACGACGATGGCGTCATCGAGCGCGATCTTCTCGCGGGCTTCGCGCAGCTGGTCCGAATAGCGCTTGGTGGCGCGAAAGCGCAGCGGGTCGGCGGGGACGCGCGGCAGTTCGATGCGCGCGCTCTTGCCGTCATCGAAGGTGGCGGCCAGGCGCAGCGCGACGGGGATGCGCGAGTGATGGCCGCACTGGGTGCAGACGCGCAGGTTCTTCTCGTGCTCGGCGTGGAACACCATGTGCTGGCAGCTTGGGCACTGGACCCAGAGGTTCTGCGGCACTTCCTGCCGGCCGAGCAGGGTGCGGATCTTCGGGCGGACGAATTCGGTGAGCCAGTTCATGGAGGCGTGCTCCTTCAGGCTGAAACGCGGGCCCCGCGAACGCCGGCTGCCAGCGCCTTGACCTGGGCCAGAACGCGGGCTGCAGTATCGGGCTTGGGCTTGCCGCCATTGGCGTCCAGGTCGGCCTTGACGATGTCGATCAGGGCAGAGGCGACGACCGCACCATCGGCGTGCTTCACCGCACCGGCGGCCTGTTCCGGGGTGCGGACGCCAAAGCCGATGGCGATCGGCAGGTCGGTGACGCGGCGGATGCGCGGAATGGCGTCGGCGAGTTCGTCGGCGCTGGCGGTGCGGGTGCCGGTGATGCCGGTGATCGAGACGTAATAGACGAAGCCGGACGAGCCGTTCAGCACCAGCGGCAGGCGGGCGTCATCGGTGGTGGGGGCGATCAGGCGGATGATGTCCAGGCCATTGGCGGTGGCGTGCGGCAGCACCAGGTCGGCTTCCTCGCTCGGCAGGTCGACGATGATCAGCCCGTCGATCCCGGCCTTGGCGCCATCGCTGCAGAAGGCCGGCACGCCATAGGACAGGATCGGATTGAGGTAGCCCATCAGGATGATCGGGGTGTCGGCGTCGATCTTGCGGAAATCGCGCACCATCTGCAGCGTGTGCTTCATGTTGGCGCCGGCATCCAGCGCGCGGCGGCCGGCGAGCTGGATGGTCGGGCCATCGGCCATCGGGTCGGTGAAGGGGCAGCCGATCTCGATCAAATCGGCCCCGGCTTCGGGCATGCCGTTCAGGATGGCCTGCGAGGTGGCGTGGTCGGGATCCCAGGCCTCCACGAACGGGATCAGGGCGCCGCGGCCTTCGGCCTTGAGCTTGGCGAAACGGGTTGCAATCCGACTCACAGCTTCACCCCCAGGGCTTCGGCAACGGTGAAGATGTCCTTGTCGCCGCGGCCGCACAGATTCATCAGGATGATTTTATCGCGGTCCATCGTCGGCGCCATCTTGGCGACATGCGCCAGGGCGTGGGCGGGCTCAAGCGCGGGGATGATGCCCTCGGTGCGGGTGCAGAGCTGGAAGGCGTCCAGCGCCTCGTCATCCGTGGCGGCGACGTATTCGACGCGCTTGATGTCGTGCAGCCAGGAATGCTCGGGGCCGATGCCGGGGTAGTCGAGGCCGGCGGAGATCGAGTGGGCCTCCTGGATCTGGCCGTCCGCGTCCTGCAGCAGGTAGGTGCGGTTGCCGTGCAGCACGCCGGGACGGCCGCGCGAGAGGGAGGCGGCGTGCTGGAACGTGTCCAGCCCGTGGCCGGCGGCTTCGACGCCGATCAGGCGCACCGAGGGGTCGTCGAGGAACGGGTGGAACAGGCCCATCGCGTTCGAGCCGCCGCCGATCGCGGCCACGCAGGCATCCGGCAGGCGGCCGGCCTGTTCCTGCAACTGCGCCTTGGCCTCGTCGCCGATCACGCTCTGGAAGTCGCGCACCATCATCGGATAGGGGTGCGGGCCGGCGACCGTGCCGA
>JBIPLY010000553.1:0-2604 GCA_044369385.1 Acetobacteraceae bacterium | reverse complement strand
GTCTATGCGGTGGATGACGCGAAGATCGACGTGGTGCCGCACGGAATTCCGCAGTTCGCCTTCGTGGAGCCGCAGGCCGCCAAGCAGGCGCTGGACCTCGAGGGGCGGATGGTGCTGCTCACCTTCGGGCTGCTTGGCCCGAGCAAGGGGATCGAGGTGGTGATCGACGCGATGCCGGAGATCACCGCGCGGTGTCCGGAGGCGATCTATGTGGTGCTGGGGGCCACGCACCCGAACCTGGTGCACGCGCATGGCGAGGCGTATCGCGAGAGCCTGATGGCGCGGGTGCGCGAGCGGGGAGCGGAGGCGCATGTGCGGTTCGTCGACCGGTTCGTCGACAAGCCGACGCTGCTGCGCTTCATCGCGTCATGCGACGTGTATGTGACGCCGTATCTCAACGAGATGCAGATGACGTCCGGCACCCTGGCCTACAGCTTCGGGCTGGGGCGGGCCGTTGTATCGACACCCTACTGGCATGCGCGCGAGTTGCTGGCCGATGGGCACGGGGTGCTGGTGCCGTTCGGCGACGCCGGGGCGGTGGGCGATGCGGTGGGCGCGCTGCTGACCGACCATCCGCGGCGCGAGGCGATGCGCAGGCGCGCCTATGCCGCCAGCCGGGAAATGACGTGGGACCGGGTGGGGCAGCGCTACCTGGCGATCTTCGTCCAGGCGGCCGGCGCCGGCCGGGTGGTGCGCGTGGGGCGGGCGCCGCCGGCCGCCGCGTTGCCGGGGGTGGAGCTTGGGCACTTCCTGACCCTGTGCGACGACACCGGGATTGCGCAGCATGCCATCCATGCGGTGCCCGACCGCGCGCATGGCTATTGCGTGGACGACAACGCCCGTGCGCTCCTGGTGGCCTGCGCGCTGAACGAACCCGGCGAGACGCGGTTGCCGGAGGTGATGACCAGCCGGCTGGCGGCGTTCGTGCAGCATGCCTGGAACCCCGATGCGCAGCGGTTCCGCAACTTCATGGGCTATGACCGGCGCTGGCTGGAGGAGGCGGGATCGGAGGACAGCCACGGGCGCACGCTGTGGGCGCTGGGCGAATGCGCGCGGGGCGATGCCAACCCCTCGCGGCGACGCTGGGCGGCGGCATTGTTCTCGCAGGCGCTGGCACCGGCGGAGGCGTTCACCTCCCCGCGGGCTTGGGCCTTCACGCTGCTGGGGCTCGATGCCTATCGCACCACGCTCGGCGATGCCGGCACGGTGCAGCGGCTGCAGGCGGTGCTGGCCGGGCGGCTGGTGGCGCGCCTGGGGGCATCCGAGGCGCCGGGCTGGATCTGGTTCGAGCGCGGCATGGCCTATGACAACGCACGCCTGCCGCAGGCGCTGATCGCCACCGGCGTGTCGATGGCGTCGCCGCCCTTGCTGGTGTCCGGGTTGCGCGCGCTGCGCTGGCTGGTGGCGCGGCAAAGCGGGGCCGCCGGGCAGTTCCGGCCGGTCGGCACGATGGAATTCGGCGAGGAGCGGAGCCAGCCGCATGCCTTCGACCAGCAGCCGCTGGAAGCCGCCGCGACGATCGCGGCGTGCCTGGCGGCGGCGCGGGCTGATGGCGATGCAATGTGGCATGCCGAGGCGGCGCGGGCCTTTGCGTGGTTCCTGGGCGCGAATGACCTTGGCGTGACGCTGGTGGACGATGTGACCGGGGCCTGCCGCGATGGGCTGCACCCCGACCGGGCGAACGAGAACCGCGGCGCGGAGTCGGTGCTGTCCTATCTGCTGGGCCTGCTGGAGATGCGGCGCCTGGCGCGCGCCATCTGCGGCCGGGAGGCGGCGGCGTTGCCGCGGCTGGCGGTGCCGGCGGCGGCGGCGGTGGGCGCTGCCCGTGCGGATGCTCGGCTGACCTGGCAGCCCTGGGCTGGCCAACGAAGGCGCAGACGCAGCGTCCCTATCGATGAATCGAGGACGCTTTGACCCAGGCCACCTTCCTGAACCGCCAGGCACTGTACCTGCGGCCCGATCCGACGCGCGTGGTGGTGCGCGCGTTCAGGCCGGCGGTGGAACCCCGCGACCTGAACCCGGCGGACAGGACCAAGGCGAACCATGTTCTGGAGCGCGTGATGGCGCTGGACGAGGGCACGGCGGCGGCGCAACTGGCCGATGTGCTGGTGAACTTCCAGGGACGCCACCGCAACCTGCTGGCACGCTTCGAAGCGCGGGCGGACGACATGGCGGATGTGTTCGCGGCGCACCCGACGTTTTCGGTGGCGCAACGGCGACTGGTGGGCGCCTATTTCCTGCACGAGTACTCGTTCGAGGCTGCGGCGCTGTTCAATCCGAGCATCGTGGCGCATCCGGACCAGACCGGCGCGCCGCCGGGCGGCCTGCGATTCGTCCTCAGCCTGCGTGCGGTGGGCGAGGGGCATGTTTCGTCGCTGACGTTCCGGTCGGGCACCATCGGGGCCGACGGCAATGTGGCGGTGGACCCGACGGCGCGGCTGGCGACGATTCCGCGCGTGACGAAGGTGACACCGGGGCCGAATGGCGACGTGGTGGATGTCGGATTTGACCTGAGCCCCAACTTCCCTCCATTCAGAAGTAGAGTCCTGGGGTTGTGCCACGCCGATCGTGACGGTGTTTCTCTGTTCGGTCGAGCGCCGTTTC
>JBIPLY010000588.1:0-2607 GCA_044369385.1 Acetobacteraceae bacterium | reverse complement strand
AACGCCGACGGAACCTACCGTTATTACTTCGATGGCACGTTTGTACCTGGCCCCGTTAGCGTTAACTTCGCGGCGGGCGAGGTCGGCGACACCGATGGCAACGTCTCCGCCGCGAGCGTTTCCAAATTCACGATTGTCGGCGCGAACGTGCGATTGCTGTCGCCATCGACGCCGATGGCTGATCTCAACTCGCAGCAATACGTCGATTTTTGGTTCGAACCAACCCGTGACGGCACGCTCGACCAAGAATCGATCACGGATGGCGAAGCTGAGTTTAACGTTGTCGGGCCTGGCGCGGCCAACGTCCAGTTTACGGGCGAGGCCGAGAAAATCGACGACAACATCTACCGCTACTCTTTCACCGGCGCGTTTGCCGGTGGCGGGGTGACGTTCAACTACATCGCGGGCCGGTTCACCGACTCCAATGGACGGTCGAACATCGCCAAGTCCGAAAAGTTGAAGGTCCAGGGCATGAGCGCCTCGGTGGTCGTTCCGGCGTCAGGCCTGATGGGGCAGAGCTCGCTTAACAGCAAGCGGACAATTGACATCACCTTCAAGCCCACTGAAGGGTACACGCTCGACACGGCGTCTATCCTGGACAACGAACCCGAATTCTCCTTGAGCGGGGATGGCGGCGGTGGCGTCCAACCGGTGGACGGCGCGCCGATGCTCGTTGATCCGAACGATCCGTTCACCTACCGCTACACGTTAACCGGCGACTTTGAGACGGGCGATGTCGACATCGACTTTATCGAAGGGTCGGCGGCGGACACCGCCGGCGTGACGCTATCGGACACTTCCGCCTTCTTTCAGGTGGTCGAGGTCACCAGCGAGTTGGCCTACCCGGAAAATGGCGGCCGCGCTAGCCGTCAGCAGCTGAATCTCGATGGCTATATCGATGTCACTTTCAACGACCCTGTCGGAGTCGGCATCAATGAGGCCTCGCTGAACGACAGGCTGCCCGAATTGGCGTTTGTCACGAAGGACGACAAGGGGAAAGAGATCCCTTACGTTGGCGCCCGTATCTCCGAAGATCCGATCAAGATCTCCAACACGGTTTATCGCTACTATTTCGCGAATGATATCCAGCGTCCCGGTATCATGACCGTGAAGACGATCGACAAGTCTTGGGCTGACAATCAGGGCAATCTCGGTTCGGAAAAGTACGAGAAGTTTATCGCCTTCCAGGAGGGCGTGAGCTTTGAAATCATCATCAGCGGTGCCATCGAGGTGTACGCGGCGCTCGATGATCTCAAGCTGTTCTCCGTGAGCGGCGAATCAAAGCTTGTCATCGACGTCACCCCGGGCAAGGGCGTTGTGCGACTCGATGTCAACGGCCGCGCCGACATCATGTTCCTCGGGCCGATCGCCGCCGTCGCGGGTACGTTCGTGCTCAAGGCCGAGGAAGGCAAAATGCCCGAAATGTGGGGCATCATGCGGTTCGAGCTGAACCTCGGCAAACTGCGCGCACTTGGCCTCGACGCCAAGATGTCCGCGATGTTGATGTTCAACACGACCGACGAGCTGAAGCGCGAGGCTCTGTATCTGCCGACGAGCGGCACGAAAACCTACGACCTGCCGGCCAAGATGTTCCGTTTCCAGGCAACGGGTCGCTTTGTCATCCATGTGCCCGACTTCAATGAAGACGAGATCATGGGGACTCAGCTCTTCGCGATCCGTGGCACGCTGTTCTTTGAAATCAGCTCCAATGGCTTGCAGGTGTTCGTGGACGCCGAAGTCGAACTCGGCCCCGAGGACTTCCAGCTCTTCGAACTGCGGGCATTGGGCGTTTTGATCATCAACCGCGACGGCATTGCCGGCGACATGGAAATTGAGCTGAACATCGGCGACGCGCCGGTGATTCGGGACATCTTTACGCTGCAAGTTTCGGCGCGTGTTATTTTCAATTCGAGCAAAAAGCAAATGGAGGTTTTGGTCCCGGACGAATTCCTCGAAAACCTGTCGTCGGAAACAAGATCGCGATTGGTGCCGTGCGCTAACGGCGGCGAACGGGAGGCTGCCAATTGCTATCCGGTTTATGCCGGCCCTCCAAAAATCGATGGAAGCGGATACAAGGACCCCAGCGCGTACATCGTGGTCTCCGCGAAGGGGAAATTGGAAATCCTGAAGTTTTTCCGAGTGAACGGGTTCCTCTGGCTGTCGATCAGCCAAGACGAATTCTTCATGCAGGTGAACGCGTCGCTGGCGATGGATCCGTTCGGCGCCGTGGTGGTCAGCGGTACTCTTGGCATCAGCCGCAATGGCGTGCTCGGCGCGTTGCAACTTGGCGCCAGCCTGGATATCGGCATCGTCAAGTTTTTCGGGGCTGCGCAGTTCGAAATGAACACGTACAGCACCTCGCAGACGATCTACCGCTACAAATTCGATTTTGCCAATAAGCGGGTCACCGACCAGCTTGAGGCGGTCGAACTGCGCTCGGGCGCGTTCCAGGTTTATATTCTCGGGTCGCTGAAGATCCTGGGCTCGTTCGAGCTCAAGGGTTACTTCCAGATGATCAGTCTGGACGACCCGATGGTTCTGCGCATGTCGTTCGGCATCTCGTTTATCGCGTTCGACACGCTGGAACTGAAGATTGCCGACTTCACC
>JBIPLY010000012.1:0-24785 GCA_044369385.1 Acetobacteraceae bacterium | reverse complement strand
ATCGAGCCGACCTCGAAGCCGGTTCCTTCGCAGGGCGAGACGGTGACCAGCGGGCGCTTGCCGGTCAGTGCTACCATGACCACGTCATGCTGGAAGGCGACGCCGACGAGCGTCTCGCCCTTGCCGGCGGCCTGGGCCGGGGCGGCGCCGGACTTGGTGTAGTCGTTGATGTTGCGGTGCAGCTTCTTGAGGTAGTCGAAGGCCGGCTCCTCGCCCCAGAGCTGCACCAGGGTGGCGAGCATGGTGTAGGCGGTGCCTGACGAGTTGGGGTCGGCCATCTGGACCTCGCCCTTGAATTCGGGCTTCAGCAGGTCGGCCCAGCATTTCGGGGCGGCGAGTTTCTTTCGCGCCAGTTCCTCGCTGTTGTACCCGTAGCCCAGCGCGCCCATGTAGACGCCGACGGTCTGGAACTTGGCGCGCTCGGCCTGTTTCACCGCCCAGTCGCGCAGCTTCGGCATCAGGGGCGATTTGTATTCGGCCAGCAGCCCTTCCTCGGCGGCCTGCAGATGCGGGTCGCCGGTGCCGCCCCACCAGATATCGGCGCGGGGGTTGTCCTTCTCGGCGCGGATGCGGGCATAGGTCTCGCCAGAGGACTGGCGGGTCATGTCGGCCTTGATGCCGGTTTCCTTGGTGAACAGGGTGATCAGGCCGCGGCAGATCTTTTCATCGGCGCTGCAATAGACCACGACATCGGCGCGCGCCGGAGCGGAGGCAAGCGGGGCGGCGGCGAGCAGGGCGGCGGCGAAGAGGAGTTTTCCGACGTGGCGCATGGCGAGCCTCCCGAGGCGTTGATTTGGGCAGGCAATACGCCGAGAGCGCGGCGGACTGCAACCGAACGGTCAGTCGCCGAGGCGCTGGCCCAGACGGGCGGCGTCCGAGGCGGCGCGGGCGGTGCGAACTTCGGGGCGGGTGGAGACTTCCGGCACGACGACATCCCACCAGTGGCCGCCGGCCGCGGTACTGCCGGCGGGGTCGGTCTTGAGCACGATGACGGTGCTGCGGTCGGCCGCGCGGGCGGTGGCGATGGCGGCTTCGAGGGCGGCGGTGCCGGTGACGGTCATGGCCAGGGCGCCGAGGCCGGCGGCCTGGGCGGCGAAGTCGAATTGCGGGATGGTCGCGTGGCGGGCCGTCGCCAGGAGATTGTTGAAGCTGGCGCCGCCCGTGCCGCGCTGCAGCCGGTCGATGCAGCCGAAGCCGCCATTGTCGAGCAGGACGACGATCAGCTTGCGGCCCAGCATCACCGAGGTGGCGAGCTCGGAATTCATCATCAGCCAGGAGCCGTCGCCAAGCAGGACGACGACCTCGCGGTCGGGCATGGCCATCTTCACGCCGAGGGCGCCGGCGATTTCGTAGCCCATGCAGGAATAGCCGTATTCCAGGTGGTAGGTGCCCGGACCGGTGGCGTCCCACAGCTTGTGCAACTCGCCCGGCAGCCCGCCGGCGGCCGCGACCACGATCGCGTCGGCCGGCATGGCGCGCCGAACGGCGCCCAGCACCTGGGCGTCGCTGGGCAGCGCGGTGTTGGAGGCGGCGGTGGCGTGCGCGGCGTCGGCGCGCCAGGCAGGCATCGCGGCCAGGCATGCCTTGGTCCAGGCCGCCGGGGCGCGATGCGTGGCCAGGGCGGCGGACAGGGCGACCAGGCCCAGCTCGGCATCGGCAACCAGCGGCGCGGCCAGGCGCTTGGCGGCATCGAAGGCCTGCACGTTCAGCGCCACGATCCTCCTGTCGGGGTTGCGATACAGCGCCCAGGAGCCGGTGGCGAAGTCGCCCAGCCGCGTGCCGACCGCCAGGATCACGTCCGCGCGCTCGGCCGCCGCATTGGCCGCCGACGTGCCGGACACGCCGATGGCGCCGAGGTTCAGCGGATGGTCGTGCGGCAGGGCGCTCTTGCCGGCCTGGGTCTCGGTGACCGGGATCGCGTGGGCCTCGGCGAAGCGTGCCAGGGTTTCACAGGCGCCGGCATAGTGAACGCCGCCCCCGGCGACGATCAGCGGCGCGCGGGCCGCGCGCAGCAGGGCCACGGCATCGGCCAGCTCAGCGGCGTCGGGCGGCGGGCGCCGGATGCGCCAGGTGCGCGGGGCGAAGAAGCTTTCGGGGTAGTCGAAGGCTTCGGCCTGGGTATCCTGGCACAGCGCCAGCGTGACGGGGCCGCACTGGGCCGGGTCGGTCAGCACCGCCATCGCGCGGGGCAGGGCGGTCAGGATCTGCTCCGGGCGGGCGATCCGGTCGAAGTATCGGGACACCGGGCGGAAGCAGTCATTGGCCGAGACGGTCGCGTCCTCGAAATCCTCCACCTGTTGCAGCACCGGATCGGGGCGGCGCCCGGCGAAGACGTCTCCGGGCAGGAACAGCACCGGCAGGCGGTTGACGTGCGCCACGGCGGCGGCGGTGACCATGTTCGTCGCCCCGGGGCCGATCGAGCTGGTCACCGCCATCATGCGCCGGCGCCGCATCGCCTTGGCATAGGCGATCGCGGCCAGCGCCATGGATTGTTCGTTCTGGCCGCGCCAGGTGGGCAGCGTGTCGCCGGCTTCGTGCAGCGCTTCGCCCATCGCGGCGACATTGCCATGACCGAAGATCGCCCAGGCGCCGGCAAACAGCGGCACGGTGGCGCCGTCGACCACGGCCTGTTGGGCGGCGAGGAAGCGCACCAGGGCCTGGGCGCAGGTGAGGCGGATGGTGGCCATGAAGTCCTCCCGTGTCCCGGGCATTGTCCATGTGCGGCGGGCGGGAGACAATCGGGGGCGGACACGGAGGCGGCGAATGTTGGGGATCGCGGTGATCGGGGCGGGGCGGATCGGGCAGATCCATGCGCGCAATGTCGCCGGGCATGAGGGTGCGCGGCTGGTGGGGGTGGTGGACTCCGATGCGGCCGCGGCGGGGCGGCTGGCGGCGGCGTGCGGCAGCCAGGCGATCGGGCTGGGCGAAGCCTTCGCGGCCGATGCGGTGCTGATCGCCGCGCCGACGCCGACCCATGCCGCATTCATCGAGCGCGCGGCGGCGGCGGGGCGGGCGGTGTTCTGCGAGAAACCGATCGATCTTGATTCTGCCCGGGCGCGGGACTGCGTGGCGGTGGCGGAGCGGGCGGGCATACCGCTGATGATCGGCTTCAACCGGCGCTTCGATCCGCATTTCGCCGCGCTGAAGCGGGCGCTCGACGACGGCGAGATCGGCGCGCTGGAAGTTCTGGCGATCACCAGCCGTGATCCCTCGCCGCCGCCGCCATCCTATGTGGCGGCATCCGGCGGGCTGTTCCGCGACATGGCGATCCATGATCTCGACATGGCGCGGTTCCTGCTGGGCGAGCCGATCGTGTCGGTGTTCGCCGCCGCGTCCTGCCTGGTTGATCCCGCGATCGCGGCCGCGGGGGATGTGGACACGGCGCTGATCACGCTGCGCACGGCATCGGGCAAGCTGTGCAGCATCAGCAACTCGCGGCGGGCGAGCTACGGCTATGACCAGCGTATCGAGGCGCATGGGGCGGCCGGGATGCTGCGCGCGGGCAATGTGCCGGTCGACATGCTGGAGCGCGCCGGGGCGGGCGGGTTCACCACGGCGCGGGCCCAGCCCTTCTTCCTGGAGCGGTATGCGGCGGCGTATCGGGCGGAGCTGGATGCATTCGTGGCCGCGGTGACGGATGGGCAGCGGCCGCGGCCGGATGGGGAAGACGGGCTGGCAGCACTGCTGCTGGCCGATGCCGCGGCCGAGTCGCTGCGCACCGGGCGGGTCGTGGCGACATGATCTCCGCGGGCTTCGACGGCGCCATGGCCGGCGTCGATGCGCTGCGGCCGCTGCCGCCCGAAGGGGTGGAGCTGCACAGCCCCGAGGCCGCGCAGTTTTTCGTGACAGAGGGGCTGTCTTGGCCCGAGACGCATGGTCGCTGGACCGATGGCGGGATGGTGCGGGTGGGGTTCCGGCTGCCCCGCCGCCCGCCCGGCGGGGTGGTGCTGTGGCTGGACTCGCTGGCTTATATCGCCGCCGGCCTGGTCACGGAGCAGCGGGCGGCGATCTCGGTCAACGGCCATCGCCTGGTTCCGTGGAACATCATCGATCCGGTGCTGCGCGCCCGTCGGCTGGCGGTGCCGGCCGCGGCGCTGGACGGGTCGGGCCGGGTTGTGCTGGAACTGCGCATCCTCACCGGCGTGCATCCCTTCCGGCTCGGGCTGGGCGACGACCGGCGCTATCTGTGCCTGCTGCTGGGGCGGCTGTCGTGGCAGGAGGCGCGGGCGCTGGTGTCGCCCGACCTGTCCGCCGAGCACGGCCGGCCGGTGGGGCGCGAATCGCGCAAGAGCTTCGCGGCGAAGATCGATAGCGGCTTCTGGACGCGTTTCGTCACCGGGCCCGCGGTGCTGGATGTCGGCTTCCAGGGCGATGCGTCGGACGATGGGGTGGTTCCGATCCTGCCGGGGGCGATCGGGGTCGACCTCGGCTATCCCGGCTATGACGGCCGCGTGCTGCCGTTCGCCAGCGACAGCCAGGATGCGGTTTATTCCAGCCATTGCCTGGAACACATCGCCGACAGCATCAAGGCGATCCAGGAATGGCACCGGGTGGTTCGGGTCGGCGGCCACATCATCACTGTGGTGCCGAGCGGCCATCTGTACGAACGTCGGCGGCGCGTGCCGTCGCGCTGGAATGCGGACCACAAGCGGGTCTACACCCCGGCAGGGTTGCTGGCGGAGTTCGAGGCGGCGCTGGTCCCCAATTCCTATCGCGTGCGGCACCTGATGGAGAATGACGCTGGCTATCAATACGGCCTGCCGCCGACGGTGCATGCCGAAGGCTGCCACGAGATCGAGCTGGTGATCGAGAAGATCGCGCCGCCGGGCTGGAGCCTGGAGGACTGAATGCCGCGGTGCGGCCGTGGCTATGACGGCCGGGTTTCACGCCGGAGAAACGGCCTGGTGTGGTCGGCCAGCCGTTTCCAGGCATAGGGATCGTGGCCCGCGACCATGATGATGTCGCGGTTGTCGTCCGTGCTGCCAAGGCGGCCGTCCCAGCTCCACGGCAGCAGGCTTTCGGCCGACATGTAGTGGCTGACCAGGGCGCGGCGGAAGCCGGTGGAGCGGTTCTTCAGCGAACGGTGCAGCAGGTAGCCGTTGAAGAACACGACATCGCCGGCGCGCACCTCGACCGGCGCGGGGTCCTGGGCCGGAAAGCCGCTGGCCCCGTCGGCGCCGTCGAATTCGTCGCTGTTGTGCGGGGCCATCGGATAGAGCACGCCGGGCTTGTGGCTGCCGGGCAGGACCCAGAGGCAGCCATTCTCGATCGTGGCGTCATCCAGTGCGATCCAGCCGCCGGCCAGCGAGCGGTCCCGCGTCGGGATGTAGAACTCGTCCTGGTGCCAGGCCTGGCCGGGCTTGCCGGCGTTCTTGACGAACATCATCGACTGCATCGCCTTCACGTTCGGGCCGATGATGGCGGTCAGCACCTCGACCACGCGCGGATGGGCCATGGCGGCGCGCATCGCGGCGGAGAGCTTGTGGGGGAAGTGCAGGCACAGCACGTCCTCGAAGCGCACGTCCCCGTCGGGGCGCAGGGCGGCGCCGTGGTCGCGGCAGATGCGCGCGGCCTCGGCATTCAGGGCGGCGACCTCGGCCGGGGCCAGCAGGTTTTCGACCACCAGGAAGCCCTGTTCGGCGTAGTCGCGGTGCCAGGTGGGGTTTTGCATCGCGGCGCTCCAGCCTTTGGGGGTCAGTATTCGGCGTAGATCTCGATCACATTGTCCTCCGGGTCGCTGAAGAACAACGTCCGGTGGCGAAACTGCGCGAGGTCGGTAGGGCCGCGCAGGATCGGCACCCCGCGGGCGAGCAGCTCGGCATGGCAGGCATCGACCGCCGGCGGGGCGACGCGGAAGGCGAGCTGGACGCCGGCGGAACCGGCGGGAAGCGGCCCGTCATCGCCCACCGGCCAGACGCCGCGCCGGCGCAGGCTGAGCAGGGCGCCGCCGACGCGGAAGCTGACCCAAGTGGGCTGTTCGACCTCGATCGTGAAGCCCATCACGTCGCGATAGAACGCCCGCGTCGCCTCCAGCCGGCGGCAGAGCAGAACAGTGTGGTCAAGATTGGTGATCCCGCCCAAGGCCATTGCGCGTGCCTCAGGCGCCGACGAAGACGGGGCGGCGCTTTTCCAGGAAGGCGCGGGTGCCCTCGGCGTGATCGGCGCTGGTGGCGCATTGGGCGATGATCGCCTCGGCTTCGGCGAGGTTGCGGCGGGACTCGTCCTTCGCCAGCTCGGCCAGGGCCAGCTTGGCGGCCTTGATGGTCAGCGGCGCGCCGCCGGCGATGCTGGCGATGTAGTCGGCGGCGAAGGCGTCGATCTCGCCATCCGGCAGCACATGGTTGACCATGCCCAGCCGCAACGCCTCCGCGGCGTTGTATTGGCGGGCGGTGAACATGATCTCCTTGGCGGTCGACAGGCCGACCAGGTCGACGATCCGGCGCAGGCCCTCCACCGGGTAGCCGATCGACAGCTTCGCCGCCGGGATGCCGAAGCGGCCGGCCTCGTTGGCGATGCGCAGGTCGCAGCTGATGGCGAGTGCCATGCCGCCGCCCAGGCACCAGCCGCGGATCACGGCCACGGTCGGCTTGGACACGGCATGCACGGTGGCGCAGGCGGTGACGAAGGCGCTGCCGCCGCGCCCGACCGGCCCGCCCTCGGCGGATTCGAAGCGCGAGATGTCGGCGCCGGAGGCGAAGGCTTTGCGGCCATGGCCCTCGATGGTGATGATACGCACCTGCGGGTCGGCGTCGAATTCCAGGGCGGCTTCGGTGATCGCGGTCCACATCGGGTTGGAAATGGCGTTGTGGCGGTCCGGGTTGTCGATGGTGATGCTGCCGATCGCGCCGCGGCGCTCCGCGATGATCCTGCCGCCGGTGGTCATGGAGTGCTCCTCAGTTAAGGAAGGCAAGGCTGGGGCTTTGCCCCAGACCCCACCAGGGGCCAAGCCCCTGGACCTTAATATTCAAGGGTCCAGGGGGCTTGGCCCCCTGGCGGGTCTGGGCGGAGCCCAGCCTTGCCTTATACGTCGAGCCGATGGCAGGCGGCCAGATGCCCCGGCGCACCGGCGCGCAGCACCGGCGCCTCGATCTTGCAGCGGTCCATCACATAGGGGCAGCGGGTGTGAAACGCACAGCCCGGCGGCGGGCGCACCGGGCTGGGCACGTCGCCCTGCAACAGCGTCTTCTTGCGCTTCAGCCGCGGATTGGGCACCGGCACGGCGGCCAGCAGCGCCTCGGTATAGGGATGCTGCGGGCGCAGGAACAGGTCGCGCTTGTCGGCGAACTCCACGATGCGGCCGAGATACATCACCGCCACGCGATGGCTGATGTGCTCGACCACCGCCAGGTCATGGGCGATGAACAGATACGACAACCCGTGTTCGCGCTGCAGATCCATCAGCAGGTTGATCACCTGCGCCTGTATCGACACGTCCAGCGCCGAGACCGGCTCGTCGGCCACGATCAGGCGCGGGTTCAGCGCCAGGGCGCGGGCGATCGAGACGCGCTGGCGCTGCCCGCCGCTGAACTGGTGCGGGAAGTTCTTCATCTGTGCCTCGCGCAGCCCGACCTGCGCGAAGATCTCGGCGGTGCGCGCATCGGCCGCGGCGCCGCTGGCCACGCCATGCACCAGCAGCGGCTCGCGCACGATCTGGCCGGCGGTCATGCGCGGGTTGAGCGAGCTGAACGGGTCCTGGAACACCATCTGCATCTGGCGCCTGAACGGGCGCATCGCCGATTTGGACAGGGTGGTGACATCGGTGCCGCCCAGGCGGATGGTGCCGGCGGTCGGCTCCACAATCCGCATCACCGTGCGCGCCACGGTGGACTTGCCGCAGCCGGATTCGCCGACCAGGCCGAGCGTCTCGCCCGCGCCGATGGCAAAGCTGACGCCGTCCACGGCATGGACCTGGCCGACGGTGCGGCGCAGCAGGCCCTTCTTGATCGGGAAGTATTTCTTCAGGCCGTCGACCTCGATGACGGGGACCTCGATGGCGGGCTGGCTCATGCGGCGGTCCCATAGAGGCGCTCGGCATGCCAGCAGGCGACATGGTGGCCGGGGCGGCGTTCGGCATAGGGCGGATAGGCGGCGCGGCAGGCATCGTCGGCATGGGCGCAGCGCGGGGCAAAGGCGCAGCCCTCCGGCAGGGCGGACAGCGCCGGGACCATGCCGGGGATTTCCTGCAGCCGCGCCGGCCCCTCGGCCCCGGCAGGCGACGCTTCCGCGCCGCCGAGCACGCCCAGCTTGGGCACCGAGGCCATCAGCCCGTGGGTGTAGGGATGCAGCGGCCGGTCGAACAGATCCTCGACCGCGGCCTCCTCGATCTTGCGCCCGGCGTACATCACGATCACCCGGTGCGCGGTCTCGGCCACCACGCCGAGATCATGGGTGATCAGGATCACCGCGGTGCCGCTGTTCTCCTGCAGCTTGACGATCAGATCGAGGATCTGCGCCTGGATGGTGACGTCCAGCGCCG
This sequence comes from Acetobacteraceae bacterium, assembly GCA_044369385.1. Classification (GTDB taxonomy): domain Bacteria; phylum Pseudomonadota; class Alphaproteobacteria; order Acetobacterales; family Acetobacteraceae; genus CAMDGX01. Next base: position 16,309 of record JBIPLY010000012.1, on the reverse strand, counting down.
TGGTCGGCTCGTCGGCGATCAGAACCTTGGGATTGCAGGCCAACGCCATGGCGATCATCGCGCGCTGGCGCATGCCGCCCGAAAGCTGGTGCGGGTATTCGCGGGCGCGCTGCGCGGGTTCGGGGATACGCACCTGGTGCAGCATCTCCACCGCCCGTGCCGCGGCCTGTTCGCCGGTGACGTCCTGATGCAGGCGGACCGCCTCGGCGATCTGGTCGCCGATGGTCAGCACCGGGTTCAGGCTGGTCATCGGCTCCTGGAAGATCATCGAGATGTCGTTGCCGCGCACCTGGCGCATCGCCTCCTCGTCGATGGCCAGCAGGTCGCGGCCCTCCAGCAGCACGCGCCCGGCATCGATCCGCCCGGGCGGCGTGGGCACCAGGCGCATCAGCGAAAGTGCTGTGATCGACTTGCCGCAGCCGGACTCGCCGACGATGGCCAGCACCTCGCCGCGCGCGACATGGAAGGACAGGTCGCTGACAGCGCGCACCAGGCCCTGGCGGGTGAAAAACAGGGTGCGCAGGCCCTCGACCTGGAGAATCGGTGTTTCGGTCATCCGCCCACTCCTAACCACGTTGCCTCGGGTCGAGCAGGTCGCGCAACGCGTCGCCCAGCAGGTTGGTGCCGAAGACGGCCAGGCTGATCGCCAGGCCCGGGAAGATCACCAGCCATGGCGCGCGGCGCATGTATTCGGCAGCGGACTCCGACAGCATCCGCCCCCAGGACGGATGCGGCTCCGGCACGCCGAGGCCGAGGAACGACAGCGACGCCTCGGTCAGGATGGTGCTGCCGAGCTGGGCGGTGGCCAGCACGATCAGCGGCGCGATGGTGTTGGGCAGGATGTGGCGGATCGCCAGGCGCCATTCGCTCATGCCGGTGGCCTGGGCCGCCTCCACGAAGGCCAGTTCGCGCAGCGCCAGCGTGTTGGACCGGATCACGCGCGCGACCGCCGGCACCAGCGGGATGGCGATGGCGATGATGGTGTTGGGCAGCGACGGCCCGAGGGCGGCGGCGAACACCAGGGCCAGCACCAGCAGCGGCAATGCCTGCATCACATCCATCAGCCGCTGCACCAGCAGGTCGAACCAGCCGCCCAGATAGCCGCTGGCCAGCCCGATCGCGACGCCGAAGATGCAGCCCAGCGCGGTCGATCCGATGCCCACCGCCAGCGAGATGCGCGCGCCATGCACGATGCGGGAATAGACATCGCGGCCCATGAAATCCGCGCCCATCAGGTGGACGCCGCCGGGGGCGGCCAGCGACACGCGCGGGTTGGTCGTCAAGGGGCTCAGCGGCGTGATCACGTCGGCAAAGATCGCGGCGAGCACGAAGATCGCCATGATCGCCGCCCCGATCGCACCCAGCGGGTACTGCCGCACCAGGAACAGGGTCCTGCCCCACGCCCCGGTGGCGTCCGCGCCGGCGCGGCTGAGTTCGGCCTGATAGGTTCCGCCCGCCATGATGCTAACCCGCGAACTTGATGCGCGGATCGAGCACCGCGTAAAGCATGTCGACGATGAAGTTCACCACCACCACGACCACCGCGATCAGCATCACCAGGTTCTGCACGATCGGGTAGTCGCGGGCACGGATCGCCTCCACCAGGAAGCGGGCGACGCCGGGGATGTTGAACACCGTCTCGGTCACGATCAGCCCGCCGAGCAGGAAGGCGGCCTCGATGCCGATCACGGTCACCACCGGCAGCAGCGCGTTGCGCAGGGCGTGGCGGTAATTGACCGACTGGCGCGTGGCACCCTTGGCACGTGCGGTGCGGATGTAATCCTGGCGCAGCACTTCCAGCATCGAGGAACGGGTCAGCCGCATGACCAGCGCCGAGGAGCGGAAGCCGACTGCCGCGGCCGGCACCGAATAGGTCAGCACCGAGTTCCAGAAGCTGGTCGGCCGATCCGTGTAGATCGGTAGCGAATCGAACATCATCACGAAGCCCATCAGGATCAGCAACCCGAGCCAGAACGACGGCAGCGACAGGCCCGACAGGCTGATCACGCGCAGGATGTAGTCGATCGGGGTGTTCTGGCGCACCGCGCTGATCACGCCCAGCGGCACGCCGATCACGATCGAGAACACCAGTGCCAGAACGGCCAGCCGCGCGCTGATCGGGATGCGCGGCAGGATCTCGTCCAGCGTCGGCTTCTCGGAGACATAGGAATAGCCGAGGTCGCCGCGCGCGATGCCGCTGATCCAGGCGAAATACTGCTGCGGCAGCGGCAGGTCCAGGCCCAGGTCATGGGCGATCCGCGCCTTGTCCGCCGGGTCAACCATGCCGGCGGTGTCGAACAGGATGTCGACGATGTTGCCGGGCACCACGCGCAGCAGGGCAAAGATGATGATCGAGATGCCGAACAGCGTCAGGATCATCAGGCCGAAGCGGCGGATCAGATAGGTGGCCACCTCAGCGGGGGCCGTTCAGACGGCAGGAAGAAAGAATCTTCTTTTTGTGGACAAAAAGAAGCAAAAAAACTTCATTCGTTTGCGGCGGGTGGGGCAGGGGAGTCACGGCATGTCCTCGGGCAATGAATGAAATTTTTCTGCTTGTTCACAGAAAGAAGAAGCCTCCCCCCGCCCGGCGAGGGGAGGCTGCCCGTCAGCGGTTCAGCCAGACATTCTCGAAGCGATAGCGGTTGTAGGACGCATTGGCCGCGGGCTTGAACCCGACCACCTCGGGATGCCAGCATGTGCCGGAGTGGTTGTGCATGATGATCGGGCGCGCCACGTCTTCCTGGATGCGGCGGTCGATTTCCCACACCAGGCGCTTACGCTTCTCCAGGTCGGTTTCCACCGACTGCGCCTCGAACATCTTCTCAAGCTCCGGGTTGCAGTAACCGGTCGCGTTGCGCTCGGACTTGCAGGAGTAGTTCTCGAAGAAGCTCTGGTCCGGGTCGTCGACCGAGTTGCCGGTCAGGTTCAGGCCGACGGCATAGTCCTTGCGGGCGATCTTGCCGAACCACACGCCGGTCTCGACGATCTCCAGCTCGCCGTCGATGTAGATCTCCTTGAGGTGGTCGATCAGGATCACGGCGGGATCGCGATAGGCGGCGATGTTGCGGGTGGAGATCTTCACCGACAGCCGCTTTTCCGGCCCGTAGCCGTGCTTTTCCATCAGCTTGCGCGCTTCGGCCCGGTTGGCGGCGATATCCGGGCCATAGCCGACGATGGTCTCCAGGATCTCCTTGGGCATGCCCCACACGCCCTCGGGCTGCGGCAGCATGGTGCCGCCGATCGCGGCCTGGCCCTCGGCGATGATGGTGTTGAAGGCCTTGCGGTCCATCGACAGCGCCATGGCGCGGCGCAGGTCGACATTGTCGAAAGGCGGCTTGTCGCGGTTGACGATCAGGTTGGTGCTGACGTTCACCGGGCCCATGTGGCAGATCGCCTTTGGCGCCTGGGTGGCCATGTCGCGGTGGATCTGCTGCGTCACTTCGGTGGGGAAGGTCATGTCCAGCTTGCCGGAGACGAAGGCGAGCATCGCCGTGGACCGGTTGGTGATGATCGGCAGCTCGATGGCGTCAAGATACGGCAGGCCCGGCTTCCAGTAGTTCGGGTTCTTCACCAGGCGGATGATCTCGTTCTGCTTGAACTCGGCCAGCATGAACGGCCCGGTCCCCACCGGCTTGGTCCGCATGGTCGCCGCGTTGACGTGGCAGGGATAGACCGGGGTGTAGCCGGAGGCGAGCAGGTTCAGCAGCGAGGGCTGCGGCCGGCCGAGCTTGAAGGTCACCTCGTGGTCGCCGTTCGCCACCACCTCCTGCACATTGTCGTACAGGCTGCGGCGCGGGTTGGTGCGCAGCTTGTCCTGCGCCTTGCCCTGCACCAGGTCGAAGGTGCATTTCACGTCGGCCGCGGTGAATGGCTTGCCGTCATGCCACTTCACGCCCTGCTGCAGGGTGAAGGTCAGGCTGCGGCCGCCATCGCCCCAGGCCCACTTGCTGGCCAGCTCGGGGATGATGGTGTCCAGCGCGTCGCGATCCTTGGAGGGATCGTACATCACCAGGTTGTTGTAGATGCTGTTGAACGGCGCGTTGACCGAGAAGGTCGCCCCCTCGTGCACCGAGGCGCTGGGCGGGTTGTCGCGCTGATACATGCGCAGCGTACCGCCGGCCTTCGGCGTCTGCGCCATCGCGGGGCCGACGGTGGATAGCGCCACCGCTGCCGCAAGTCCGAACATGATGCGACGGATCATCGCCTCTCTCCCTGGAATCGCTGTCGGCGTCGTTCTCCGCACGGATGCGCGCGCCTGTTGGCGGTTCGCTTATCACACATGGCCGTGCGCGCAAACGAAGATGCGCGCCCGCGCATTGGCAGGCGCGGGCGGCTCTGCGACCATGGCCGCCAGAATGGAGGATCAAGCCATGTCCGAAAGCCTGGCGGATTTCGCCCGCCGCCACGTCGCAACCCGCGACCTGCTGGCCAGCGAGACCTTCCCGCCCGAGCTGTGGGCGGCCATGGCGGCGGCCGGGCTGTTCCGCATCGGCCTGCCCGCTTCCCATGGCGGCGACGGCGGTGGCTACGGCGCGATCGCGGCGGCCGAGCGCGTGCTGGTCGAGCACGGCCAGTCGACCGGGCTTGCCGGGGTGTGGGGCGGGCACCAGATGGTCGCACGCTGGTTCCTCGGCGGCTTCGGCACCGCCGGGCAGCAGGCGCGCCACCTGCCGGGCCTGGCCAGCGGCGCGCTCACCGCCGGCGTTGCGATCTCGGAGCCGAAGGTCGGCGCCCATCCGAAGCTGCTGACCACGGCGGCGGTGCGCGACGCCGAGGGCTGGCGCATCGACGGGCAGAAATCCTACGTCACCAATGGCGACATCGCCGGGCTGTATGTGGTGCTGGCGATCACCGCCATGGACGGCGAGCGCAAGCGCTACTCCTTCTTCCTGGTGCCGCGCGACGCCCCGGGGCTGGAGGTGATCCCCGCGGCCACCCCCGAATCCATGCGCCCGGTCGGGCATGTGGCGCTGCGGCTGACCGGCTGCCGGGTCGGCGCCGATGCGCTGATCGGGCCGGAGGGCGGCGCCTACGAGGCGATGGCGCTGCCGTTCCGCGATGCCGAGGATGCCGTCGGCACTTCCAGCATGGCAGGCAACCTGGCCGGGCTGGTGCGGTTGATCGGCGCCGAGCTGGGGCCGCAGGCGGGCGAGGCGGCGGTGGCGGAGCTGGGCGCGCTGGCCGGGCTCGCCGCGCTGGCCGCGCCCTGTGCCGAGGCGCTGGCCCGCGCGGTGGACGAGGGACGCTGGGCGGAGCAGGGGCCGCAATCCCTCCTGATCGGCCTGCGCCAGCTCGCCGCGACCTTCCACGCCCGCGCCGTGGCACTCCGGGCGGAGAGCGCCGGCGTCGGCACCGCCCGGGTCGATGCCCGGCTCGCGTCCATCCAGACCTCGCTCTCGGTGGCCCGCGGCCCGCGCGCGGTGCGCACGGCGCGCCTCGGCCAGGCGATGCTCGGCGCGTAGCAAGACAAGCCCGCCGCGCTGGTCTAGATAGGCCGCGCAGGACAGAGGACGGCAATGGTGGCTGAGACGGCGACGAACGACCCCCCCGAGGCTGGGCGCGATTTCATCCGCGACATCATCGCCGAGGACATCGCCCAGGGCCGGGTGCAAGCGGTCGTCACCCGCTTCCCGCCGGAGCCGAACGGCTACCTGCATATCGGCCACGCCAAGTCGATCTGCCTGAACTTCGGCGTCGCCCAGGAATTCGGCGGCCGCTGCCACCTGCGCTTCGACGACACCAACCCGACCAAGGAGGAACAGGAGTTCATCGACGCCATCGCCCGCGACGTCCGCTGGCTGGGCTTCGACTGGGGCGAGAACCTGTTCCACGCCTCCGACTACTTCGAACAGCTCTATGCCTGGGCCGAGCACCTGATCGCGACAGGCGCCGCCTATATTGACGACCAGACACCCGACGACATGCGCGCCGCCCGCGGCACCCTGACCGAGCCGGGCCGCAATTCGCCGTTCCGCGACCGCTCGGTGGCCGAGAACCTCGACCTGTTCCGCCGCATGCGGGCCGGGGAGTTCCCGAACGGCGCGCGGGTGCTCCGCGCCCGCATCGACATGGCGTCGGGCAACATGAACCTGCGCGATCCGGTGCTCTACCGCATCCTGCACGCGACCCATCCGCGCACCGGCGCCGCCTGGTGCATCTACCCGACCTACGACTATGCCCACGGCCAGTCCGACGCGATCGAAGGGATCACCCACTCGCTCTGCACGCTGGAGTTCGAGGACCACAAGCCGCTGTACGACTGGCTGCTGGACCGGCTCCCGATCGCCGCCCTCGGCCAGCCCTCCCGCCCGCGGCAATACGAGTTCGCCCGGCTGAACATCGCCGGACTGGTGCTGTCCAAGCGCGTGCTGACTCGCCTGGTCGCCGGCAATCACGTCCGCGGCTGGGACGATCCGCGCATGCCCACCCTGGCCGGGCTGCGCCGCCGCGGGGTACCCCCCTCCGCGCTGCGCGAATTCGTCCGCCGCGTGGGCATGGCGCGGGCCAACTCCGTCGTCGACCCGGCGATGTTCGACTTCACCGTGCGCGAGGAACTCAACCGCACCGCGCCGCGCCGCATGGCTGTCCTGCGCCCGCTCAGGATCGTCATCGAGAACTACCCCGAAGGCCAGACCGAAACCCTCGACGCCATCAACCACCCCGACGATCCCGCCCAGGGCACCCGCCCCGTCACCTTCGCCCGCGAGCTCTGGGTCGAGCAGGACGACTTCATGGAAGAGCCGCCAAAGAAGTTCTTCCGCCTGTCTCCCGGCCGCGAGGTCCGCCTGCGCTACGCCTATTTCATCACCTGCCGCGCGGTGATCAAGAACGAAGCCGGCGAGGTCACCGAGCTGCGCTGCACCTACGACCCCGCCTCGAAGGGCGGCAACTCGCCGGATGGCCGCAAGGTCCAGGCCACGCTGCACTGGGTCGCCGCCGCCGCCGCGGTTCCGGCCGAGCTGCGCCTGTACAACCCGCTGTTCAGCCGCACCGATCCCGGCGCCGATGGCGACGTCTTCGCCGACCTGAACCCGGATTCGCTGGAAATGCTCCCCCGCGCCCAGCTGGAGCCCGCCCTGGCCGGGCTGGGCGAGGGCGAGGTGGTGCAGTTCGAGCGCCAGGGCTATTTCTGCCCGGACCCGGACAGCCGCCCGGGCGCGTTGGTGTTCAACCGCACCGTCGGCCTGCGCGACAGCTGGGCCAAGGAGAGCGGCCGGAATGCACCGCCGGCCGTGGGGCGCGTGCGCGGCTGAACGGGCGGCGCCGGCCGTTGCCTGCGGCCGGACGATCGGCTATGCGCCTACATGCGAGGTGCCTGATTTAATCCAGCCATTTGTAACCCCCCGCGCCGTGCGCGCGGCAACGTGCCGAGGTTGACCATGACGAGCCGCTTGCTGGGCGCCGCACTGGCGCTGACGCTGCTTTCGGGCCCCGCACTGGCCGGGCCATACACTCTCACCTTCATCGGCCTGGCTGACGGCGCCAATGAGGCCAGCGCCGCCTTCGCGGTGAACAACGCCGGACAGGTGGTGGGAAGCGACATCAACCTGTCGGCATCGCTCGGCTTCATCTGGCAGAACGGGGCCGCCACGCCGACCTTGCCGGCGTCGAGCACCTTCAACAGTGGCAACAGCCCCAGCTTCGTCCAGGCGATCAACGCCCATGGCCAGGTCGCCGGCTATGGCCGCGTCGCATTCGGCGTCGACCACGCCTTCCGTCAAACCGGCGGAGCGATCCTCGATCTCGGCGACCTGCCGCTGGGCGGCGATGTCAGCAAGGGCTGGGGCATCAATGCCAATGGCTGGGTGGTGGGCGAATCCGGCACGCGGGAGAACAGCCTGAACGTGCAGCATGGCTTCGTCTGGAACGGCAGCACCATGCTGGACGCCGGCGACCTGGCGGGCGGGGCCAACGCCAGTTCGCTGCGCGCGATCAACGACAGCAATGTCGCCGTCGGCTGGGGAACGCTGAACGGCAGCAACCGCCGCGCGATCAAGTGGGAGGCCGGCGTCCTGACCGATCTCGGCGAACTGCCGGGCGGCAACGACAGCAGCGAGGCCTATGCGATCAACAATGCCGGCGTGATCGTGGGCCAAAGCGCCCTGCTCGGCCCGGCCAACATCAGCGTGGTGCATGCGGTGCGCTGGGACGGCGGGGTGATGACCGAGCTTGGCGAACTGCCGGGCGGGGCGGATTTCAGCACTGCCTTCGGGATCAACGAGGCCGGCGACATCGTCGGCCGCTCGCGCGACGGCACCGGCGACCGGGCGGTGCTGTGGCGCAACAACGTGCTGCATGACATCAACGACCTGGTACCGGACCGCGGCAGCTTCACCTTCGAGATCGCCTACGACATCAACGACAATGGCTGGATCGTCGGCATGGGCTATGACGCCGCGGCCGACCGCGACCGCGCCTTCGTGCTGATCCCGCAGGCCGGGCAGGAAACCGCGACGCCGGAGCCGGCCTCGGCGGTGCTGCTGCTGTCGGGGCTGGTGGCGCTGCTCAGGCGCCGGGCGCGCGCCTGATCGCCACCACCGCCCGCGGCGCCGGCCGCAGCCGGGCCAGCAGCCCGAGCATCTGCTTGAATGGCCAGTAGCGGCGATCCAACAGCGCCATGCCGGTTGCCGCCTCCGGAATCGCCAGGATGGTCGCGGTCGCATCCAACCATGGCCCGGTCACCGCCCCGCGCATCGTGCAGGCGGCGATGCGGCAGCGCGGATTGCGGCGCAGGCGCTTGATCTTGAACGAATCCGCCACGCTATAGACATAGAACACCGCCCCATCCGCGCTTGGCGCGAACCACAGCGGCGTGCGCACCGCCGTCCCGTCGCGGCGAAACGATTCCAGGTTCAGATAGCGCCCCCCGGCCAGCGCCGCCCACTCATCGCCCATCGCGCGTCTCCTTCGGCACCGACCAGGCCACCCAGGCGAGGCTGGCCAGCAGCAGCCCCGTGGTCAACACGAACACCCACTCGATGCCGATGAACGCCGCCACCGTGCCCCCGGTGATCGGCCCCATCGAGTTGCCGAGGAAATACGCCGAAGAGGTCATGCCATAGGTGAAGCCGCGCTCCTCCGGTGCTGCCAGTCGTCCGATCAGCGCATTGGTGATCGGCACGATGCTGCCGATGAACAGCCCGAGGCCGAAGCGCTCGGCCAGGAACAGCAGGTAGGAGTGCGACAGCGCCTGCGGGGCGGTCATCAGCGCCGCCCCGGCCAGCGCCACCATCACCGTGGTCTTGGCCCCGAACCGGTCCGCGGCGCGGCTGAGCAACGGCACGGCAAAGATCCCCGCCAAGCCGGTCACCGACATCGCCAGGCCCGAAAGGGTTGCTATATCAGGTCGATCGCCCACCATGTCCTGCACATACAGCGCCACCACCGGCTGCACCGCCTGGGTGGCGAACTGGGTCAGCAGCAGCACCAGCACCAGCGCCGCCATCGCCCCGTTCGACAGCATCAGCCGCATCGAGGCCAGGATCGAACGCTGCTTGCCGCCAGGTTTCGGCGCCGAAAAACTCTCCGGCACCAGCCACCACGCCAGCACGAAGGCGATCATCGACAGGCTGCCGGCAACGAAAAACGGCAACCGGTAGCTGCCGGTGAGGTCCGCCAGCCCGCCGCCCGCCACCGGCCCGATCAGCGAGCCCACCAGTTGCGCCGTGCTCATCAACCCCAGCGCCGAGGCCAGCTTGCGCTGCGGCACCTGGCTTGCGATCAGCACCACCGAGGCCGCGGAGAACCCGGCAAACGCCCCCATCAACAGCCGCGCCCCCAGCAGCTGCCAGACATTCAGCACCATCCCCATCAGCACGGTGCAGACCGCGATGGCAAAGGCGCTGCGCAGCACCATCAGCTTGCGCCCCAGCCGATCCGCCATCCGCCCCCACATCGGCGCGGTGAACGCGGCGACGAACGAGGTCACCGACCCCAGCAGCCCCGACCAAAGATACAGATGAAAGTCCGTCTCCACGCCGAGATGCGGCAGGTACAGCGGCATGATCGGGCTGAGAAAGGTGAAGGACAGGCTCATCAGCACCTGCACCGCCAGCATCGCCCACAGCGTCACCCGCCACCCCGGTGCGCCATCCTCCCCGGGGTCCGCCGCCGCGCTCATCGCCTCAGGTCATCACGATCATGACATGCCGGCGATAGGCCGGGCGCTGCGCCAGGCGCTCGTACCAGGCGCGCAGATGCGGCAATTCGGGCAGGTCGTCGCGCCGGAACGGCAGGTCCATCCAGCGGTAGCAGACCGCGCCCACCGGAATGTCGCCCATGCTGAACCGATCGCCGGCGACATAGGGCCGGGTGGCCAGATGGGCATCCAGCCGCGCCCAGATTGCCGAGGTCGCCGGCCGCGCCGCATCGATCGCCGCGTTGTCGCGCTTCTCGGCCGGGGTGCGGATCAGCCCCCAGAACAGCGTGGTCATGCCGGACATCACCGTGGTGGCCTGCCAGTCCATCCAGCGATCCGCCTCGCCCCGCTCGGCCGGATCGGTCGCCCACAGCGTGCCGGCGGCGTGCCTGGCGCACAGATAGCGCACGATGGCGTTGCTTTCCCACAGCGTATAGCCGCCATCGTCGATCGTGGGGACCACGCCGTTCGGGTTCATGGCGCGATACCACGGCTGGTCGTTGCCGCCGAACGGCCCGCCGACATCGCTGCGCTCGAAGGGGACGCCGCATTCCTCGGCGGCCCACAGCGCCTTCTGCACGTTGATCGAATTGGCGCGGCCGTGGATCTTCAGCATCATGGGTCCCCCATTTGGGGACACATCAGACCCTCGCCCGCGCCGCGCCGCAAGGCGGGAGGCTGCGCCGCGCCGATATGCGCGCGCCGCAGCCTCCCGCCATCGCGTTCAGCCCTTCTTCAACCGCAGCTGCGCCAGCCGGTCGCCCAGGCTCGCCGTCGGCGAAGGCCCGCCGGCGACAACCGCCATCGCGGCGGCGATGTTGGGATCGTCCCGCTCGGGCCGGGTCGGCTTCAACAGCGCCGCCTTGGCATTGGCCGCCTCGGCCTGCGCCAGGTTCTGCTGCGCGCTGTCCTGCATCGCCTTCAGCGCCACCGAAAGCCCGCTGGTCGCCGTGGTTAGCCCCGCGGCCTGGCGCGCGGCATTGGCGCGACGCTCGGCCATGTCGCGCTGCTGCTCGGCGCGTCCCATGTCGCGCTGGGCGCGTTCCAGCTCACCGCGCGCCGCGCGCAGCCGCTGCCCGGCCTGCTGATAGGCGTCTTCCAACTGGCGCAGGAAGGACTCGGCATCCACCGCGTCCTGCTTCTCCCGGTCGATCTCCGGCGCCATCGTCTCCAGCATGCCAACCAGCGTCACCAGGCTGCCCTCCAGCGCCGTCTTGCTGTCCGGGTTCGTCTCGGCGGCCAGCCGCGCGCTGAGCTGCTCGGCCGCGGCCATGCGCTGCGCGGACAGCGCCGTGATGGCGTCGGCCTCGCGCTTCTCCTTGTCGTAGCTGACGCGCGCCTGCGCCACCTGCATGCCGAGCTGGTCCAGGTTCTGCTCCATCGTGCGCAGCTCGGCCTCCGTGGCGGCCTTGGGGTCCCAGCGCACGATCGCCTCGATCGCCGAGTTCACGGCGCCGTCGGCCTTGACGCCCAGCAGGTTGCGGAAGAACGAGATCATGTAAGTCTCCTCGAGAAGATGGATCAGACTGGCGAGCGACAGATGGTGCGCCGGCCTGCCCCGCGCCAGAGGGCGCGTCAGCGAGCCAGTCGCCAGAGGGCGCGTCAGCCGGCCATCGCGCCGGCGTTGAGCAGCGCAACGGCGATCTGGATGCCGGTCAGCACGGTAGCGGCGGCGACGTTGCCGGCCTCGATCATCTCGCGCAGCCCCGGCAACAGCAGCGCGGCAAGGCGGAAGGTGGCCAACTGGATGACCAGCGCCACCAGCCCCCAGATCAGGATGTCCAGCGTCGCCTGGCTGGTCGCCAGCGTCGCGGCCAGGGGGATCGCGATTGCCACCAGCGTGCCCGCCAGCACGATGCCCGCCGCGGCATTGCCCTGCGCCACCAGCTCGCGCTCATGGAACGGCGTCAGCGCCTGGTAGAGTGCGGCGCCCAGCACCAGCAGCGCCAGGGTGACGGCGAACTGCAGCACCAGCACCGGCAGCCCGGTGCCCAGGGTGGCCAGGATGGTGCTCATGTCAGCTCCAGTGTCGCGGGATTGATGTCGATGCCGGCGCGCAGTTCCACCCAGGCGGCGCCCTCGCGCTCGACCGCGCTGACCAGGATGAACTCGGTCGGCGGCGCCGGGGCCGGCAGGCCGGTGGCGGCGCCATACAGCATGGACCGCAGCCGGATGGTCTCGCTGCCCTCGGCGGTGGCGATCGTCTCGGTCATCGCGACCGGCGCCACCTTGGTCCCGCCGGGCGACCAGATCCGCGCATAGGTCTTGCCGTCGCGGGTCTGGAACTCGGGCCAGCCGATCAGCCCGTCGGACGGGTGCAGCCACACATCCCATTCCCCGGCATCGGCGGGCGTCACCTCGTCGAACAACGCGAAGTAGCGGCACTCGTCAGGCTGCCCGGCCGCGTCCAGATGCAACTGGAACAGCGACTTGCGGTCATCCAGGTGCAGGCGTACGAAACTGCCCACATCCAGCCGCCCGACGGCGGCCACCGTCATCATCCCCTTCGGCGAGGCGGCCGGCGGCGTCACCCGCGTGGCCCCGGCGGCCAGGATGAACGGCGACAGATCGGCGGTCAGCACCATGCCGACGCGGAATCGCGTGGGGGCGTATTTCTCCGGCGCCACGGCATTGCGCGCCATGTTGGCCATCGACTGAAGCCGGTTCACGTCCTGTCCTCCTTGAGGCTTTCGCCGCCGCATCGCCCACCAGGCCAGCCCGACGGCCCCGCCCAGCAGCACGCCGGCGAACAGCAGCCCGCCCAGCCCGATCCCCTCGCTCGCCGCGGCCGCCCGCGCGCCGGCGGCGGTGGCCAGCTCCGGCGGGATGCCGGCGGGCACCTCGACCCAGCCGGTATCGGCCGGCCCAAGGGCGGAGGGGGCCGTCGCGGTGCGCGCATCCAGCTCGGCCAGCTTGCCGCGCAGTTCGGTATTGTCGCGCGCCATCGCATCGGCCTGCGCGCGCCATTGCTGCAGGCCGGGGTCGTTGCGGTTGCCGCGGAAGAAATCGGTGGTGCCCGGGCGGGTCAGGTTGTCCAGCATGAACCACAGGAACAGCCCGTCCCACAGCCCGAAGCTGCGCGGCGCGGCCTGCGCATAGCCCGGCGCCGACCAGCCCTGCTGCGCGTACCACCGGTTCGGCGCCGGGGCAGGGGCGGTGCTGGGGGTCCGCCGATCGGTCCAGACGGCCGATGACTGGCTGGATGGGGGCCGGCCCGGCGAAGCGACCCCCGGCGCCGGCGCGGGCGCGGCCTGGCGGGGCGGCGGGGCCTGTTGCTGCCGCAATGCCTCGGCGGCGCGCTGGCGCGACAATGCCTGGTCGCCCGCGGAGGGCGCCGGGGCAGCGCGTGGCGCCGGCGCGCTGGTGCCCGGCCGCGCATAGCCGCCACTGGTCGAGGGGGTGCGCGGTGCCGAGGGCGCGGCGAAGGACGGGGTGCGCGGGCTCGGCCGCGAATACCCGCCGCTCGATCGGCTGCCGGCGCGCGCCCAGGCCTCCTCGGCCAGCACCATGCCGCCGACCGACAGGACCAGAACCTGCGGCAACACGGCAGGCAGGCCCTGGCCGGTCGCCAGGACGAAGCTGAGCAGGCCGGCAAGAAGGCGCGTGCGGATCGTCATGCCTCATCCATCGCGCGGGTCACAGGCCGGCGCAGCGTCCCCGATATGGGCATCCCGGCCGGCAAAGACCAGACCCGGCGCGATCACGCCTGCGCGGGTGCCAGGCTGCCATAGACCCCCTGCTCCAGCGCGCCCAGCAGCGAGAGCACCTTGGGATCGGCAAACGGCAGGCTCTGGGTCAGGATCACGCCGCCGGCTCCGGCCGCCGGATCAAGCCAGAAATAGGTGTTGACCAGCCCGGCCCAGGCCAGGCTGCCCGCCCGCCGGCGCCCCGGCACGTCCGCGGTATTGATCAGGAACCCCAGCCCCCATTTCTTGACCATGCCGGGGAAGAACTCGCAGTCATACGAACTGGCCGGGACTGCCGAGATCATCGGCACCACGTCCGGCCCGCCAAGCTGGTCGCGCGCCATCTCCGCCACCGTCGCCGGCGCCAGGATGCGCGCGCCGCCCAGCGTGCCGCCGCGCAGCAGCATCTGCAGGAACCGGACATAGTCGCCCGCCGTGCTGCACAGCCCGCCGCCCCCGGCCAGGAACGCCGGCCCATGGCCCGCCGCCCGCGCGCCCGCGCCCAGGCTGCCATCGGCCTGGCGCTGATGCACCGCCACCAGCCGGCTGCGCTGCGCCTCGGTCAGCGTGAAGGTGGTGTCCGCCATGCCCAGCGGCCCGGTCACATGCGCGGCGAAGTAATCGTCGATCCGCATCCCGCTCGCCGCCTCGATCGCGTGCCCCACGACGTCGGTGTTGATGCCGTAGTTCCAGCGCGCGCCGGGATCGAACAGCAGCGGCGTGCGCGCCAGCTCGTCGACATTGCCTGGCCGGTTCGGCAGCCCCAGTGCCGCACAGGCGCGCGCCAGCTCCGGATTCCACATGTCGTAGCCATAGCCCGCGGCATGGGCCAACAGGTGCCGCAGCGTGATCGGCCGTGCCGCCGGGCGCAGCCGCGGCATCGGTCCGTCCCAGCCATCGATCACCATCGGCGCGGCCAGATGCGGCAGCACCGCGGCGATTGGCCCGTCCAGCGTCAGCCGGCCCTGCTCGACCAGCTGCATCGCCGCCACCGAGGTGATCGCCTTGGTCATCGAGGCGATGCGAAAGATCGAATCCATCGCCAGCGCCCGCCCGGTGCCCAGATCGGCCGCCCCGAAGCAGCCGCGATAGGTCACCTCATTGGTGGTGGTCGCCATGGCCACCGCCCCGGCGATCTCCCCGGCCTCGGTGGCGCGGCGCAAGGCGGCATCGATCGCGGCGGCTTGGACCATGGCGTGCGGCTCCCTCCCGGTGGGTGACGCATGCTGGCCCAGCCCGCCCGGAATTGACAGAGGCTCAGCTCCGCACCCGCCCGGCGATCGCCGCATGGACCAGCCCCAGCCCCCCCACCAGGCCGATATTCCACGCCAGAATCAGGGCACTGGCGGCAATCGCGTGCACCGCGGCCAGCACCGCGGCGCTGAACCCCGCCGCCCCCAGCGCCGCGGCCACCAGCGGCAATCCCGCCCGCAGCGGCACCGCGCGCCGCACCTGCCACGCCATCGCCAGCGTCAGCGGCGCCGCGGCCAGCGCCACCGTCAGCGCGCAGTTCACCAGCTCCCCGGCGCTGACCATGCCGGGCAGCAGCGGCACCCAGGCCCCCAGGCACCCCACCCCGACCAGGCCCAGCCAAACCAGTGCCGCCAGCCCCGGCAACGCGATCCACCCCCGGCTGCGATCCGGTGCCGCCAGCGCCAGCGCCGCCAGCGCCCCGCCCACCCCGGTGGCCAGCGCCGCCAGCATGCCACCCAGGAAGACCGGATCGCCCAGCCGCTGCGCCAGGTCCGGCCGCGCCCCGCGCGCCCCCACCAGCCCCGCCAGCACCACCAAGGCGACCAGCAGCACCCCCCACACCCGCCGCCCAGGACCGCCCAGCCGCCGCACCGGGCCGGCATCGGCCGCCAGCGCCGCCATCAGCGCGGCCGTATCCCGCCTCATGCCGCAACCCCCATCAGCCGCCGCAACCGCTTCAGTGCCCGATGGCACGCGACCTTCAGCGCCGTGGCGGACAGGCCGGTGCGCGATGATGCCTCGTGCAAGGTCAGCTCCTCGATCTTCAGCAGCCGCACCGCCTGGCGCTCGGCCGCCGGCAGGGTCGCGATCGCCGCGTGCAGCCGGGCGCCGTCGCCCGCCACATCCTGGTTCGCTTCGGGTGCTGCAAAGGTTTCATGCGCTCCCTCCAGCGCCGTCTCCCGCCGCGCCCGCCGCACCGCCGCGCGCTGCCGGTCGGCGATCCGCGCGCCCACGATGGCGGCCAGCCACGGGCGAAACGACCGCGCGGGATCATAGGTGTGGCGCATCCGATGCAGCGTCAGCAGCACGTCCTGCACCGCGTCTTCCGCCTCGGCCGCGTTCCACAGCACAGCGCGGCAGCGCGTCCGCACCCCAGGCACAATGCCGGCCAGCAGCCGCGCATAGGCCGCGCGGTCCCCGTCCTGGGCGCGCGCCATCAGGAACTCCCATGCCTCCCGCGCTGCACCCTCGCCTGCCACCCGCAATCTCCCTCGGCCCTGTCACCCCTGAC
>JBIPLY010000552.1:0-2625 GCA_044369385.1 Acetobacteraceae bacterium | reverse complement strand
CAGCGCCGGGCGCAAGCGTCGCTTCAGCGGCTCGGGTGCTGCGCGCAGGCGTCGCAGCAGGGCGTTGGCGATCGGCATTGCAGTGCAGCAATGCAGCGCGCCCACCCGCCCGTCAAGCAGCGCGCGTGCCGGGCGGCCGATGACTTCGGCGTGATCCGCCGCCGGGTTGCCGCCTTGGTGGGCAGGGGCTACACGCGCGGCACGCATCAGGGACGCGAACCGCATGCCCACCGCCTTGATCACCGGCATCACCGGCCAGGATGGCGCCTATCTGGCGCAGTTCCTGCTTGACCGCGGTTACGCCGTGCACGGCCTGCTGCGCCGCTCCGCCTCGGCCGAGGTGATCGGCGAGCGGCTGCGCTGGATCGGGGTGATCGACCGGGTGACGCTGCATGACGGCGACCTGATGGACCTGTCCAGCATCATCCGCATCGTGGCCACGGTGCAGCCGGATGAAGTGTACAACCTGGCCGCGCAGAGCTTCGTCCACGCCTCCTGGCAGCAGCCGATCCTGACCGGCAACGTCACCGGCATGGGCGCGGTCAACGTGCTGGAAGCGGTGCGCATCGTCTGCCCGCGGGCGCGGTTCTACCAGGCCTCGTCCTCGGAGATGTTCGGCAAGATCCAGCACGAGCGGCAGAACGAGCGCACCCCGTTCTACCCGCGCAGCCCCTATGCCGCGGCCAAGCTCTATGCGCATTGGATGACGGTGAACTACCGCGAGAGCTTCGGCATGCACGCCAGCTCCGGCATCCTGTTCAACCACGAAAGCCCGCTGCGCGGCATCGAGTTCGTCACCCGCAAGATCACCGACGGGGTGGCGCGCATCAAGCTCGGCCTGGCCGAGGAGCTGGTGCTGGGCAACCTCGATGCCACCCGCGACTGGGGCCATGCGCGCGACTATGTCCGCGCCATGTGGCTGATGCTGCAACAGGACCTGCCCGACGACTACGTGATTGCCACCGGGCGTACGGTCTCGATCCGCGACTTCTGCACCATCGCCTTCGGCCATGCCGGCCTCGACTGGACGAAACACGTCCGCACCAGCGCGGCCTTCATGCGCCCGGCCGAGGTCGACGTCCTGCTCGGCGATGCCACCAAGGCGCGCACCGCGCTGGGGTGGGCGCCGGCGACGAAGCTGGAGGACCTGGCCGCCGAAATGGTCGAAGCCGACCTCGCCCGCCACGCTGCCCGCCGGTAGCGCCATGGCCCCGCGCCGCATCCTGGTGACCGGCGCCGGCGGCTTCGTTGCCCGCCATCTCTGGCCGCGGCTTCAGGCCCGCTTCCCGGCGGCCGAGCTGGTCGCCATGGGCGGGGCAGGGCGCAAGGTGGAACTGGCCGACCCCGCCGCGATCGCCGCGTTCGTGGCGGAGCTGGCGCCCGATGCCTGCATCCACCTGGCCGGCGTCACCGCCGTGCCGGCCGCCAATGCCGACCCCGACATGGCCTGGCGCGTCAACCTGCTCGGCACCCTGTCCCTGGCCCGCGCCCTGGCCGCCGCCAACCCCGAAGCCGTGCTGCTCTACGCCTCCAGTGCGGAGGTCTACGGCCGCTCCTTCGCCGCCGGCGTGCCGCTGGATGAGGCCGCGGTGCCAGCGCCGATGAACACCTATGCGGCCACCAAGGCGGCGGCCGACCTGGCCCTCGGCGCCATGGCCGCCCAGGGGCTGCGGGTGATCCGCCTGCGCCCCTTCAACCATACCGGGCCGGGGCAGGGCGCCGATTTCGTCGTTCCCGCCTTCGCCCGGCAGGTCGCCCGCATCGCCGCCGGACAGCAGGCGCCGCGCATGCAGGTCGGCGCGCTGGATCCGTTCCGCGATTTCCTCGACGTGCGCGATGTCTGCGCCGGCTATGTCCTGGCGCTGGCCCATGCCGACGCGCTGGCCCCCGGCACCATCCTGAACCTCGCCTCCGGCACCCCGCGCCGCATCGGCGACATCCTCGATGCCCTGCTGGCCCTGGCCGGCGTCACCGCCGAGATCACCACCGGCACCGCCCTGCTGCGCCGCGCCGACATCCCCACCGCCACCGGCAATGCATCCGCCGCCCGCGCCGCGCTGGGCTGGGCGCCCGCCATCCCCTGGGAGCAGACCCTGGCCGACGTGCTGGCGGACTGGCGCAGCCGCATCGCCTGACCTTGGCACGGGCGGCCCCGCCCGGCATCCTGTGCGCCACGACAGGAGGACACGACATGGCCCATCACGGCCTCGACTTCGGCATTTTTCTCGCCCCCTTCCACCGGCTGGGCGACAACCCCACCCTGGCCATCCGCCGCGACATCGAGATGATCGAGTGGCTCGATCATCTCGGCTACGACGAGGCCTGGATCGGCGAGCACCATTCCGCCGGCTGGGAGATCATCGCCTCGCCCGAACTGGTCATCGCCGCCGCCGCCGAGCGCACCAAGCACATCCGCCTGGGCTCCGGCGTCACCTCCCTGCCGTATCACCACCCGTTCATGGTCGCCGAGCGCTTCGCCCAGCTCGACCACATGACCCGCGGCCGCGCCATGCTGGGCTGCGGCCCCGGCGCGCTGGTCTCGGACGCCTACATGCTCGGCATCGATCCCATGACCCAGCGCCGGCGCATGGACGAGGCGCTGGACGCCATCATGGCCCTGCTGCG
>JBIPLY010000551.1:0-2627 GCA_044369385.1 Acetobacteraceae bacterium | reverse complement strand
CTCCGGCATGGATGTCGACACCCGCGCCTACTTCATGGCCGCGACCATGGTGATCGCCGTGCCGACCGGTGTAAAAATCTTCTCCTGGATCGCCACCATGTGGGGCGGCTCGATCGAGATGAAGACCCCGATGCTCTGGGCGGTCGGCTTCATCTTCCTGTTCACCGTCGGCGGCGTGACCGGCGTGGTGCTGTCCAATGCCGGCCTCGACCAGGTGCTGCACAACTCCTATTACGTGGTGGCGCATTTCCACTACGTGCTCAGCCTCGGCGCGGTGTTCTCGATCTTCGCCGGCTTCTACTACTGGATCGGCAAGATGAGCGGCCGCCAGTACCCGGAGGCGCTGGGCAAGCTGCACTTCTGGGTCACCTTCGTCGGCGTGAACCTGACCTTCTTCCCGCAGCACTTCCTCGGCCTGGCCGGCATGCCGCGCCGCTATGTGGACTACCCGGATGCCTTCGCCGGCTGGAACATGGTGTCCTCGTTCGGCGCCTATATCGGCGGCATCTCGATGCTCCTGTTCCTCTACATCTGCTACAAGACCTTCGCCTCGAAGGAGAAGCTGGCCGACAACTACTGGGGCGAGGGTGCCACCACGCTGGAATGGACCCAGTCCTCGCCGCCCGCCTTCCACACCTACGAGGTCCTGCCGCGGATCCGGTGATGCGATGAGCGAAACCGCCATTCCCGCGCTGCCGCAGGCCGGGGGGCCGCATCCCCCCGGGGCTGACGGCGCCACCCCGGCCACGCTGCCGATCTCGTCGGTCTCCGACTGGATCGCACTGCTGAAGCCGCGCGTGGTGATGCTGGTGGTGTTCACCGGCTGGATCGGCATGGTCATCGCGCCGGGCCACCTGCATCCGGTGCTGGCCGCCACCGCCCTGCTGTGCATCACCATCGCCGCCGGGGCCGCGGGCGCCATCAACATGTGGTACGACCGCGACATCGACCTGGTGATGCGCCGCACCCGCAACCGCCCGATCCCCGCCGGCCGCATCGCCGCACCGGAGGCGCTGACCTTCGGCGTGGTCCTGGCCACGGCCTCGGTGCTGCTGATGGCGCTGGCCACCAATATCGTCGCCGCCGCCGTGCTGGCCGGCTCGATCGGCTTCTACGTGTTCATCTACACGATGTGGCTGAAGCGCCGCACCGCGCAGAACATCGTCATCGGGGGCGCCGCCGGCGCCTTCCCGCCGATGATCGGCTGGGCCGCGGTCACCGGCGGGATCGACCTGCTGCCGGTGCTGATGTTCGCCATCGTGTTCTTCTGGACCCCGCCGCATTTCTGGTCGCTGGCGCTCTGGGCCCATGCCGATTACGCGCGCGCCGGCGTGCCGATGCTGCCGGTGGTGTCCGGCGCCCGCGAAACCCGCCGCCAGATCTTCCTCTACACCCTCGTCCTGGTCGCAGTGACGCTGGCCCCCTGGGCGCTCGGCCTGACCGGGGCGATCTACGGCACCACCGCCGCCGTCCTCGGCCTCGGCTTCCTGGCCTGCGCCTGGCGCGTCCTGCGCGACCAACAGGACGAAGCCGGCGTCAGCCAAACGAACGACGCCCCGGCCCGCGCCGCCTTCAAATTCTCGATCCTCTATCTCTTCGTCCTGTTCGCGGCCCTCGCCGCCGACCGTTTGTTGGGCTGACCGGCCATGACCGCGCCAGAGACAACCCTCCACGACACCGCCGCCGAGTTCCATCGCCGCCGCCGCGGCCGCAACATCGCCATGCTGGTGGTGCTGCTGGCCTTGTCGGGGCTGTTCTTCGCCATCGCCGTGGTCAAGATGTCGCGCACGGGGATCGGCTGAGATGCCCGCCCCCCGCAACAACGTCATCGCCCTCAGCCTGGTCGGCGTGATCGGCGGCATGCTCGGCCTGTCGTTTGCCGCCGTCCCGCTCTATCGCCTGTTCTGCCAGGTCACCGGCTATGGCGGCACCCCGCGCATCGACGCCGGCGCCAGCCCCGGCACGGTCGACCGCCAGATCACCGTGCGCTTCAACGCCGACGTCAACGGCCGCATGCCCTGGAAGTTCGCTCCGGTCCAGCGCGGCGTCACCCTGCGCCTGGGCGAGGAAGCGGTGGCCTTCTACACCGCCCGCAACCCCACCGACGGCCCGATCACCGGCGTCTCCACCTACAACGTCACCCCGGAGAAGGCTGCGCGCTACTTCCACAAGACCGCCTGCTTCTGCTTCGACGAGCAGACCCTGGAAGCCGGCCAGGACATGTCCTTCCCGCTCAGCTTCTGGGTCGACCCGGCCATCGCCAACGACCCCAACACCCGCGACGTCACCACCATCACCCTGTCCTACACCTTCTTCCGCACCCTGGACGACGCCGCGATGGCCAAGGCCGGCCCTCATGTCGGCAGCGCCCGGCGGGCCACCCCATGACGGCCCGCGCCACCCCCCACGAACCCTCCGCCCCCCGGCATTCCCGCTTGCCGCGCGGCTCGATTTGACGATGATGCGGCCACACTCCGGGACAAGCATGGCATGAGCAGCGACTCGCACGGCGCCTCCAGTATCACCAGCTCCGGCCTGAAGCAGCCGTACCACCTGGTCGATCCCTCCCTCTGGCCGATCCTCGGCGCCCTTGGCGGCGGTGCCACCTTGACCGGCATCGTGCTCGC
>JBIPLY010000159.1:0-8621 GCA_044369385.1 Acetobacteraceae bacterium | reverse complement strand
GGGGGGGGGGGGGGGGGGCGGGGGCGGGGGGGGGGGGTGGGGGGGGGGGGGGGGGGGGGGGGGGGGGGGCGGGGGGGGGGGGGGGGGGGGGCGGGGCCGGGGGGGGGGGCGCCGGGGGGGGTTGCGGTGGCCGCCGCCCTGTTCAGCGCGGTGCCGGCGTTCCTGCTGGGGTTGCTGCTGGTGATGCTGTTCGCGATCCGGCTGGGCTGGCTGCCGGCGGCCGGGGGGGGCACGGCGCTGCACTGGGTTTTGCCGATCTGCACCCTGGCGATCGGCTTTGCCGCGCCGCTGGCCCGGGTGACGCGCCAGGCGGTGATGGAGGCGTGGGGCGCCTTTCCGGTGACCTTTGGCCGGCTGAAGGGGTTGTCGCCGGCGCGGGCGGGGCTGCGGCACGGGGTGCGCAACGCGGCGATCCCGGTGGTGATGCTGACCGGGTTGCGCTTCGCCGCGGTGATCGAGGGGTTTGCGGTGATCGAGACGCTGTTCAACCTGCCGGGGCTGGGCGACCTGCTGGTGCGCGCGCTGGTGTCGCGCGACATCCCGACGGTGCAGGCGGCGGCCTTGCTGTTCGGGCTGCTCTATGGGGTGGTCGGGCTGGTGCTTGATGCAGCCTGTGCGGCGATCGATCCGCGCCGGCGGCTGCGGGTGCGGCCGGCGTGAGGGCGGCCGGATGAGGTGGGTGCCGCTGCTGCTGCTGGCGCCGGCGCTGCTGCTGGGGCTGGTCGGGCCGGGATTGCTGCCTGATCCGCTGCGCCAGGAGCTGGTGGCCGCCCTGAGTGCGCCTGGCGGCGACTGGTTGCTGGGCACCGACGAGCTGGGGCGCTCCGTGCTGGCAAGGCTGGCGCATGCGACGCGGGTTTCGGCGGGGTTGGCGCTTTTGTGCGTGGCGATCGCCTGGGGCGGCGGCACGCTGTTCGGCATTGCGGCGGCGTGGCGCGGCGGCTGGGCCGAGGCGGTGGTGCTGCGGGCCGCGGATACGCTGATGGCGCTGCCGGGGCTGTTGTTGACGCTGATCGTGGCCGGGTTGTTGGGCGGAGGGCTGGTGGCGCTGGTGGCCGGGGTGGCGGTGGCGCAGTTGCCGGTGGCGATGCGGATGAGCCGGGCGCTGGCCGCGGGCGTGGTGGCGCGGCCGTTCGTGCAGGCGGCGCGGCTCGCGGGGATTCCGGTGCCGGGGCTGCTCCTGCGCGACGTGTTGCCGCTGGTGCTGCCGCAACTGGCGACGCAGGCGGCGCTGTCGGTGGCGCAGGCGGTGTTGAGCATCGCGGCGCTGGGGTTCCTGGGCATCGGCATCCACCCGCCGACGCCGGAATGGGGGATGATGATCGCGGAATCCGTGCCCACCATGCACGAGGCACCCTGGGCGGTGCTGGCGCCGGCGGGGATGCTGGTGGCCAGCGTGCTGGGGCTGGTGCTGCTGGCGGAGCGGGCGGGATGAGGGCGGCGCTGCCAATCCAGGCTTTGGCGGTCGAGGCGTTGGGCGTGCATGGGCCGGGGGGCGCCATCGTGCGGCGGGTGGATTTCGCGGTGGCGCCGGGCGAGGCGGTGTGCCTGGTCGGTGAGACCGGGGCGGGCAAGAGCCTGATCGCCGAGGCGCTGCTGGGGCTGCTGCCGGCGGGGCTGCGCGCCGAGGGGCGCATGGCGCTGGGCGGTGGCGCATGGCGCGGGCTGGAGCGGCCGGAGGCGCTGCGGGAGGGGTGGGGGCGCGAGATCTTCCTGTTGCCGCAGGAGCCGGGCGAGGCACTCGATCCGACGATGCGGTTGCTGGGACAGGTGGCCGATGCGGTCCCGGAGCCTGGGCCGGGACGGGTGGCGCGCGCGCTGGCGCGGCTGGCGGCATTCGGGTTGGACGGTGCGGCGGCGCGGCGCATCCCGGCGGCGCTGTCGGGCGGCATGGCGCAGCGCGGGCTGCTGGCGATCGCGGCCGAGTGCCCGGCGCCGGTGCTGGTGGCCGACGAGCCGACCAAGGGGCTGGACCACCCGCGACGCGAGGCGGTGGCCGCGGCGCTGCGGGCGATGATGGCGGCAGGGCGGGCGCTGCTGATCGTGACTCACGACCTTGCGCTGCCGGCGCTGCTGGGGGCGCGGATGCTGGTGCTGCATGACGGGGTGCTGGTGGAGGAAGGGCCGGCCGCGCGCGTGCTGGGGGCGCCGCAGCATCCCTGGACGCGGCGATTGATGGAGGCGCAGCCGGCGCATTGGCCCGCCCGTGCCGCGCCGGTGCCTGGCGAGGTGCTGATCGAGGCGCGCGGGCTGGGGTTCGGCTGGTCGGCGCAGGACACGCTGTTGCGCGGGATCGACATGTCGCTGCGGGCTGGCGAGATCGTCGGGCTGGCGGGGCCGAGCGGAGCGGGCAAGTCGACGCTGTGCGACCTGCTGTTGGGGCTGCGGCGGCCGCTTGCGGGGCAAGTCCTGTGGCGCGGGCAGGACATCGCCGGGGCGGGGCGGCTGCGGCGGGCGGTGCAGCGCGCGGTGCAGAAGCTGTTCCAGGACCCTGGTGCGGCGTTCCCGCCGCATCGGCGGCTGCGCGCGGTGTTCGGCGATCTTGCGGCGGTGACTGACGCGCCGCTGGAGCGGCTGCCGGCGCTGCTGGACCGGCTGGGAGTGCGCGCCGACGTGCTGGGCCGGCGTGTGGGCGAGATCAGCGGCGGGGAGGCGCAGCGGCTGACGCTGGCGCGCGCGCTGCTGTTGCGGCCGGCGGCGCTGGTGGCCGATGAGCCGACCTCGCGGCTGGACGCGGTGACGCAGGCGGAGCTGTGCCGCCTGCTGCGCGACCTGGCAGAGCGCGACGGGCTGGCGGTGCTGCTGGTCAGCCATGACGATGCGCTGCTGGGCGCGATGGCGGCACGCACGCTGCGGCTTTCGCCGCCGGGGTGACGGAGTGCGCGGCTCAGGCCAGCCTGGCCAGGGTGGCGCGGGCGAAGCGCTCGGCGGAACCGGGGGCGCGGTCGAGCAGGAGGCCCGGCTCGTTGATCTCGCATTCGATCAGAACGAGGTCTTCGCCGCGGCGCACGATGTCGATGCGGGCGTAGAGCGGCAGCGGCACCATTCGTCGTACCATCGCCTCGATGCGCGGCACATAGTCCGGCAGCGGGTCGATGCGTTCGCGGGCCGGGGCGTGGACCGAGCTGGTGCGGAATTCACCCGGCGGCGGCAGCTTGCGCTGGGCGTGGCTGGCCACGCCGTCGAACAGGACGATCTGCTCCTCGCCGGCGGCGATCTCGGGGATGAACGCCTGCACCAGCAGGTCGCGGCGGCCGACATCCGCCGCGATGGTGGCCAGCACCTCCGGGAGTGCGTGGCGCTGCGCCAGTTGCACGCCGCGGCCGCTGGCGCCTGAGACCGGCTTGAGCACCGCCTGCGTCCATCCTTCGGCGTCCATCGCGTCGGCAATGCGCCTTGCGTCGTGTGGGCAGCGATGGCTGCGCGGCACCACCACGCCGGGGATGAGCAGGTCGGCGAAGTTCTGCTTCTCAAGGCAGGGGCGGATCAGCGCGGTCGGGTTGAGGAAATGGATGCCGGATGCGTCCACCGCATCGAGAAAGGCGCGGAAGGCGTCGACGTGGTCATGATAGTCCCAGGCGCCGCGCATCACCGTGAGATCGGCGCGGCGCAGGGCCGCCAGCGCGCCGGGCAGGTTCCACGGCACGGCTTCCACTGTGGCACCGGCCGCCTGCAGGGCCGCGGCGTAGGCGGTGTCGGAGGGTGAGAGGGTGGGCCACCTGGCACAGGTAACCAGGGCAATCTGGGGGGTGGATGCCGGCATGGTGCTGATCTCCGGAATGGGGAGACCGATGCCGGCGGGTTTCGGTCGCGCTCCCAGGTTACGCTGGGCGGTCGTGTCGGCAAGCGGCGCGGCGGCAGCTCAGCCTTGCGTGGCCAGGCAGGCCGCGAACCCGCGGCGCAGCTGCGGGCGGTTGAGGTTGCGCCCGATGAACACCAGCTTGGAGCGCCGCGGCACGCCGTCGCGCCACGGCCCCATGAAATCGCCATCGGCGATCATGTGAACGGCCTGGAACACGAACCGTTCGGACTCTCCGGCGAAGTCGAGGATGCCCTTGGTGCGCAGCAGGTCGCCGCCGCGGGTGGTCAGCAACTCGCCGATCCATTCCTGGAACCGCCCCTGGTCCAGCGGTCCTTCGGCCTCCAGGCTGACCGACTGGATCGCGTCGTCGTGCTCGTGCTCGTTCTCGCCAGAGAGAAAGGCGGGCTCCATCTCCAGCACCCGGTTGAGGTCGAAGGCGCCGCGATCGAGCAGTTCGGCGATCGGCACCGCGCCGTGCAGCGCGTGGTGGATGGTGGCGTGCGGGTTGATCGCGCGGATGCGCCGCTCCACTGCGGCCAGTTCGTCGGCGCTGACGAGATCGGTCTTGTTCAGCACGATCACGTCGGCGAAGGCCACCTGCTCCTGCGCCTCGTCGCTGTCTGCCAGGCGCGGCAGCAGGTGCTTGGCATCAACCACGGTGATGATGGCATCGAGCCGGGTGCGTTCGCGCACCGTGTCATCCATGAAGAAGGTCTGGGCGACCGGCGCGGGGTCGGCGAGCCCGGTGGTCTCGATGATGATGCCGTCCAGGCCGCGGCGCTTGATCAGGCCGCCGACGATGCGGATCAGGTCGCCGCGCACGCTGCAGCAGATGCAGCCGTTGTTCATCTCGAACACCTCCTCGTCGACATCGACGACGAGGTCGTTGTCCACGCCAAGCTCGCCGAACTCGTTGATCACCACGGCATACTTGCGGCCATGGTTGCCGGTGAGGATGCGGTTCAGCAGCGTGGTCTTGCCGGCGCCGAGATAGCCGGTGAGCACCGTGACGGGGATCGGGGCGGGGGCGTCCATGGGCGTGTCTCCTCAGGCGGAAAGGGCGGGTGATGCCGCGGCGGCATCGAGCCCGGCCGCCAGGAAGGCGGCGAGGCTGGCCTCGATCGCGCGGCGCGGCAGGTCGCGCACGATGAAGACGATGCGCGAGCGGCGGTCGTCGCCGTCGGGCCAGGCCGCCAACTGCACGGTGGGGTGGAACACGTGCTGCACGGCATGCAGCACCACGGGGCGGTCCTCGCCAGCGAGGTTGAGCAGGCCCTTGACCCGCAGCAGCGAGTCGCCCCGGGTGGCGGTGATCATGTCGAGCCATGTGGCCAGCGCCGTCAGGGGCAGCGGCCGGTCGAAGGTGAGGCAGAACGAGTGGATCCGCGCGTCATGCCGGTTCGGGTCGTGCGCGTGCTGGTGGTGGTGGTGGCCGTGGTGGTGGTGCGCATGATCCTCGTGATGCGATGCGCCGTTCAGCCATTGCAGCACGGCCTCGGGCCGCGCGGCGGGATCATAGGGCCCGGCCGACAGCACCAGCGCCGGGTCGATGGCGCCGTGGTGGGCGCGATGGAGTGGTGCGCCGGGATTCAGCGCCCGCAACCGCACCTCAAGCGCCGCCACGATCTCGGGCGAGGCAATGTCGGCCTTGGTGACGAACAGCCGGTCGGCGACCGCCGCCTGCCGCACCGCCTCGAACTGGGCATCCAGCGTCGCCATGCCGTTGACGGCATCCACGGTCGCCACCACGCCGTCCAGCACGAACTGGCCCAGGATCAGGGTGTCTGCCATCAGGGTCTGCAGAATGGGCGCGGGATCGGCCAGCCCGGTGGTCTCGATCACCACGCGGGCGATCGGATGGCCCTGTGCCATTCGGTCCTGCAACCCGGCCAGCGCACGCACCAGGTCGCCGCGGATGGTGCAGCACAGGCAGCCCGCGCTCAGCAGCACGGTGTCGTCGTCCAGGTGCTCGACCAGCAGGTGATCGAGCCCGACCTCGCCGAACTCGTTGATCAGCACCGCGGTGTTCGCCGCGGCCGGATGCTTCAGCAGCCGGTTCAGCAGCGTGGTCTTGCCGGAGCCGAGAAACCCGGTGAGGACCGTGACCGGAATGCGGGGATGCATCGCGCTCATGCGCCGTACAGCGCGGCGGGGTCCACGCGTGCCGCGGCGATCTCGCGCCAGTCGCCGTCGCGGGCTTCCCAGGCGAAGCACGACCGCCGCCCGGTGTGGCAGGCCACGCCGTGCTGGTCGACCAGCGCCAGCAGGGCGTCGCCGTCGCAATCCAGGCGCAGCGCCACCAGATGCTGCTGCTGGCCGGAGGTCTCGCCCTTGCGCCACAGCCCCTGGCGGCTGCGCGAGTAGTAGCAGACGCGCCGTGTGGCAAGCGTCTCTTCCACCGCGTCGCGGTTCATCCAGGCCATCATCAGGATCTCGCCAGTGTCGTGCTGCTGCGCGATGCAGGGCACCAGGCCCGCATCGTTCCAGGCGATCGCCGCGAGGAGGGAGGCCGCGTGTTGGTCGGTGTTCATGATGTTATGTTATACTGTTGCATTCAAGGATACCAGTGCCGTGCGGCCCGCCGGTGATGCGGGCCGCGGCGTGCCGGGAGGGGGCCGCCTACCAGGCGGCGCGGTACAGAGCCTCGAAATCCGCGGCCTGGAGCGGGCGGGGATTGCTGCGGTTGACCGGATCGTTCACCGCATCCTCCACCAGCAACGGCAACAGGTTGTCGTTGCCGCCGAGGTCGCGGATCGTGCGCGCCAGACCGATGTCGTGGCGCAGCGCGACGATGGCATCCAGGGCGCGCTGTGCGTTGATGGCGGGCGAGGCGGATGGATCGGCCACGCCGAGTGAAGCGGCCACCTTGGCATAGGCGCCGAACGCCACCGGCATGTTGTAGGCCATGACCTGCGGCAGCATGGTGGCCAGGGTCTGGCCGTGGGCTGCCTGCAGGCGCGCGGACAGCGCGTGGCCGGTGCCATGCGCCGCGCCGAGGCCGGAGACGTTGAAGGCGATGGCCGCCATGCTGGAGGCCAGCATCATCTGCGACCGCGCCTCCAGGTTGCCGGGTTCGCGCATCAGGATCGGCAGGTTCGTGGCCACCATGGCGATCGCGGTCAGGGCCACGCCATCGGAATACGGCGTGGTGCGCGACGACGAGGACGCCTCCACCGCATGGGTCAGCACATCGAAGCCGCAGGTTGCAGTCGGATAGGCCGGCAGCTTCAGCGTGAGCACCGGATCCAGCAACGAGACCACCGGCACGATGCTGGGATGCACGACATAGGTCTTGCGGCCCAGCGCGGTGTTGGTGATCACGCAGGCCGAGTTCGTCTCCGACCCGGTGCCCGCCGTGGTAGCCACCGCGATCACCGGCACGCCGGGCTGGCTGGGCGGCGCTGCCTGCAGTTCGGCGACCGTGCCGGGGTTCGGCCCGAGCAGCGCGATCGCCTTGCCGCAATCCATCGCCGATCCCCCGCCGACGGCGATCACCACCGCATCGGTCAGGCTGCGCAACAGGGCTGCGCCCGCCTCGACGTTTCGGTCCGTCGGGTTGGCCTCGACCCCGTCGAACAGCTTGACCACGATGCCATCGGCGGCCAGTCGCTCCAGCAGCGGGCTGACCACCCCCGCGCGCACCAGCCCGGGATCCGTCACCACCAGGGCGGAACTGCGCCCCAGCGCGCGGACATGGCCGGCAAGGCCGAGCGACGAATCGACTCCGAAGACGATGCTCGGCAGCGGGCGGATGGTGAAGCTCTTCTCTGACAGCATTTCAATTTCGACCTCGGAGGGGGGAGCGGGGGACGGACGGGGCAGGATGGCTGAACGGCGGCCCGCGGCAAGCGGTGCGGCGCCAGTCGGGCGAGTATCGGGCTGGGCGAATATCGGGTTGGGCGAACAGGTCGTTCTACGTTGCCAATCTCGTTATGTTATACTATATCATTTCTTAATGCCAGTGCCTTTGCCCCCCAGCGGCGGATCCGATCGCGCGCTCGACGCCAACCCGGCGCAGTGCCAGGCGCGCGGGCGTGCCCTGACGCCGCTGCGGCGGACGGTGCTTGGCCTGCTGCTCGCCGTGGAGCGCCCGATCGGGGCCTATGCGTTGCTGGAGCAGCTTCGCGCCAGCCACCCCCAGGCAGCGCCGCCAACAGTGTATCGCGCCCTGGCCTTCCTGGTGGGGGAAGGACTCGTCCATCGTATCGAGCGGCTGAACGCGTTCATCGCGGCCGGCAATCAGCGGACCGGCCCGGGCCCGGCGCACGTGGCGGGAGGCAATCAATTCCTCATCTGCGACCGTTGCGGGCATACCGCCCAGCTCCACGACCCCGTCGTTGTCGAGGCACTCGCCGGCATCGCGCAGCGCTTCGGTTTTGTCGCCCGCGCGGCGACGATCGAGATGCAGGGCATCTGCGCCGCCTGCTCCGTCGCCGGCACCCCAGGCGGCGGAACTGCCCGCCCTTCAGGATGATGACCATGCGCACGACCACATCACCCGACATGATCGCGGGCCACGCCACGCACGAGCCGGCAACGGTGGTTCTTGTCTGCACCCGCTGCCGTAGCGCAAGCCATGATCCCGGCGACCCGCGCTGCGGCGCCGCGCTGCTCGAAGCGGTGCAGGACGCCGCCCGGGGCGATCCCACGCTGCGCGTTCAGGGGGTTGCCTGCATGTCCGGCTGCACGCGCGGCTGCGTCGCCGCGGTGCTGGGGGCGGACAAGGTCGGCTACCTGTTTGGCGACCTGGCCCCCGACGCCAGCAGCGCCGCCGACCTGCTGCGGCTGGCGCAGCTTCATGACGCGCGGCCTGACGGGT
>JBIPLY010000157.1:0-8636 GCA_044369385.1 Acetobacteraceae bacterium | reverse complement strand
CCGACAGGGCGGCGCTTGTGCGCGCGAGGGGGGGAGCCGGGGCATGGGGCATTCGGAGACTATATGCCGGATGCGCCGCCGATGGAAGATTTTTTTCTTTAATGGGCGTGGAAAATTTTTCCTGGGCGCGGGATGTGGGGTGGGAAGGCGGGCTGAAGCCCGCCCTACTGCAGTCGTTGCAGCGCCGCACAGACCTGGGCGACCTGGTCATCGGTCAGTTCGGGGAACATCGGCAGGCTGAAGACCTCCGCACTGGCTTGTTCGCTGGCGCGGCAGGCGGCGGGGCCGAGGGCGATGCGGCCGGCATAGGCGGGCTGGGTGTGGACGGGCATCGGATAGTGGATGCCGGTGGCGATGCCCTGGGCCCGCAGGGCGGCCTGGATGGCGGCGCGGTTCGGGCTGCGCAGGACGTATTGGTGGAAGACGTGGCTGTTGCCGGGGCGGCGGGCGGGGGCGGCGAGGCCCGCGGGCAGGGCGGCGTCGTAGGCCGCGGCGATTTGCTGGCGGCGGGTGTTGTTGGCGTCCAGCCGGGTGAGTTTCACGCGCAGGATGGCGGCCTGGATTTCGTCCAGGCGCGAGTTCACGCCGCATTCGTCGGAGATGTAGTGCTGGTGCCAGCCGTACTGGCGCAGGGCGGCGATCCTGGTGGCCAGGGCCTCGTTGTTGGTGGCGAGCACGCCGCCGTCGCCCAGCGCGCCGAGGTTCTTGGTGGGATAGAGCGAGAAGCAGGAGATTTCGGTGAAACTGCCGACCTTCTGGCCGGCGATGGTGGCGCCGTGGGCCTGGCTGCAATCCTCGATCACCGGGATGGCGTGCCTGGCGGCGATGGCCATGATGGCGGCGAGGTCGGCGGCCTGGCCGTAGAGGTGGACGGGGATGACGGCCTTGATCGGGGGCAGGCCGGCGGGGGGATGGGCCAGGACGGCGGCGAGTTCGGCGGGGTCCATGGTGTAGTGGACCGGGTCGATGTCGATCAGGACCGCGGTGGCGCCGACCATCTCGACGGCGGCGACGGTGGCGACGGCGGTGTGGGCGACGGTGGCGACGGCCATGCCGGGTCCGATGCCGAGGCCGCGCAGGGCCAGGGCCAGGGCATCGGTGCCGTTGGCGCAGCCGATCGCCCTTTGGGTGCCCATCCAGGCGGCGTATTCGGCTTCGAACGCTTTGCCTTCGGCGCCGAGGATGTACCAGCCGGAGGTCAGCGCGCGGGCGACGGCGGCGTCGATTTCGGGCTGCTGGGCGCGGTAGCCGGCGCCGGGATTGGCCTGGGGGACGGTGATGGGGGCGGACATGGCGGTCTTTCGGGTGGAGGAAGGAAGGTCTTCTTTTTCTGAAGAAAAAGAAGCAAAAAGACTTTTTATCCGTTTGGGGTTTGGCTGTTGTTGGTCTGCAGAGTGGTTTGGGGGTGGCGGGCTGAAGCCCGCCCTACGCTTGGGGAATAGAAAGTTTTTTGGTTCTTTTTTTCAAAAAAGAACTGCTTTCTTGCTTGCTAGAGATACGCCGGGAGCCGGCTGCGGTACCATTCGAGCGAACGGCCGATGCCTTCTTCCAGCGAGACATGCGGTGCCCAGCCGGTGGCGGTGCGGAAGGCGGCGTCGTCGGCGTGGTAGCTGCCGATGTCGATGGTCTTGCGGTCGGCGGGGAATTCCTTGGTGCTGAACTGGACCGAGGGGCCGCCGACCTTGCGCATCAGCTCGGCGATTTCCAGCAGCGAGGCCGGGGGGGGGCCGCCGATGTTGTAGACCTGGCCGTGGCAGGCCGGCGTGCTGGCGGCGCGCAGGAAGGCGTCGGTGACGTCGTCGACATAGGTCATGTCGCGGAGCTGGTCGCCGCCCCAGACCTCGAAGGGTTTGCCTTCCAGGACGCAGCGGATCCAGATGCCGAGGAAGGTCTGGCGGGCGTCGCGGATGCGCAGGCGGGGGCCGTAGCAGTTGGTCAGGCGCAGCGAGACGACGGGGCGGCCGGCGGTGCGGTGCTCGATCATCCAGTATTGCTCGCCGGCGAATTTGGAGACGCCGTTGGCGTCCGGCGGGTTGACCGGGTGGTTCTCGTCGACGGGGAGATAGGCGGGCTTGCCGTAGAACTGGCGGGTGGAGGCGTGGACGACGACGGCGTCCGGCGCGGCTTCGCGGGCGGCCTGGATCAGGCGGACCTGGGCGACGGCGTTGACCGCGATGTCGGCCAGCGGGTCGCGCTGGCCGCCCATGTGGCTGGTCTGGGCGGCGAGGTTGAAGATCACGGACACGCCTTCGCAGAGCGGGCGCAGATCGGTTTCGCGGATGTCGGCGCGGACCAGCTCGACATTGGCGCCTTCGAGGTTGGCCGGGTTGGCGCCGCCGCCGAACAGGAAGCCGTCCAGCGCGGTGACCTTGGCGCCGCGGGCGGCCAGCGCGTGGCAGAGATTGGCGCCCAGGAACCCTGCCCCGCCGGTGACCAGCACGCGTTTTCCGGAAAAATCCATCGTGGTCTCCTCGGCCGGGGGCATCATGGCGCGGCTTCGTGGCGGAACTTGGCCCCGATCATGGCGGTTCGCCATGGTGACGGTGCGGGCGGGCCGGCCCGCTGTCGCGCGCGCGCATGATCTCGCGGAAGCCGAACAGCAGCAGCAGCACGCCGATCACCACCTCGGCCGCCGCCAGGGCGCGCACCACCGGGCCGTCGGGCACGATGTCGCCATAGCCGACGGTGGCCATGGTGATGATGCTGAAATACAGCGCCTCGGCGAAGGAGAGGGCGCGGACCTCGCCATGCACGCGGAAGTGCCCGGCGCCGAAGGCCATCTCGGCGATGCGGTAGAGGCAGGTGAAGATCAGGATCACCAGGGCGTAGTAGGTCAGGAAGGCGACCATCGGCATCAGCATGTCGCGCGCGCGGGCGGCGACACTTTCGAACACCGCGGCGACGTCGATCAGCAGCACCACCAGGTCGCGGGCGGCAATGCCGGTGAACAGGGCGATCACCGCCATGGCGGCGACCAGGGCCTGGCCCTGTTGCGCGGCATCGAGGCCGGTTTCCGGCAGGACGAAGGAGGCGATCCCGACCAGGGCGGCGGCCGGGAGCCAGCGCGCCATCGGCGGCAAGTGGCGGGGCAGTTCGTCGTGCCGTTCGGCCAGCGCCTGTCCGATGGTGTCGCGGGCCAGGAAGCAGCCGGCCAGGAAGGCCAGCACCGGCAGGGCGAAGGCGATCAGGGCGGCGGCGTTGGGGGCGGCGGCGAAGTTGGCGTCGCGGAAGAAGGCGAACAGGCAGACATAGACCGCGAGCGCATTGGCCATGACCATGCCGAAATGCGCGCCGGTGGCGAACAGCGGGTAGAAGAAGCCGAAGCCGAGGCCGCAGGTGACCAGCGTGACGGCGGCGAAGGCCAGGTCCGTGCCCATGGCGGCGGTGACCAGGGCCACCAGCGCCAGGGTGAAGGCGATGGTGCGCAGCCAGTGGCGGTCGATCCGGCCCTTGGGACGCGGGCCGGTCACGGAATCGCCGCGACCCCGGTGACCTCGATGCGCCAGGCGGGATTGGCCAGCGTGGCCTGCACCGTGGCGCGGGCGGGGAGGTGGGCGGGGTCGATCCAGGCGTCCCAGGCGCGGTTCATGCCGGGGAAATCGGCCCAGGCCTGGATGAAGATGTGGACCTGCAGCAGGTGGCGCTTGTCGGTGCCGGCCTCGGCCAGCAGGGCGTCGATCTGGGCCAGGATGTCGGCCATCTGGCCCTCGCTGTCCAGGGTGGCGTCGTCGGCGACCTGGCCGGCGAGATAGACGGTGTTGCCGTGGATGGTGGCGCCGGAAAGCCGGGCCTCGGGGGCGAGGCGGCGGATGGTCATGGGCGGGGCTCCCTGGTTCGGATGCGGGGCAGAGTGCCGGCGGGGGCCGCGGTTGTCACCCCTTCAGCGCGTGCGCAGGCTGGCGCAGGGGCCGGCGAGCAGGCCGGCGAGCCAGGCCAGGCCCGCCACCAGGACAATGGCGGGGCCGGCGGGCAGGTCGGCGTGGTAGGAGAGCAGCAGGCCGCCAAGGCTGGCGAGCAGGGCGATGGCCACCGCCGCGCGCACCTGGCCGGCGAGGCGGGGGGAGAAGTGGCGGGCGGCGATGGCCGGCAGCATCATCAGCCCGACCGCCATCAGCGTGCCCAGGGCGGCAAAGCCGGCGACGACGCAGAGCACCACGAGCGCCATGAAGGCCAGGTGCCAGGTGCTGCCGCGCCCGCCCATGGCGCGCAGGAAATCGGCATCGAAGCTCTCGACCACCAGCGGGCGCCAGATCACGGCCAGGCCGAGCAGGGTGACGCTGGCGGCCCCGGCCATCAGCAGCAGGGCCTGGCCGTCGACGGCCAGCACGCTGCCGAACAGGATGTGCAGCAGGTCGATGCCGCGGGTGGTGGAGATGATGGCAACGCCGGCGGCGAGCGCCAGGAGATAGAGGCCGGCGAGCTGGCTGTCTTCGCGCCCGCCGGTGGCGCGCGCCAGCACGCCGGCGAGCAGGACCACGGCCAGGCCCGCCAGCACGCCGCCGGCGCCCATGGCCCAGAGCGAGGCGCCGCCGGCCAGGGCGCCGAGGGCCACGCCGGGCAGGACGCCGTGCTGCAGCACCTCGGCGGTCAGGCTCATGCGGCGCAGCACCAGCAGCACGCCCAGCGGCGGGGCGGCCAGCGACAGGGCGACGCAGCCGGCGAGCGCGCGGCGCATGAAGCCGAGGCCGAAGGGGGCGATCAGCAGGTCGTAAATCACGCGGCGCGGCGCGGCTCGGCGCGGGATTCGGCGAGCAGGCGGGCGCGCAGGCGGTGCTCGGCGGTCAGGACGTCGGGCGTCGGGCCCCAGGCCACCTGTTCGCCGGCCAGGAGCAGGGTGGTGGGGCAGAGGGCGCGGACCAGGTCGAGATCGTGCAGCACGGCAATGATGGTGCGGCCCTGGGTGTGCCAGTCGCGGATCAGGGCGAGCAGGTCGGCCTCGGTGCGGGCGTCGACGGCGGCGGTGGGTTCGTCCAGCAGGAGGACCGGGGCGTCCTGCAGGATCAGGCGGGCGAAGAGGACGCGCTGGAACTGGCCGGCGGAGAGGGCGCCGATGGGGCGGGCGGCGAAATCGGGCAGGCCGACGCGGGCCAGGGCGGCGGCGACGCGGGCGGGCAGGCCGGGCGGGGCGGCGGCGAAGGCGCCCATGCTGGCCCAGGCGCCGAGCGCCACGACCTCGGCGCAGGTGATGGGGAAGCTGCGGTCCAGCGTGCTCGACTGCGGCAGCAGGGCGATGTCGCCGGGGCGCAGGCCGACGGAATCGATGGTGCCGGCGCAGGGTGGGTGCAGGCCGGCCAGGGCGCGCAGCAGGGTGGTCTTGCCGGCGCCGTTGGGGCCGACGACGGCCGTCAGGCTGCCAGGGGCGAAGGTGCCGGTGACATCGGACAGCGCCGGGCGGGTGCCGTGGCGACAGGACAGGTTGGTCAGGGTGATCGGGGGGGGCGTCACCATGCCCAGAGCACCATCGCCCAGATCGCGGCCACGGCGCCGCCGGCCAGCGCCAGGCGGGCGGGCAGGCCGGCGGTGAGCGCCATCGGGTCGCGCGAAAGGAGGGGCACCAGCATTGTTATAGTGTAACGCCGCCAGCCCGGCCCCGCAAACACCTTGGCTTGGCGGGGTGTCGGCACGATATCTGCAACATGGAACCTGTCCCGCTCGCGTCCGATTCGGCAGACTACTCAGCCCGCGCCGCTTCAGCGGACGACGCTGCCCGCGCCGCTTCAGCGGACGACGCTGCCCGCGCCTCGCTGCGGCGGCACAAGGCGGTGGCGAGCGGGCTGGTGGCGGGGATGGCGGGGCTGACGGTGGGCACCTACTGGATGCCGCCGGGGGTGTGGACGGAAGTGTTGCAGGCCTCGGCCAAAGCCGGGTTCGTGGGCGGGATCGCCGACTGGTTTGCGGTGACCGCGCTGTTCCGCCATCCGCTGGGGCTGCCGATCCCGCATACCGCGATCATTCCGAACCAGAAGGCGCGGCTGGGGCGGGCACTGGGGCGGTTCGTGGGGACGCATGTGTTCACCGAGGCGGAGGTGGGGCGCACGCTGGAGAAGCTGGACCTGGGCGGGATCGTGGCGCGGGCGCTGGCCGATCCGGCCACGGCCCGGCCGGCGGCGGCGGCGCTGGCGGCGATGCTGCCGCGGCTGCTGGGCACGGTGGAGGACGGGCGGGCGCGGCGGGTGCTCACGCGCATCGTGCCGCGGATGCTGGGCGGGCCGGAGGCGGGGCGGCTGGTGGGCCGCGCGCTGCGCCAGCTGGTGGAAGGGGGGCGGCACCAGGAGGTGTTCGCCTATGTCATCGGCCAGGTGAAGGCGATCCTGGTGGCGCGCGAGGAGGCGATCCGCCAGGCGATCCAGGACCGGGTGCGCGAGCAGGGCGGGCGGCTGGTGGGCTGGGTGCTGGGGGCCACCGTGGCCAGCCGGGTGCTGGGGGTGATCAACGCCGAGCTAGAGAAGATGGAGGCCGATCACTCCGACCTGCGCGACGCCTTCGACGAATGGGTGCGCCGCGAGATCGCGCGCATCGAGGAGGACCCGGCGCGGGCGGCCGAGCTGGGGGCGGCGCTGCGGCGGGTGGTGGCGCATGATTCGGTGCAGGCCTGGTTCTGGGACGTGTGGTCGCGCATGCGCCTGGCCTTCGAGGCGGATGCGGGAAAACCGACCGGGCGGACGGTGGCGTTCCTGGAGCAGGCGCTGGGCAATCTGGGCACGCTGCTGGCAACCGATCCCGGGGCGCGGGCGCGGTTGCAGGGCACGGTGGGGGGCATGGTGGGCGGGCTGATCCCGGCCGGGCAGGCGCGGATCGCCGATTTCGTCGCCGAGGTGGTGGGCGGCTGGGACACCAAGACCATCACCGAGAAGCTGGAGCTGCGCATCGGGCCGGACCTGCAATATGTGCGCATCAACGGCACGCTGGTGGGTTTCGTGGTGGGCGGGCTTGTGTATGCGGTGCTGCGTGCGACATTCGGGCATGTGAGTTTTTGAGGAATGCCCATGCGCCTCTCGGTCCTGGACCAATCCACCGTCGTGTCCGGCCGGTCGCCGGATGCCTCGATCCGCGAGAGCCTGGCGCTGGCGCGGCATTGCGAGGCGCTGGGGTATCACCGCTACTGGGTGGCGGAGCACCATAATTCGGCGTCGATCGCGGGCTCGGCGCCGGAGGTGTTGATGGCGGCGCTGGCGGCGACGACCTCGCGGATTCGGATCGGCAGCGCGGGGATCATGCTGCCGCATTATTCGGCGCTGAAGGTGGCCGAGCAGTTCCGGGTGCTGGAGGCCATCGCGCCGGGGCGGATCGACATGGGGCTGGGGCGGGCGCCGGGCTCGGACGGGCTGACGGCGCATGCGCTGAACCCGAATGCGGCGACGGCGTCGGACAACTTCCCGGGCGATGTGCGCGACCTGCTGGCCTGGCTGGCGGGCGAGCCGCTGGTGGAGCGGCATCCGTTCCGCAGCATCTCGGCCCAGCCGCAGGGGCCGACGGTGCCGGAGCCGTGGATCCTGGGCAGCTCCACCTATGGCGCGCAGGTGGCGGCGCATTTCGGGCTGCCGCATTGCTTCGCCTGGTTCATCAGCGACGGGCATGGCGCGGCGCAGGCGCTGGACATCTATCGCACCGGGTATCGGCCCAGCGCGCGGTTTCCGACGCCGCTGGGGGCGGTGTGCGTGTGGGCGATCTGCGGCGAGACGATGGCCGAGGCGGAGCGGCTGTTCAGCTCCCGGGCACTGGCGCGGATCTGGCGGGATCGGGGGGTGTTCGCGGCGCTGCCCTCGCCGGAGGAGGCGGCGGCGTATTCGTATTCCAATGCCGAGAAGCTGCGGATGGAGCGATTGCGCGAGGAGAGCATCTGGGGGACGCCGGATATCGTGGCGGCGAAGTTGCAGGCGCTGGCCGACGACTTGCAGGTGGAGGAGATGGTGGTGCTGTCAACCGCGCATGACCCCGACGCAAGACGGCGCAGCTATTCGCTGTTGGCGCGCGAGGTGGGGATGGTGGGGGCCGGGGCGCTGGCGGCGGAGTAGCGGCTGAGCCGCTGGGGGAGGAGTAGCGGCTGAGCCGCTGGGGGAGGAGTAGCGGCTGAGCCGCTGGCGGCGGAATAACCGCTACGGGCGGTAGAGGTTGGTGCCGGTGCGGGCCTGTTTGGCTTTCCACATGCGCCAGCGGAACGCGCCGTATGCGATCAAGGCGGCGCCGATGGCGATCGGGATCAGCATCAGGGCGAACCAGAGCACGAAGCCGGCGAGCGAGAGCGCGGCGGCGCCGATGGCGATCACGATGGCCCAGCGCAGCAGCTT
The DNA here is from genome assembly GCA_044369385.1 of Acetobacteraceae bacterium. Lineage (GTDB taxonomy): Bacteria > Pseudomonadota > Alphaproteobacteria > Acetobacterales > Acetobacteraceae > CAMDGX01. The sequence goes on along the minus strand of JBIPLY010000157.1, from coordinate 348 downwards.
CGTCGCCCAGGGCGTGGGGGGCGGGGCGCGGAACTGGCCGTCCGGGGTCATGTCGATGGTGCGGCCATCGTCGGTCAGGCGGCGGATGATGAGTTTCATGGCGTGCTACCTGGGCAGATCGGGGCGTCCGGTCAACATCCGCGCGGTTAAGCTTTGGTCATCGGGCCGGCGGCCCGGCGGAGCGGCAAGGAGAGTGGCATGAGCTGGGATGGCGATGCCATGTTTTCCGGCGACTGGTTCGCGCGGCTGGGGTTGTTGCTGGGCACGCTGGTGCTGTTGGCTTCGGGGGTGTGGCGCCGGGCGGGGTGGCGCCGGGCGGGGTGGCGCTGGGCGGGGTGGCGGGGGCGG
>JBIPLY010000158.1:0-8636 GCA_044369385.1 Acetobacteraceae bacterium | reverse complement strand
CCACCCTGAACGCGATGAACTGCGACCTGCTGGTGGTGCGCCACGGCCAGTCCGGCGCGCCCAGCCTGCTGGCCCGCAAGGTCGATGCCGCGGTGATCAACGCCGGCGACGGCACCCATGAACACCCGACCCAGGCGCTGCTGGATGCGCTGACCATCCGCCGCCACAAGGGCGGGCTGGAGGGGCTGACCGTGGCGATCTGCGGCGACGTGCTGCACAGCCGGGTGGCGCGCAGCAACATCCACCTGCTGAGCGCCATGGGCAGCCGGGTGCGGGTGGTCGGCCCGCCCACCCTGATCCCCAACGCGGCCGAGCGCCTGGGGGTGGAGGTCTTCCACGACATGAAGAAAGGCCTGGAAGGTGCTGATGTCGTGATGATGCTGCGCGTCCAGCGCGAACGCATGAGCGGCGCCGCCAGCCTGGTCCCCAGCCCGCGCGAATATTTTCGATTCTGGGGCCTGGACGCCGAGAAACTCGCCTGGGCGAAGGGCGACGCCATCGTCATGCACCCGGGCCCGATGAACCGCGGGGTGGAAATCGACAGCGCGATCGCCGACGACCCGGTGCGCAGCGTCATCCGCGAACAGGTCGAAATGGGGGTCGCCGTGCGCATGGCCGTGCTCGATATCCTGGCGCGGGCGGCGCAGCGCAATGACTGACGCAATGACTGACATCCTGATCCACAACGCAAGGCTGATCGACCCCGCAACCGGGCTCGACGCGCCCGGCGCCCTGCTGGTGCGAAACGGCCGCATCGCCGATCACGGCCCCGCCCTGGGCCGCCCGGACGGCGCCCAGGTGATCGACGCCGGCGGCGCCGTGCTCTGCCCCGGCCTGGTCGACATGCGCGCCGAGGTCGGCGAGCCCGGCGGCGAATTCCGCGAAACCATCGCCAGCGCCGCCCTGGCCGCGGCCGCCGGCGGCATCACCACGCTCGCCACCCTGCCCAACACCGAACCCGCGATCGACGAGCCCGCCCTGGTGCGCCTGCTGCGCGCCCGCGGCGAGGAAACCGGCAGCCTCGCCATCCTACCCTATGCCGCCGCCACACGGGGCTGCGCCGGCGCGGAACTGGCCGAACTCGGCCTGCTGCGCGAAGCCGGCGCCGTGGCCTTCACCGACGGCGCCCGCGCCATCGCCTCCTCGCGCATCATGCGCCTCGCCCTGGCTTACGCCGCGCAATGGGGCGCCCGCATCGTCCAGCACCCCGAAGACCCGTCGCTGGCCGGCACCGGCTGCGCGACGCAAGGCGAGCTCGCCACCCGCCTCGGCCTGCCCGCCATCCCCGCCGCCGCCGAGGCGCTGATGGTCTGGCGCGACATCCGCCTGGCCCGCATGACCGGCGGCGCCGTCCATTTCGCCCATGTCTCCACCGCCGAGGCGCTCGATCTCATCCGCGCCGCCAAGCATGACGGCCTCAACGTCACCTGCGACACCGCGCCCCCCTATTTCGACCTGAACGAAACCGCGATCGGCGAATTCCGCACCTACGCCAAGCTCTCCCCCCCCTTGCGCGCGGACTCGGATCGCCAAGCGGTCGCCGCCGCCCTGGCCGACGGCACCATCGACGCCATCGCCTCCGACCACCAGCCGCGCGACGCCGACGACAAGCGCCTGCCCTTCGCCCAGGCCGCGTCCGGCGGCACCGGCCTGGCCACCCTGCTCGCCGTCACCCTGGCCCGCGCCCATGCCGGCGAAGTTTCCATGATCCGCGCCATCGAGCTGCTGACCAGTGCCCCCGCCCGCCTGCTCGCCAGCCCGGCCGGCACCCTGGCCCGCGGCGCCCCGGCCGATCTCTGCCTGTTCGACCCCGAGCGCGCCTGGCGCGTCGAGGCCGGCGCGATGCCCGGCAAGGCGCAGAACACCCCGTTCGACGGCCGCGCGCTGGAAGGCCGCGTGCTCGGCACCTGGAAATCCGGCCGGAGGGTCTTCGGATGAGCCTGCCCTTCGCCTTCGCGCTCCTCGCCGGCTACTTGCTGGGCTCGATCCCCTTCGGCCTGCTGCTGACCCGCCTGTCCGGCGGCGGCGACATCCGCGCCATCGGCTCCGGCAGCATCGGCGCCACCAACGTCCTGCGCACCGGCCGCAAGGGTGTCGCGCTCGCCACCCTGCTGCTCGACGCCGGCAAGGGTGCGGCCGCGGTCTGGCTCGGCTGGACCCTGGCCGGCCCGACCGCGGCCTATATCGCCGGCGTGCTGGCGGTGGTCGGGCACATGTTCCCGGTCTGGCTCGGCTTTCGCGGCGGCAAGGGCATCGCCACCGGCGCCGGCGTGCTGCTGGCGGTCAATCCGGTGCTGGGGCTGACCTGCGGCCTGGTCTGGGCGGCGGTGGCCTGGTTCACCCGCATCTCCTCCGCCGCCTCGCTCGCCGCTTCCGCCGCCGCCCCGGTGGTCGCCGCGGTGCTTCAGGTGCCCTTCATCCTGCTGGTCTGCACCACCATCGTCGCCGCCCTGATCTGGCAGCGCCACAAGGACAACATCGCCCGACTTGTCGCCGGCACCGAACCGAAAATCGGCAAGGGGAAGTGACCCCGGACCTCGACCGCCTGCGCCTGGCCCGCACCGAGGGCGTCGGCCCGGTCGCCTGGCGCCGGCTGATGGCGCGCTACGCCAGCGCCGCCGAGGCGCTCGACGCCCTGCCCGCCCTGGCCCGCGCCGGCGGCCGACTGATCCCGCCGCGCATCCCCGATGCCGGCAGCGCGCGGCGCGAATTCGACCGCATCGGCGAGCTCGGCGGGCGCATCCTGTTCCTCGACGACCCCGCCTACCCGCCCCTGCTGGCCCGGCTGGACGATGCGCCGTCGATCCTGGCCGTGCTCGGCGATCCCGCCCTGCTCTCCGCCCGCGCCGTCGCCGTGGTCGGCAGCCGCAACGCCTCGGCCAACGGCCAGCGCATCGCCGAGACGCTGGCCGCCGAGCTGGCCCAGGCCGGCATCACGGTCGTCTCGGGCCTGGCCCGCGGCATTGACGCCGCCGCCCATCGCGGCGCCCTTACGGCCGGCACCACCATCGCCTGCATCGCCGGCGGCCCGGACATCGTCTATCCGCCCGAACACCGCGACCTCCACGCCGCGATCGCGCGCCAGGGCGCCATCGTCGCCGAACTCCCCCCCGGCACCCAGCCCCAGGCCCGCCACTTCCCCCGCCGCAACCGCGTCATCGCCGGCCTGGCCCTCGGCGTGGTGGTGGTGGAGGCCGCGCCGCGCTCCGGCAGCCTGATCACCGCCCGCCTGGCCACCGAGGCCGGGCGGGAGGTCTTCGCCGTCCCCGGCTCCCCCCTCGATCCCCGCGCCCGCGGCGCCAACGGCCTGATCCGCGACGGCGCCCACCTGACCGAAACCGCCCAGGACATCCTGGACGCCCTGCCGCCCGACACCTCCCGCCTGCGCGGCCGGCTCGGCCTGTCGGAGACGCAAGCGGCCCTGCTCGATCCCCCCGATCTTTCGCCCGCCGCCCATGCCGCAACCATCGATGCGGTGCTGGCGTTGCTGGGTCCCACCCCCACGGCGGTTGACGATCTGATCCGGCGCTGCCAGTTCTCCGGTCCCGCGGTGCTTTCGGTCCTGCTCGACCTGGAGCTGGCGGGACGGATCGAGACGCTGCCGGGCAACCGCGTGGCGCTGCTGGACGGCTGAGGATTTCCTCGCCCGTCGCGTGTGTGCGTGTTGTGACCGCGGGACAAGTACCCTGAATGTCTGACGTCGTCGTCGTCGAATCGCCCGCCAAGGCCAAGACCATCAACAAGTATCTGGGCAGCGGGTTCACCGTGCTGGCCAGCTTCGGCCACGTGCGCGACCTGCCGCCCAAGGATGGCAGCGTCCGCCCGGACGAGGATTTCGCCATGGACTGGGCCGCCGATGAGCGCGGCGCCCGTCAAATCTCCGCGATCGCCAAGGCGCTGAAGGGCGCGAAAACCCTCTACCTCGCCACCGACCCGGACCGGGAAGGCGAGGCGATCTCCTGGCACGTCCGCGCCATGCTGGAAGAAAAGAAGCTGCTGAAGGGCGTGCGGGTCGAGCGCGTCACCTTCAACGAGATCACCCGCAGCGCCGTGCGCTACGCGATGGATCACCCGCGCGACCTCGACCAGCCGCTGATCGAGGCCTACATGGCCCGCCGCGCGCTGGATTACCTGGTCGGCTTCACCCTCTCCCCGGTGCTCTGGCGCAAACTGCCCGGCAGCCGCAGCGCCGGGCGCGTCCAGTCCGTCGCCCTGCGCCTGATCTGCGAGCGCGAGGCGGAGATCGAGGCCTTCCGCCCCCGCGAGTACTGGACCATCGAGGCCCATCTCGCCACCCCCGCCGGCGCCCCCTTCACCGCCCGCCTGACCCATCTGGACGGCAAGCGCCTCGACCAGTTCGACCTCAACACCGCCGCCCTGGCCGCCCGCGCCAAGACCCTGGTCGAGGCCGGCCAATACAGCGTGGCCAGCGTCGAACGCCGCCGCGTGCGCCGCAACCCCGCCGCCCCCTTCACCACCTCCACCCTGCAACAGGACGCCTCCGGCCGCCTCGGCATGGGCGCCCAGCAGACCATGCGCACCGCCCAGGGCCTCTACGAGGGTGTGGAGATCGACGGCGAGGCCACCGGCCTGATCACCTACATGCGCACCGACGGCGTGCAGATGGCCCGCGAGGCGATCGACGCCATCCGCGCCCATGTCCGCACCGATTTCGGCCCGAACTACCTGCCCGCCGCCCCGCGCGAATACACCTCCAAGGCCAAGAACGCCCAGGAGGCCCACGAAGCCATCCGCCCCACCGACGTCGCCCGCACCCCCGAATCCGTCGCCCGCTACCTGACCCACGACCAGCAGCGCCTCTACGAGCTGATCTGGAAACGCGCCGTCGCCAGCCAGATGCAGGCCGCCGAATTCGACCAGGTCGCCGTCGAGATCGCTGATCCCGCCCAGCCCGCCGGCCCCCGCCTGCGCGCCAACGGCTCCATCCTCGCCTTCGACGGCTACCTCAAGCTCTACCGCGAGGAGGTCGCCGAGGACGCCCCCGCCAAGGAAGATGATCCCCGCGCCGCTGGCGGCGACGACAACCGCATGCTCCCCCCCATGGGCGAGCGCGACCCGCTGAAGCAGGGAAAGATCGACGCCGAACAGCACTTCACCCAGCCCCCGCCGCGCTTCTCCGAGGCCTCGCTGGTCAAGAAGATGGAGGAGCTCGGCATCGGCCGCCCCTCCACCTACGCCTCGATCCTGTCCGTGCTCCAGGACCGGCAGTATGTGAAACTGGACAAGCGCCGCTTCATCCCGGAGGACCGCGGCCGCCTGGTCACCGCCTTCCTGACCAGCTTCTTCGAGCGCTACGTCGATCCCGGCTTCACCGCCGGCCTGGAAGAGCAGCTCGACGACATCTCCGGCGGCCGGGCCGACTGGCGCGGCGTGATGCGCGCCTTCTGGACCGAATTCTCCCGCGCCGTCGAACAGACCCGCGACCTCAAGATCACCGACGTCATCAACGCGCTCGATGAGGAACTCGGCCAGCATTTCTTCCCGGCCCGGGAGGACGGCTCCGACGCGCGCGCCTGCCCCTCCTGCTCGGCCGGCCGCCTCGGCCTGAAGCTCGGCCGCCACGGCAGCTTCATCGGCTGCTCGAACTACCCGGGCTGCCAGTACACCCGCCGCCTGGCCGTCGATGGCGGCGACGATGCCGGCGACACGCTGAAGGAAGGCCTGCGCATCCTCGGCCATCACCCGGAGACCGGCGAGGAAATCAGCGTCCGCCGGGGCCCATACGGCGTCTATGCCCAGCTCGGCGAACAGGTGCCGGACAGCAAGACCAAGCCCCGCCGCACCTCCCTGCCGCGCGGCACCGACGGCGACACCCTCACCCTTGAGGCCGCCATCGCGCTCCTGTCCCTGCCCCGCCTGGTCGGCATCCACCCGGAGACCCAGGAGCCGATCGAGGCCGGGCTCGGCCGCTTCGGCCCCTTCGTCAAGATGGGCGGCGTCTTCGCCTCGCTGGACAAGGACGACGACGTGCTGGTCATCGGCATCAACCGCGCCGTCGACCTGCTGGCCAAGAAGCTCGCCAGCGTGCGCACCTTGGGCCCGCATCCGAAGGACAAGGAGCCGGTGCTGGTCCGCAAGGGCCGCTTCGGCCCCTATGCCCAGCACGGCAACACGGTCGCCAACCTGGCGCGCGACATGGTGATGGACGACGTCACCATGGACGAGGTGCTCGCCCTGCTGGCGGAGAAGGGAAAGACCCTGAAGCCGCGCGGCGGCGCCAAGAAACCGGCCCGCAAGGCCGCCAAGCCCGCCGCCGCCCCCGCTGCGGCCCAAGCTGCGGCCAAGCCCGTCGCCGCGAAGAAGCCGTCGGCAAAGAAACCCGCCGCCAAGAAGCCGGCCGCGAAGAAGCCCGCCGCGAAAAAGGCCAAGGCATAGGTGCCCCGCCCACCCCGCGCCAGTAAATCCCGCTCCGGCAAGCCGCGCCGCCTGCGCCCCGAAACGCCCATGCCCGGCCTGCCCTCGCGCGACGAACTGCGCCGCTTCCTGGCCGACCACGACGGCAGCGTCGGCAAGCGCGACATCGCCGAGCATTTCGGCCTCGGCCCCGAACATCGGCGCGCCCTGCGCGAGGCGCTGCGCGCGCTCGAATCCGAGGGCGCCATCGCCCCGATGCCCCGCCGCCGCCTCGCCGACCCCGCCGGCCTGCCGGAGGTCACCGTGGTGCAGGTCACCGGCACCGACGCCGATGGCGATGCCGTCGCCCGCCCGGTGCAATGGGAGGGCGACGGCCCGCCGCCGCGCATCCTGATGGCCCCCGAACCCGCCGGCCGCCCGGCGCTGGCCCCCGGCGAACGCGTGCTCGCCCGCCTGCGCCCCACCGGCCCCGGCAAATACGAGGGGCGCACCATGAAACGCCTCTCCGCCGCCCCCGGCCGCATCCTCGGCGTGTTCCGCGCCGCGAGAGGCGGCGAAGGCGCCCGCCTGGTCCCCACCGACCGCCGCGCCAAGGCCGAATGGTCGATCCCCGCCGGCGAGACCGGCGAGGCCGAGGACGGCGAAATCGTCCTCGCCGCCCCGCTCCCCTCCCCCGGCCGCCATTACGGCCCGAAGCCGGCCAAAATCATCGAACGCCTCGGCGCCATGGGCGACGCCCGCTCGGTCAGCCTGATCGTCATCCACACCCACGACATCCCCACCGAATTCTCCCCCGAAGCCGTCGCCGAGGCCGAGGCCGCCGGCCCCACCCCGCTCGCCGGCCGCACCGACCTGCGCGACACCCCGCTCGTCACCATCGACGGCGAGGACGCGCGGGACTTCGACGATGCCGTCTTCGCCGAGCCGACGGAAAACGGCTTCCGCCTCCTGGTCGCCATCGCCGACGTCGCGCACTATGTCCGCCCCGGCAGCGCGCTGGACCGCACCGCGCGCACCCGCGGCAATTCCTGCTACTTCCCCGACCGCGTCGTGCCGATGCTGCCCGAAGCCCTGTCCAACGGCTGGTGCAGCCTGCGCCCCGACGAAGAACGCGGCTGCCTGTTCGTCGAAATGCGCATCGACGCGACGGGGGGGAAAATCGCCCACCGCTTCGGCCGCGGCCTGATGCGCAGCACCGCCCGCCTGACCTACGAACAGGTCCAGGCCGACCACGACGCAAACGGCGCCCACCCCGCGCTCTACGCCGCGTACCGCGCCCTGCTCGCCGCCCGCCTGGCCCGCGGCACGCTCGACCTCGACCTGCCGGAACGCAAGGTCATCCTCGACGATCAGGGAAAAGTCGCCGCCGTCGCCCCGCGCCCGCGCCTGGACAGCCACCGGCTGATCGAGGAGTTCATGGTGCTGGCCAATGTCTGCGCCGCCGAAGAACTCGAACGCCTGCACCGCCCCTGCGTCTATCGCATCCACGCCCCCCCCACGGACGAAAAACTGGCCAACCTGCGAACCTTCCTGCGCCAGTTCGACATCGCGCTCCCACCGGGCAACCAGATCCACCCCCGCGACCTGCTGGCCGTGCTCACCCGCGTCGCCGGCACCGAACACGCCCCCCTGGTGAACGAGGTGATGCTGCGCAGCCAGTCGCAGGCCGCCTACGACATCGAAAACATCGGCCATTTCGGCCTGGCCCTGGCGCGCTACGCCCATTTCACCAGCCCGATCCGCCGCTACGCCGACCTCATCGTCCACCGCGCCCTGATCGCCGGGCTGCGACTCGGGGAGGGCGGGCTGTCGGATGCGGAGATTCCCGGCCTGCCGGAGACCTGCGAACACATCACCGCCACCGAACGCCGCGCCGCCCTGGCCGAGCGCGACGCCACGGACCGCTACCTGGCCGCCTTCATGGCGGAAAAGGTCGGTTCGCACTTCGACGCCCGCATTTCCGGCGTGACCCGCTTCGGGCTTTTCGTCACACTGGCCGACAGCGGCGCGAGCGGCCTGGTGCCGATCTCCACGCTGCCGGATGATTTCTGGATGCACGACGAAGCCGCCCAAACCCTCACCGGACGCCGCAGCGGCCACAGCTTCCGCCTGGCCGAGGAAGTGGAAGTACGCCTGTCCGAAGCCAGCCCGATCACCGGCGGCCTGATCTTCCAAGTCATGCAGGGCATCGGCCCCTCCGGCCGCGGCCGGGGCAACGGCCGGGGCCACGGCCACGATGGCCACGGCCGGGGCAACGGGGG
>JBIPLY010000011.1:0-25361 GCA_044369385.1 Acetobacteraceae bacterium | reverse complement strand
AACGAGGCGGGGGTGAAGTAGTTCACGTGGTCGGGCAGGCGGATACCGCACCAGTTGGCACGCATCACGCGGCGGTTGAGCGAGCCGAAATTCGGCACCTTGACCACGGCGATGCCGTCCGGGCGCAGCTTGCCGGCGAGCATGGCCAGCACGGCGCCGGCATCGGCGTCGTGCTCGAGATAGGAGCGCAGCAGGGCGCCGGCGAAAAACCCGTCAGGGAAGCCCTCCAGCCCGACATGGGCGCTGTCCTGCACGACATGGCCGCCGCGGCCGGCGGCGAACGCGCCGGCGCGCTCGGCCAGCACGCGGGAGATCTCGACGCCGTACGGCGTGAAACGGGCATCGAGGTTGCGCAGGTGGCCGCCGCTGCCGCAGCCGACGTCGATCACCGGGCCCGAGGGCGCGCGCTTGTTGACGATGGCGACCGGCTCGACGCGGGGGAACAGGCCGAGGCGCCAGCGCGTCTTGGCGTCGAGCCAGGCAATGACCGGCTGGTCGCGGGTGCGGCGCACCGCCTCGGCGGCGTAGGTCTTCTCCCAGGCCAGGGTTTCGACCAGTTCGAGCGTCTCGGGCACGTCGCGCATGTGCACGAAGCCGCAGCCGGCGCAGGCGATGACATCCCAGGGTGCGCGGCTGTAGGGGCCGGCCGCGGTTTCGGCATTGGGGTTGTCGCAGATCGGACAGGCACGGCGTCGCATGCGAACAGGCGGGGCATCGAGGGCGCCGGGCGGGTCCATGGGTTCTATTCCAATGTGATGAACACCGAATGGCGCATCTGCCCGCCGATCGCCTGGGAGATGTGGCCCTTTCCGCTGGTGTCCTCGACCAGGAGGATTTCGCCGGCGCCGATCTCGCGCACCTCGCCGTCGCTGGCGGTGACGCGCACGCCGGCATCGAGGTTGATGATGTACTGGCGGCGCGGGGCGGGGTGCCAGTCATAATCGTAGCTGCCCGGGGTCTGGCGGAAGATCACGCCCTTGGCCGCGATGGTGTCCGACAGCTTGCCGCCGGGGCCTTCGCGGGTCCAGGTGACCTCGACATCGCGGAAATGGGTCTCGCCCTGGGCGTCGACGTAGATGTTGTGGATGCGCATGGCGAATCGTCCCCGTTGGTTGGCGCGAGTGTGCCGTGAATGGGGGCGGGATGGCAGAGCATGCCACGCCCGCCCGCCGTGTCAGGCGTTCAGCCCGGCCTTGATCAGGCTTGGGCGTATTTGCCGGTCAGCTGCGGCGCGGTCGCCGAGAGGCTCTTTTCCGCGCGTTCCAGCCGCGTGTCGCGCGCCCAGGTGCGCTTCAGGTCGTCGCGCACCTTGAAGCTCAGGCGGCCGAGGCCCTCGGTCTCCAGCTCCACCGTGTCGCCGTCCTGGAAGCTGGACAGGCCGCGATGGTTGGTGCCGGTGGCCAGGATGTCGCCGGGCTCCAGCGTGTGGCAATGGCTGACCCATTCGATGCAGCGGGCAATCTTGTGGGCCATGTCGTCGGTGTTGAAGTCCTGCTTCAGCGTGCCGTTCACCCAGAGCTTGATGCCCAGCTTCTGCGGGTCGGCGATCTCGTCCGCGGTGACCAGCCAGGGGCCGATCGGGGCGAAGGTGTCGCGCGACTTCATGTGGAAGAAGCTCTGCGGCGACAGGCCGCGGGCGGAGCCGTCGATGAAGTTGAGGTAGCCGAAGATGTATTTGAAGGCGTCCGCGGCGGCGACGTTCTTGGCGCGCTTGCCGATCACCAGCGCCATCTCCGCCTCGCCCTCGAAGATGCTGGCGGGCACGTCCGGCAGCACCATCGCGTCGCCCGGGCCGATGATGGCGGTGGGCGCCTTGTGGAAGGCGTTGATCGGGGCGGCTTCCTTCAGCGTGCCGTTCTCCATGTAGTTCACCGCCATGCAGACGATGTTGCCGGGCTTGGGCAGCGGCGCGCGCAGCGACACGCTGGCCAGCGGAACCCCGGCGCCGGCATCCGCCGCCGCCTGCAGCTTGCCGCGATAGGCATCAAACCGCGCAATCAGCCCGCTCATCAGGTCGCCCGGCCCGGTATGCGGAATGTCGGCCACCACGGCGGACACATCCACCACGGCGTCGCCCTTCAATACCCCCAGGCGATAGTCGTTGAACTGCACCAGCTTCATCGCGCGTCCTCCCAAACGATTGCACCCACCGTGCCGCAGGCCGGGGCGCGATGCAATCGTGCGGGGGCGGGGGAAGGAAGCAAGGCTGGGGCTTTGCCCCGGGCCCCAGCGGGTCCTCCGCGTCGCGACTTGGCGTCGCGACGGCAGAGCCCTGGCCTTACTTCCTCCCCCGTCCCAGCACGAGCATCGCCCCTCCGGCCAGCAGGCCCCAGAAGGCGCCGCCGATGCTCCAGATTGTCAGGCCGGAGGCGGAGACCAGGAAGGTGACGATGGCGGCTTCGCGGCTGTCGGGGTTGGCGACGGCGGCCATCAGCGCGCCGCCGAAGGCACCCAGCAGGGCCAGGCCCGCGACGGCCTCGATCAGGATGGGAGGGGCAGCACCGATCAGCAGCGTTGCGCCGCCAGCGAGCAGGCCGAAGGCGATGTATCCGCACCCGGCGACAGTGGCGGCGATCCAGCGGCGGGCGCGATCGGGATGGGCGTCTGGGCCGGCGCAGATCGCCGCGGTGATGGCGGCCAGATTGACGGCCAGGCCGCCGAACGGCGCGCCGGCCAGGCTGAGCAGGCCCGTGCGGGTGAACAGCGGGCCGGGGGGCGGCGTGTAGCCGTTGGCGTTGAGCACCGCGATGCCGGGAATATTCTGGGAGGCCATGGTCACCAGGAACAGCGGCACCACCAGGCCCAGAAGGGTGGAGGGCACGAAGCTGGGCCATGTCAGGACCGGGATCGGCAGGATGCTGCCGGCGTCGGGCAGGGGCGTGGTGGCCAGCACCAGCCCGGCGGTGACCACGACGGCGGCGGGCACGGCGAGCAGGCGGTTGAATCGCGCGACGATGGCCCAGGTGACGACGATGGCCAGCCCCATGGCCGGCGCCTCCGCCACCGCGCGCACCGGCGCCAGGCACAGGCCGAGCAGCAAGCCGGCCAGCATCGCGCTGGCCAGCGGCGCGGGGATGGCGGCCACGGCCCGGCCCAGCGGGCGGAACAGCCCGGCGGCGACGATCAGGACGCCGGTGGCCAAAAAGGCGCCGATCACGGCGGGGAAGCCGCCCTCCACCGCGCCGGTGCTGGCCAGCAGGGCCGCGCCCGGGGTGGACCAGGCCACCGAGATTGGCATCCGGCTGCGCAGTGACAACCAGATGCCGCCGATGCCCATGGTCACGGACGCCGCCATCAGCCCGGAGGCCGCCTGTTCCAGCGTGGCGCCGGCGGCCATGAAGCCTTTCAGCACCACGGCGAACGAACTGGCAAAGCCGACAAAGGCCGCCAGCAGCCCGGCGGCGATGGGGGCATACAGCATGGTCAGCCGGCGACGCGTTCGAACTGGATCACCGCCAGCAGGCAGTCGGCCGCGGCGGCAAGCGTGGCCGCGTCGGTCAGGCGCACGGCGTCGCGTGGCTGGAACAGGGTGCCGGCCAAGGCGCAGCGGCCGCGCAGGACGACCAGGTAGCGTTCGCCCTCGATCGCCGGCAGCGGCACCCGGCTGGTGGCCGCGGTGACGCGATGGCGCCACAGCCCCCGGCGGGACATCGCGTTCAGCACCAGGCAGGGGCCGGCGGGCAGATGACAGGTGGCGGGCACGCCGCCGTCGAACGGGGCGGGGCGGAACGGGGCGTCGACGGTCAGCGGCGGCGCGGCATCCGCGAAATCGAGCGCGAAGCCAACGCCGCTGACCAGGGTGATGGTGCGGTCATGGCCGGTATAGTCGGAGAACGGGGCATCCCGGTCGAGCCAGGCGAAGGCGACCAGCCACTCGGGCTTGCCGTCGTCGCCCGGTGGTCCGGCGGCGATGTCGGCCTTGCGCCCGGCGCCGTTCGGCCAGGGCGATTTTTCGAGGGCGGCGAAGCGGATTGCGGCACTCATGCGGCGGGCATGCCGGCGCCGAAGGTCGAGGGCGTGACGGCGCGGGTGCGCTTGCCCAGCCACCAGCCGCCTTGCGGGGGGATGGCGTCGTAGCCGATCTCGGCGCCCAGCTTGCGCGCGGCATCCAGCGGCCAATTGGGATTGTAGAGGATCTCCCGCGCCAGGGCGATCAGGTCGGCCTGGCCGTGCTGCAGGATCGCCTCGGCCTGGTCGGCATGGACGATCAGCCCGACCGCCATGGTCATGATCCCCGCCTCGCGCCGGAGCTGGTCGGCGAAGGGCACCTGGTAGCCGTAGCCGCCGGGGCCGGCGGTGGGGCGGCCGGTGATGCCGCCGCCGGAGCAGTCGATGACGTCCACCCCCTTGGGGCCGACGATGCGGGCCAGGGCCACGCTCTGCTCGGGGCCCCATCCGGCGTCGTCCTGCACCGAAAGCCGCAGGAACAAGGGCTTCTCCGCCGGCCAAACGGCGCGGATGGCTTCGACGATCTCGATCACCAGGCGCATCCGGCCGGCCTCGCTGCCGCCATACTCGTCGTTGCGGCGATTGGCCTGGGGCGAGAGGAACTGGTGCAGCAGGTAGCCATGGGCGGCGTGGATCTCCAGCACCTCGATGCCGGCTTCGTTCGCGCGGCGGGCGGCGTCGGCCCAATGCTGGATCAGGGCGGGGATATCGTCGCGGGCCAAAGCACGGGGGACGGGTTCGCCCTCGCCGCCGGGCAGGGCGGAGGGGGCGACCAGCTCCCAGGCTTCCCAGTCGGTGACGCCCTGGGCCTCGGCGTCGGCTTGCGTGAGGGGCTTGCCGCCTTCCCACGGGCGGGTGAGGCGGGCCTTGCGGCCGGAATGGCCGATCTGCAGCGCGGGGACGCAGCCATGGGCGCGCATGAAATCGGCCATGCGGCGGAAATGCGGGATGAAGCCGTCGTCCCAGATGCCCAGGTCGCCGACGGTGCCGCAGCCGCGGCGCTCCACCTTGGTCGATTCGATGAACACCAGCCCGGCGCCGCCGGTGGCGAAGCGGCCGATATTCATCAGGTGCCAGTCCGTGGCGTGGCCGGCGACGGCGGAATACTGGTGCATCGGCGCCACCACGATGCGGTTCTTGAGCGTGGTGCCGCGGATCGTCAGCGGGGTGAACAGCAGGGGCTGGGTCATTGGGTTTCCGCGGGTTATCGGTTGGTCTTGAAGCGCGTCCACATGCGGCTGCGCGCGCGCGCCGCCTCGGCCGGGACGGGGCCGATGGTGAAGAAGCCGGCCTGGATGGCGGGCGGGGGGTAGATGCCGGGGTCGTCGAGGATCGCGGCATCGATCATCGCGCGGCTGGCCGGCACGGCATTCGGATAGCTGACGTGATTGGTGATGCCGGCGATGACCTTCGGGCGCAACATGAAGTCGATGAAGGCGTGGGCCTCGGCCTTGTTGGGGGCGTCGGCGGGAATGGCCATCAGGTCGAACCAGAGCTGGGCGCCCTCCTTCGGGGCGATGTACTGAATCTCCACGCCCCGCTTCGCCTCCGCGGCGCGGCCGGCGGCCTGGATGGCGTCGCCGGAATAGGCGATGGCCAGGCAGGTCTCGCCGCTGGCCAGCGTTTCGATCATGCCGCTGCTGTTGAACTGGCGGATATGGGGGCGGATCGCCTTGAGCGCCTTCTCCACTGCGGCGAGGTCCTCCGTCGCCGTGCTGTCGGGCGAGCGGCCCAGGTATTTCAGCACGCTGGGGATCACATCGATGGCGCTGTCGAGCATGGCGATGCCGCAGCGCGCCATGCGGGCGGCATGCCGCGGGTTGAGCAGCAGCTCCCACGAATCCGCCGGCGCATCGGGCACGAATTGCTTGAATTTCAGCGGGTTCACCGCCAACCCGATGGTGCCCCAGAGATAGATCGCGCCATGCGCGGCGCCGGGGTCAGAGGTCTCGACGCGGGCGGCCAGTGCGGGGTCGATGCCGGCCAGGGCGGGCAGCTTCGTGCGGTCGAGCCGCGCCAGTGCCCCGGCGCGGACCAGGCGGGAGAAGGTGGGTTCGCTGGTGGGCACCACCACGTCGTAGCCGGAGCGGCCGGCGAGCAGCTTGGCCTCCAGGGTTTCGAGGCTGTCGTAGAGGTCGTAGCGCACGCGGATGCCGGTCTCGGCCTGGAATTGCTGGATCGCGTAGGGGTCGATGTAGTCGGTCCAGTTGTAGACGTTCACCACGCGCTGCTGCGCCGCGGCCGGGAGGGCAAGCAGGAGGGCGGCAAGCAGGGCGAGGCAGCGCATCGACGGACTCCCTGAATTGGCTGCCGAGGCTATCATGCCGCCGCGGGCTTGAAACCCGGGGAGGGGCGGGCGATGTGCGGGCGCTATGTGGCCAACCGGTCGGTGGACGAGGTGCGTCGGATCTTCGGCGCCGTCAACCCGCCGCCGAACTTCGCGCCGAGCTGGAACCTGGCGCCCAGCCAATCCGCCCCGGTGCTGCGCCTGCATCCCGGCGACGGCAGCCGGCATCTCGACCTGCTGAGCTGGGGCCTGGTACCGCATTGGGCAACGGATCCGAAGGCCGAGCGCAAGCCGATCAACGCGCGCAGCGAAACCGCCGCCCGGCTTCCGCTGTTCCGCGACGCCATGGCCCGGCGGCGCTGCATCGTGCCGATCGATGCGTTCTATGAGTGGCAGGTCACCGAGGAAGGCAAGCTGCCCCATGCGATTGCGCGGGCCGATGGCGCCCCGATGGCGCTGGCCGGGCTGTGGGAAGGGTGGCGCGGGGCCGATGGCAGCGTGCTGCGGAGTTTTGCAGTTTTGACAACGACGGCGTGCAAGACGTTGGCACATCTGCATGAACGTATGCCGGTGATCCTGGAGCCGCCGGACTTTCCCGAGTGGCTGGGCGAGGTCGCCGGCGAGCCCGCGCGGCTGCTGCGGCCGTCCGACGTGCCGTTGCGGGTCTGGCGGGTTTCGGCCAAGGTCGGCAATGTCCGCAACAACGGGCCGGAATTGCTGGAGGAAGTGGCATGAAGATCACCGGGCTGGAAACCGCTATCCTGCGCATCCCCGAGGCCGATCCGCTGGCCGACATGCCGGAGGATGGCAACCGCCGCCGCCCCTTCGTCACGCTGCGGATGCAGACCGACCAGGGCATCGAGGGCATCGCCTTCACGCTCTACGGCGACGCGATGACCGGCTCGCTGCGCACCGCGGTCGACGAGCTTGGCGCGCTGTGCATCGGCGAGGACCCGCGCGACATCGAGCGCATCGGCCGCAAGCTGATGAACGCCGTCGGCGCGCATTGCGGGCCCGGTGGCATCTTCACCCTGGCGGCGTCCGCGATCGACATCGCGCTGTGGGATATCAAGGGCAAGCTGCTGGGCCTGCCGCTGTGGAAGCTGCTCGGCGGCTACCGCAACACCGTGCCGTGCTACGCCAGCGGGGCGCTGCGCCGCGGCCTGACCGACGACCAGGCCCAGACCGCCGCACACCGCCTGGTCGCCAAGGGCTTTCGCGAAATGAAGACCCAGATGGCCCTGCCCGGAAACCCCGCGCCGTCCGACGAGGTGCGGCGCATGCGCGTGGTGCGCGAGGCGATCGGCCCGGACATCAAGCTGATGTGCGACATCAACCAGCGCTGGCGCCCGGAACAGGCGATCGACATCGCCAAGCGCTGCGAGGAATTCGGCCTGTTCTGGCTGGAAGACGTGGTCCACCACGAGGACTACCAGGGCATGGCCCGCGTCAACGCCGCCCTGTCCACGCCGATCGCCGGCGGCGAATATGTCTGGGGCATCGTGCCGTTCCGCCACATGATCGAGGCGCGCAGCATCGACATCCCGATGGTCGACCTGGTGCGCGTCGGCGGTATCACCGCCTGGATGAAGGTGGCCGCCCTGGCCGAGGCGTTCAACCTGCCCGTCGTCAGCCACCTGGCCCCGGAACTGCATTGCCACCTGGTCGCAGCCGCACCAAACGGGCTGACGGTCGAATACATGCCCTGGACGCTGACGCTGTTCGAAGACACGCCGCCGGTGGTCGATGGCGCGATCCAGCTATGGGACCGGCCCGGGCTGGGGCTTGCATTCGACGAGGCGTTTGTCGCCGCGCACCGCGTGGGGTGATGCCGACACTGACCCGCGGGCTGCAGCCGCGCAGGATCCGGCCGCGCGGTCACCGCGCCGGACTCCGGTGCTTTGCAAGCTGCGCGCCGCCGGTGCATATGCTGGCCCCGGCCTGCTCCGGCGGCCGCCGATCGGGCTAGGCGAAAGGAATCTGACACGTGCCGGCCCTGCCCGTTGCGCTACAGCATCCCGCGCGATTGGTACCGCTGGCCTTCGTGGTGCTGATCCTATTCGGCACGCTCCTGTTGATGCTGCCCCCCGCGCGCACTGGCGGCGAAGGCGCGCCCTTCATCACCGCCCTGTTCACCGCGGCATCCGCGGTCTGCGTGACCGGCCTGGTGGTGGTGGACACCGCCACCTACTGGTCGGGCCTGGGCCACGGGGTGATCCTGGTGCTGTTTCAGATCGGCGGCTTCGGCATCATGAGCGGGGCGACGTTGCTCGGCCTTCTGGTGGCACGCCGCCTGCGGCTCAGCACGCGGCTGGCCACCCAGGCCGAGACGCGCGGCCTGGCACTCGGCGATGTGACCAGTGTGCTGAAGCTGGTGCTGGGCGCCACCGTGCTGGTCCAGGCGGTGATCGCCGCAGGGCTGGCGCTGCGGCTGCACCTGGCATACGGCGAGCCATGGGCGCAGGCGCTGTGGAACGGCACCTTCCATGCCGTTTCCGCCTTCAACAATGCCGGCTTCACCACCTATCCCGCCGGCCTGGCGCCTTTCGCCGATGACGCCTTGGTGCTGCTGCCGATCATGCTTGGCGTGATGCTGGGCGGCATCGGCATGCCGGTGCTGCACGATCTGCGGCAGGAGCGGTGGCGCGCGTCGCGCTGGTCGCTGCATACCAAGATCACGCTGCTGGGCACCGCCTTCCTGCTGGTCGCCGGCTTCCTGGCCACCTTGGCGTATGAATGGAACAACACGGCCACTTTGGGCGCGCTCGACCCAATGGCCCGCATGATGAATGCCGGGTTTCACTCGGTGATGGCGCGCTCGGGCGGGTTCAACACCGTCGATCTGGGCCGGATGCACGACGAGACGCTGATCGTCACCTACGGCCTGATGCTGATCGGCGGCGGCAGCGCGGGCACGGCTGGCGGCATCAAGGTCGGCACCGTTGCGGTGCTCGCCCTGATCATCTGGGCCGAGATCCGCGGCGAGCGCGACGCGACGGCGTTCGGCCGCCGGGTCTCCGTGGAGGTCCAGCGCCAGGCGGTGACGCTCACGCTGATGGCGGTCGCGGTGGTCGGGACTGCAACGCTGCTGCTCCAGAACCTGACGGACCTGGCCTTGCGGGACGCGGTGTTCGAGGCGATCTCGGCCTTCGCCACCGTGGGGCTGTCGACCGGGGTCACGCCGCAGCTTCCCGCCGCGGCGCAGCTGCTGCTGGTGCTGTTGATGTTCACCGGCCGGGTCGGCATCGTGACCCTCGCCACGGCGCTTGCCCTGCGCCGCCACCAGACCCTGTACCGCTATCCCGAGGAGCGCCCCATCGTTGGCTAGCAAACCCTCAGCAAACAGCGTGGTGGTCATCGGGCTGGGGCGGTTCGGCGCGTCAGTGGCCGGCTCGTTGATCCGGCTCGGCCATGACGTGCTGGGCATCGACGAGAATGCGGAGCTGGTGCAGTCGATGTCCGAACAGCTGACCCATGTGGTCCAGGCCGACACCACCAACCCCGACACGCTGCGCCGCCTGGGCGTGCATGAGTTCTCCTGTGCGGTGGTGGGAATCGGCACCGACCTGGAGGCCAGCGTGCTGACGGTGCTTGCACTGGCTGACCTCGGCGTGCCCGAGATCTGGGCCAAGGCCAGCGGCTCGAAGCACGGGCGCATCCTGGAGCGCACCGGCGCGCACCATGTCGTCTATCCGGAAGCCGCGATGGGGGAGCGGGTGGCGCACCTGGTGACCGGGCGGATGATGGATTTCATCGAGCTCGACGACGGCTTCGCCATTGCCAAGACCCGCGCCCCGCAAGAGGCCGTGGGCAAGACGCTGGGCGAAAGCGCGCTGCGCAGCCGCTATGGCGTGACGATTGTTGGCGTGAAGCGCCCGCGCGAGGCGTTCATCTACGCGCAGCCCGATACCATGGTGATGGCGGACTCGATCCTGATCGTGTCCGGTTCCACCAGCGAAGTGGAGGCTTTCGCCGGCACAACCTGATCCTGTCGGATACCTCGCTAGTTCCGGTACGACGCATCCACGCTGTCGAGCACATCCAGCAGCCCGGGCCAGGACAGCTCGCCGCGATCCAGGGAAAAATCCTTCTCGCTGAGCAGCGATCCGAACCAGCGCGACGTGGCCGCCGTCACCGGATAGAGCGGCGTGCCGCCGGCCAGGGCCGCGATCTGCGCCTGGCAGGCGCGTTCCAGCGTGTGCATCAGCCAGAACGCCTCGCCCACGGTGCGACCGCAGGTCAGCAGGCCGTGGTTGCGCATGATCAGCGCGCGGTGCTGCGCCATGTCGCGGGCCAGCGCGGCGCGGCCGCCGATCTCCTCGGCCATGGCGTCGATGTCGTGGTAGCCGATGTTGCCGGTGAAGAAGCAGGCGTGTTGGCTGGCCGGCAGCAGGCCGTGCGCCTGCATCGACACGCCCATGCCGGCGGTGGTGTGGGTGTGCATGACGCAGGCGGCGTCGGGCCGGGCCATGTGGATGGCGGAGTGGATGATGAAGCCAGCCGGGTTCACCCGGAACGGCGATTCCATCACCTTGTTGCCCTCGCTGTCGATCTTGACCAGCGAGGAGGCGGTGACGCGCTCGAACAGCACGCCGTGCGGGTTGATCAGGAAGTGCTTGTTGTCGCTGCCGGGGACCGAGAGGGAGGTGTGGGTGCCGGTGAGGTCGGCCATGTTGTAGCGCGCCAGCAGGCGGTAGCAGGCGGCGAGGTCGATGCGGGCCTGCCACTCCTCGGCCGAGACCTTGTTGCGGACGCTGGCGGCGATCGGGTTGTCGTTGGGCATGTCGGGTTCTCCTGTCTCAGACGCGGCGGATGTTCCAGGGGATCGCGTTGGTGGCGGCGATGCGGCCCTGGATGTTGCTGCGGTAGGCGGTGGTGGGGAAGTACTGGCCGAGCGGGACGAAGGGCAGGTTGGCCCAGGACTCGGCCTGGATGCCGTCGAAGATGCGGCTTTTCTCGGCATCGGTGGTGGCGCGGGTCCATTCCTCGGTCAGCGCCTCGATCCGGGCGTTCTCGAACCAGCCGAACCAGCCGGTCGCCCCCTGGCCGCGGAGGAAGTAGTTCAGGGCGGGGTTGGAGATCGACACGCTGGTGGTCCAGGTGTGGAAGATGTTCCAGCCGCCCTGGTCGATCGGGGCGCGGCTGGTGCGGCGCTGGCCGAGCGTGCCCCAGTCCATCGACTGCAGGTCGACGTTGAGGCCGAGGCGCTTGAGCAGGTCGGCGGTGACATCGCCGAGCGGGGCGATGGAGGGGAAGTCGGCGGGGTTCATCAGCACGACGCGCTCGCCGTTGTAGCCGGAGGCCTTCACCGCCTCGCGCGCCTTGGCGAGGTCGCGCGGGGTGTTGAGGATGGAGGCGCCGAGTTCGGGCGAGAACGGGATGCCGCAGGGGAACATGGAGGCGCAGCGCTGCCACTTCACGTTGTCGCCGTTCACCGTGCGCATGTAGTCGGCCTGGTCGAGTGCCAGCAGGATGGCCTGGCGCAGCTTCACGTTGTTGAACGGCGGGACGAGGTGGTTGAAGCGCAGGATCGAGATGAAGCCCATATTGTCGACCTGGTTCACCGTCACGCCATTGCTGCGCGCCAGCATGGGGTTCAGGTCGGGCAGGGTGAACTCCCACCAGTCGACCTCGCCGCTTTGCAGGGCCGCGGCCGCGGTGCTGGCATCGGGGATGATCTGCCATTCGATGCGGTCGAAATTCACGCGCTTGCCGCCGGACAGGTAGTCCGACGCCTCGTCGCGCGGCACGTAGGCGTCGTTGCGCGCATAGACGACGCGGCTGCCGGCGACGAACTCGTCGCGCAGGAAGCGCATCGGGCCGGAGCCGACCATCTCAGAGACCTGGGTCATCGCGTCGGTCTTGGCCAGGCGCTCGGGCATGATGAAGGCGACCATGCTGGCCGGCTTGGCGATGGCGTCGAGCAGCGGGGCGAAGGGCTTGTTCAGGCGGATGCGGATGGTGCGGTCGTCCGGCGCTTCCCAGGCCTCGACGAAGCGGGCGAGCGTCTGGCCGAAGCTGTCGCGCCTGGACCAGCGCATCAGGCTGGCGGTGCAGTCCTTCGCCAGGACGGGTTCGCCGTCGTGGAACCTGAGGCCGGGGCGCAGCTTGATGGTCCAGGTGAGCTGGTCCTGCGACACCTCGTGGCCCTCGGCCATCTGCGGCTGCGGGCGAAGCTTGCTGTCGAGCGAATACAGCACGTCGAACACCGCGTAGCCGTGGCCGGTGGTGACCGAGGCGGTGGTCCAGATCGGGTCGAGCGCGGTGAGATTGGCTTGCGGGATCACGCGCAGCGTGCGCGCGCGGGCCGGCTGGGCGATGGCCGGGCGTGCCAGAGCGGCGCCGCCGACGGCCGCGATGAAGCCGCGCCTGTTCAGGCTGATGCTCATTCCTGCCTCCGGTTTCCACATGGCGTCGCGTGGCCCCATGCCGCGAGCGCCGAAGCAGCGAGGCTAGACCAGGATACTCCGCATTGCCAGCGTGACTCTGTGGATTCCCTCAGCCGAGATGGTGGACCGTGGGCAGGGCGTAGACCGGCGTTGCGATGTTCTCCAGCCGCGCCTTCAGTTGCAGCGCCAGGTAGCGCGAATAGTGCCGCGCCTGCGCCAGGTTGCCGCCATGGAACCACAGCCCGGGCTGCTGCGTCGGCTTCCACATGTTGCGCAGCTCGCCCTCCCACGGGCCGGGGTCATAGGTGGTGCCGGAGCCGAGGCCCCAGCATTTGCCCACCCGGTCCGCGACCTCCTGGCTGATCAGGCGGGCGGCCCAGCCGTTCATGCTGCCGTAGCCGGTGGCGAAGACCACGAGATCGGCGGGCAGGGACTCGCCGCTGGACAGGGTGACGCCGTCCGGGGTGAAGGACGCGACCTCGACGCCGGCGCGCAGCGCGATGCGCCCGTCGGCCACCAGCTCGCTGCCGCCGACATCGATGTAATAGCCGGAGCCGCGCCGCAGGTATTTTTGCGACAGCCCGGAGCCGTCATCGCCGAAGTCGAGTTGGAAGCCGACGGCGCGCAGGCGGTCGTAATAGGCGCGGTCGGTTTCCTGGAGCTTTTCCGCGATCGGCTTCTGCATGCGCGGCTGCACGGCATAGGGGGTGGAGGCGACGATCAGGTCGGCCTGGTCGGTGGACAGGCCGCGCTGGGCTGCTGCTTCCGAGTACGGGCCGCGATCGCCGTTGGCGCGCAGGGTTTCGGCGCGGGCGACCATGGTGGAGGAGCGCTGGATCATGGTGACGCTGGCGGCGTCGTGCTCCCACAGGTCGACGGCGATGTCATGGGCGGAGTTGTTGGCGCCGACCACCACGCAGCGCCTGCCTTCCCAGCCAGGGCCGCCGGGGTGGTTGGAGGAGTGGTAGATGTTGCCTTTGAAGGTCGCCATGCCCGGCAGGTTTGGCATGTTGGGCACGCCGGACATGCCGGTGGCCAGCACCAGGTGCTTCGGGCGCAGCGTGTGGGGGGTGCCATCGCGCAGGACCTGGACTTCCCATTCCTGCTTGGCGTCGTCGTAGTGGCTGGCGACGCATTCGGTGCTGCCCCAGAAGTTCAGCTCCATGATTTTAGTGTACATTTCCAGCCAGTCGCCGATCTGGTCCTTCGGCGTGTAGACCGGCCAATGCGCGGGGAACGGCAGGTAGGGCAGGTGGTCGTACCAGACGGCGTCGTGCAGGCAGAGCGACTTGTAGCGGCTGCGCCAGGCATCGCCGGGGCGGGGCAGCTTGTCGATGACGATGGCGGGCACTTCGAGGCGGCGCAGGCGGGCGGCGAGCGCGATGCCGCCCTGGCCGCCGCCGACGATCAGGACGAAGGGTTGTACGGTATGGCCGAGCTCGGCGATCTCCTTTGCCCGGCGGTCGGCCCAGGTGATGCGGCCCTTCTGCGCGCCCCATTCGACGCCCTCCGGCCGGGTGGCGCCCTGCTTTTCCTCGAAGCCCTTCAGCTCCTGGAGCGCGGTGAGCACGGAAAAGGCGCCGCCCGCGGCCAGGCGGACATGGCCGCGCCCGCGCCCGGTGGGGGTTTCGAAGCTGAACCAGCCATCCTCGTCCGTGGCGGTGTCCAGCGTGAAGCCGTGCGGGCGGGCGGTGGCGGCCAGCATGGCGGCGATCGCCGGGCGGCCCTCGGCGGTGTGGATGTTCCAGGTCAGGGCGGCGAGGTCGCGCCAGTAGCATTCCTCCCCGAACAGGGCCGCCGCTGCCGCCGCGTCGCCGCGGGTCAGTGCCGATTCCAGGCTGGCAAGGAACTGGGCCACGCGGCCGCTTGCGTCGTTCATCCGGTCCGATCCTCTTCAGGTCAGGCCGAGCTTACGGCCGGCTTGCATCGCTGCCCAGCCCGGCCTACCGCTGGCGGATGGCTGAAACCGTTTCCGTGCGCCGACGCTTTTGGGACCTGTTCGACCTGGTGCGGGCGATCCGCCGGGCCTGGGTGCCGCTGCTGGTGGTGTATTTCGCCTATGGCACGCTGGGGCTGATCGATATCAGCCGGGATTTCTGGGTCAAGGAGAGCCTGCATCTCTCGCCCGCCGAGCTGGCCAGCCTGGGCGTCTGGCTGGGCTTGCCGTGGACGATCAAGATGGTGTTCGGGCAGATGGTGGACAGCCTGGCGCTGTTCGGCTCGCGCCGGCGGGCCTATCTGCTGCTCGGTGCGGCGCTGATGGGCGCGGGGCTGGTCGTCCTGGCCGGCGCGGCCGGTGGCTGGCTGACCGTGCTGCCGCCTTCGGGCCTCTACGTGCTGGGCAACCTGCTGCTGGTGCTCGGCGTGGTGGTGCAGGACGTGGTGGCGGATGCCATGACCACCGAGGTGGTGGCCCGCACCGCCCCCGACGGCTCGGCGCGTGACGAGGATGCGGTGCGCGCCGAATTGGCCACGGTGCAGCTTCTGGGCCGGGTGGCGCTGACGCTGGGGATGCTGTCGGTGGCCGGGCTGTCCGGCTGGCTGGCGCAGATTCTGGCGCGGGAGACCGTGTTCCTGATCGGGCTGGCGGTGCCGGGGATGACGCTGCTGGCCGCCCTGGTGGTGCGCGACGCGACGACGGAGGCGCCGGCGGCGGACTGGCGCATCCTGGGCGGCGGCCTGGCCTTCGGGGCGGTGGTGGCGGCGGTGGCGCTGGCGCGGCTGCCGTTCGGGCAGGAGATCATCTTCGTGCTGTCGATGGCCGTGGTGATCCGGATGCTGGCGCTGGTCACCCAGGGGCTGGATCCGGCGACGCGGCGCGCGATCCTGGCCACCTCGATCATCATCTTTGCCTTCCGCGCCACGCCCTCGGCGGGGGATGGGGCGTTCTGGTTCTCGCTGGACGTGCTGGGCTTCGACGAGGCGTTCCTCGGCCATCTGCGCCAGACCGCGGCGGTGCTGGCCGTGGCCGGGCTGTGGCTGCTGCGCCATCAGTTGACGAGGCATTCCGTGGCGCGCGTGCTGTTCTGGCTGACGCTGGCCGGGGGGGTGCTGTCGCTGCCGACGATCGGGATGTATTACGGGGTTCACCACTGGACCGAGGCGCAGTTCGGCTTCGGGGCGCGGGCGATCGCACTGGTGGATTCGGCGGCGGCGGGGCCGTTCGCGCAGCTCGGCATGGTGCCGCTGTTGACGCTGGTGGCCTATCACGCGCCGCCGGGGCGGCAGGCGACCTGGTTCGCGCTGATGGCAAGTTTGATGAACCTGGCCCTGGTGGCGGGCAGTTTGCAGACCAAGTATCTGAACATGATCTTCACGGTGGGGCGCGGGGCCTATGACGAACTTGGGGGGCTGCTGATCGTGGCCACACTGATCGGGCTGGCGGTGCCGCTGCTGGCGCTGGCCCTGTTCCGGCCGCGCGCGTGAGCGCGGGCTTCAGGGTGCGGGCATGAGCGCGCATCGCCCCTCGACGGCCCATGCCGCACTGGGGCCGGATTTCTTCGACCCCGTCGCGCCGGCGCGGTTTCCGGCCCATATCCTGCGCCACCGCAACCAGGGCTGGGCCGCCCGCGTCGGGCTGGACGGCTTGAGCGATGCCCAGTGGATCGAGCGTTTCGGCCGCTTCGCGCCGCTGCCGGGCAGTTTCGAGACGCCGCTGGCGCTGCGCTATCACGGCCACCAGTTCCGCAGCTACAACCCGGACCTCGGCGACGGGCGCGGGTTCCTGTTTGCGCAGCTGCACGACCTGCAGGACGGGCGGCTGCTGGACCTGGCCACCAAGGGGAGCGGGCAGACGCCGTGGTCGCGCGGGGCGGATGGGCGGCTGACGCTGAAGGGGGGGGTGCGCGAGGTGCTGGCGACCGCCATGCTGGAGGCGCAGGGGGTCAACACCTCGAAGAGCTTCTCGATGATCGAGACCGGGGAGGAATTGCAGCGCCATGACGAGCCCTCGCCGACGCGGGCCGCGGTGCTGGTGCGGCTGAGCCATTCGCATATCCGGATCGGCAGTTTCCAGCGGCTGGCCTATCTGCGCGATCCCGTGGGCGTGCAGCGCCTGGTGGACCATGCCATCCGGCACTATTTCGCCGAGCTTTGGCACGACGATCCGATCGAGCGGGTGCGCGGGTTCTATGCGCGCGTGGTGGCGAATGTGGCGCGGATGGGGGCGCAATGGATGGCGGCCGGGTTCGTGCATGGGGTGTTGAACACGGACAACATCAACATCACCGGCGAGAGCTTCGATTACGGTCCCTGGCGCTGGCTGCCGACGTACGATCCCGGCTTCACCGCGGCGTATTTCGACTATCACGGGCTCTATGCCTATGGCCGCCAGCCCGAGACGCTGCTGTGGAATCTGGCGCAGCTTGGCTCGGCGCTGCTGACGGTGGTGGACAAGGCGGTGCTGCTCCCGGCGCTGGACGCCTTCGAGGCGGCGATGCACAGCGAATACTCCGCTGCCACGCGGCACCGGCTGGGCCTGGCCTCGCGCGGGATCGAGCAGGATGCGGCGCTGGCGCGGGCCTTCGCGCAGGCGCTGGAGGCCAGCCAGGTGCCGTTCGAACAGGCCTGGTTCGATTGGCATGGCGGGCTGGGCGGGCCGCGCCAGGCGGCCTATCGCCATCCCGGCTTCGACGCGGTCCGCGCCGCCCTGCGCGGCTACGAGCCGGCCCGCGCGCCGCATCCGTATTTCGCGGGCGAGCGCCCCGCCACCCTGCTGATCGACGAGGTGGAGGCGCTCTGGGCGCCGATTGCCGCCCATGACGACTGGTCGGCCCTGGCCCAGAAGCTGGCGGCAATCGGGGTGATGGCCGAAGCCTACGGGATCAGCTCTCCTCCGTCGCCAGCTCCTTGCGCCGCCGGTTGAAGATCGGCAGCAGCGGCGAGATCAGCAGCAGCACCGCCAGCAGCAGGCAGGTCAGCGAGATCGGCCGCTCGATGAAGAACCAGAAATCGCCCTGGCTCAGGATCATCGACTTGCGCAGGTTGTTCTCCAGCATCGGGCCGAGCACGAAGGCCAGCACCAGCGGCGCCGGCTCGTAGCCGTATTTCTTCATCAGCCAGCCCAGCACGCCGAAGCCCATCATCAGGTAGACGTCGAACACCTGGTTGTTCACGCTGTAGGCGCCGATCATGCAGAACAGCAGGATCATCGGGAACAGGATCTTGTAGGGCACCTTCAGCAGCTGCACCCACAGCCCGATCAGCGGCATGTTCAGCACCAGCAGCATGGCGTTGCCGATATACATGCTGGCCACCACGCCCCAGAACAGCGTCGGGTTCTGCACCATCAGCAGCGGGCCGGGCTGCACGCCATGCACGATGAAGGCGCCCAGCAGCAGCGCCATCACCACGTTCGGCGGGATGCCCAGCGTCAGCAGCGGGATGAACCCCGCCCCGGCCGCGGCGTTGTTGGCGGTTTCCGGCCCGGCCACGCCCTCGATCGCGCCCTTTCCGAAGCGCTCGGGCGTCTTGGACAGGCGCTTTTCCATGGCATAGGACAGGAACGAGGAGATCACCGCGCCGCCGCCCGGCAGGATGCCCAGGAAGAAGCCCATCACCGAGCCGCGCGCGATCGGGCCGGCGCTGCGCTTCCAGTCGTCGCGCGAGGGCATCAGGCCCTTCACGTTGGCCTGGAACACCTCGCGGTCCAGCCGCTGCTCGATGTTGTGCAGGATCTCGGCGATGCCGAACAGGCCCATGACGATCGGCACCAGGCCGAGCCCGTCCAGCAGGTGCATCTGGTCGAAGGTCAGGCGCGGCATGGCGGTGATCGAATCGATGCCGACCAGGCCGAGGACCAGGCCCAGGCAGGCCATGATCAGCGCCTTCAGGATCGAGCCCTGGCTGAGCCAGACCAGGATGGTCAGGCCCAGCACCATCAGGCTGAAATACTCGCCCGGCCCGAACTTCACCGCCACCCGCGCCAGCGTCGGCGCCAGCAGCATCAGCCCGACCACGGCCAGCGTGCCGGCGATGAACGATCCGATCGCGGCCATGCCCAGCGCCGGGCCGGCGCGGCCCTGGCGCGCCATCTGGTAGCCATCCAGGCACGTGACCACCGAGGCCGCCTCGCCCGGGATGTTGACCAGGATGGCCGTCGTCGAGCCGCCGTACATCGAGCCGTAATAGATGCCCGACAGCATGATGATCGCCGCCTCGGGGGTGATGTTGAAGGTGATCGGCAGCAGCAGCGACATTGCCGCCACCGGCCCGATGCCGGGCAGTACGCCGATCAGCGTGCCGATGAACACCCCGGCGAAGCAGAACATCAGGTTGATCGGCTGCGTCGCCACGCCCAGGCCAAGCCACAGGCTGCTCAGGACATCCATCGGGTCAATCCGCCATGAAAAGGGTGCCGACCGGCAATTGCGTGCCCAGCCAGGCGACAAACACCGCCCAGGCGCCCAGCGTGGTCAGCGCCGAGCCCAGGATCGACACCCGCCAGCTCTGCGGATCGACCGTCTTGAACAGCACCAGCAGCAGCGCCAGCGTGCTCAGCACGAAGCCCAGCGTCTCCAGCACCGCCGCATACAGCACCATCAGCGCGACGACATACAGCACCTTGCCCCAGCGCAGCCCGACGAACGGCGCGCCCAGCCCGGGCGCGTCGCGCTGGGCCGGCATCAGGCTCTGCCCCAGCACCACCGCGGAGAGCACGGTCATGATCGCCCCGGTCCAGAACAGGATGAAGCCCGACCCGGGATCGTTGGGCCGGCCCAGTCCCAGCTCGCGCCCCTGCAACAGGATGAAGGCCGAGACGGCGAGAGCCAGCAGCGAGGTGATGGTGTCGGCGCGCAGACGCATGGTCAGGACGACTTCAGGCCGAGGCGCTCGATCAGCGCCTTCTGCTCGGTGATGGTCGTCTCCACGAAGCTCTTGTACTCGGCCGTCGGCATGTAGCGCGGCGCCATGTCGAACTTCTCTAGCGTGGCCAGCACGGCGGGGTCCTTCATGGCGGCGGCGAACGCCGCGTCGAGCTTCTGCACCGCCGCCGGGTTCATGTTGCGCGGCCCGGCGATGCCGAACGGCGAATCGGAGACGATGTTGATGCCGAGTTCGACCAGGTTCGGCACGTTCGGCCACTTCTTCGTGCGCGACGGCCCCCAGGTGCACAGCAGCCGCAGCTCGCCCGCATCCACCAGCGGCCCCCAGCCGGTCGAATCGGCCGTGGCGTCGACATGCCCGCCCATCACCGCGGCCGAGGTCTCAGCACCCCCCTTGAACGGCACCTGGGTCAGCTTCACCCCGGCGGCCGCCGCGATCTGCTCCATGGTGATGTGCAGCGTGGTGCCGGCGCCCGGCGTGGCATAGGTGATCTTGCCCGGATTGGCCCGCGCAGCCTCGATCAGGTCCTTCAGCGTGTGGAACTTCGAATCCTTCTTCACCACCACGCCGAAGGTGTAGCCGGTGAGGTTGGAGATGTAGGTGAAGTCGCGCTGCGGATCGAACGACGTCTTCTGCATATACGGCAGGCGGAACATCGAGATCGGCATCTGCGCGATGGTGTAGCCGTCCGGCCGGGCGGTGGCGGCCATGGTGGCCGGCCCCAGCGTGCCCGAGGCGCCCGGCTTGTTGTCGACCACGACCGGCTGGCCCAGGTGCTTGGCCGCGGCCTCGGCCATGGCGCGCATCGACACGTCCGTAGAGCCGCCGGCCGGCCAGGGCACCACCAGCGTCACGGCGCGGGTGGGCCAGGCGGCCTGGGCGCGCGCGGGGCCGATGGCGGCGCCCGTTGCGGCGCCCGTTGCGGCGACGGCGAGGCTGCCGCCCAGCAGGGCGCGGCGGGCGAGATTCGGCTTGGTGGTGCGCATTTCGGTCGTTCCCTCGAAGGCAAGGCCGGGCCTCTATCACGCGGGCGGCGGCGGTTCAAACCGGGGCATGGATTTTCCGCTGGACAGGAGCATCCGCGATCAGGCACCTGCGGCGCGCCGGCGGGGAAACCGCACGGCGCATTCAGGGAGGTTTTCATGGCGGCAGCGCGGCACACGCGGCGATCGGTGGGACTTGGGCTGGCAGCGGCGGCGATCCTGCCCGGCGGCCGGTCAGAAGCGCAGAGCTTCCCGAACAAGCCGGTGACCCTGATCGTGCCCTGGCCGGCCGGCGGCGCCACTGACCGCCACCTGCGCGTGCTGGCGGAGGCGACCAGCAAGCATCTCGGCCAGCCGATCGTGATCGACAACAAGCCCGGCGCTTCCGGCACGCTGGGCGGGGCCACGATGGCCGCCACCGCCCGCCCGGATGGCTACACCATCGCCCAGCTGCCGATCACCATCTTCCGCCTGCCGTACATGCAGAAGGTGTCGTTCGACCCGACCAAGGATTTCAGCTTCGTCATCCATGTCAGCGGCTACACCTTCGGCACCGCGGTGAAGGCGGATTCGCCCTGGAAGAACTGGAAGGAGTTCCTGGCCTATGCCAAGGCCAACCCGGGCAAGATCCGCTATTCCACCCCCGGTGCCGGCACCACGCTGCACATCACCATGGAGCAGATCGCGCTGCAGGAAGGCATCAAGTGGACCCAGGTGCCGTTCCGCGGCGAGGCGGAATCCACCGCCGCCCTGCTGGGCGAGCATGTCGAGGCCGCGGCCTCCGGCGCCGGGCTCGGCCCGCTGGTCGATGCCGGGCAGATCCGCATGCTGGTGATGTGGACGCCCGAGCGCTCGCCGCGCTTTCCCGGCGTGCCGACGCTGGTGGAAGAGGGGCAGAAGATCGTCTCCACCTCGCCCTATGGCCTGGCCGGGCCGAAGGGGATGGACCCGCGCATCATGAAGGTGCTGCACGACGCCTTCCGCAAGGGCATGGCGGAGGCGATCCACCTGAAGACGCTCCAGGACCTGTCCCAGCCGGCGATCTACAAGAACAGTGAGGACTACAAGGCCTACGCGATGGAGCTGATCGCCGAGCAGCGCGACCTGATCGGCAAGCTCGGGCTGGCGGCGAAGTAGCCGGCGGTCAGTGCGCCCCGGCGGCGCCACCGATCGCGGTGGCGCCGCCCATCGCCTTGGTGCGGTCCATGGTCAGCGGGGCGCTGCAGTCCACGCAATGCGTGGCCTCGGTCCAGTTGGTCCGCCCGCATGCGTGGCATGATATGGTCGCCTTGCGCGCCAGCAATGCCCCCCGCCAATCCGACAGTCGCCCGCCCAGTTCGGCCGGCGCCGCCAGGGTCCGGGCCATCGCCGTCCGCAGCGACGCCACTTCGCGCAGCACCAGCATCACGCCGGCGGCCAGCACCGAGGTCAGCAGGGCGAAGCCGGCCAGCACCAGCGCGGGCACGGCGGCGTGAAGCTGGGCCATGATCTCCGGCGGAATGAAGCCCGGGCGCAGCAGGACGATCGGCAGCAGCCCAATCGCCGCGGCGATCAGCCCGCCCCAGTACGCGCCGACGATGAAACTGCGCATGGCCTGGTCCCCTCCGGTGCCGATGACCCGGTCGCGTCCCAGCCTACGGGCGATTCCCAACATTTCGGTTACCGCCGATGCGGTCCGTTGCCATCCCCATGCGGTTTTCGAACACCACGAACCAGGCCCGATGGTCGCGCCGCAGCCGGCCGTCGGCGTCGGTGGCATGGCGCACGGCGGTCACCCCCTGCGCGACGTTGCCGCCCACGGCCAGCACCTCGCCCGGTACCACCGACAGCACGATGTCGCAGTGCATCGGCCGCGGCCGGTCGATTTCGGCACGGCGCTGCGCCAGGCTGGCGATCGGCGTGCGGCTGCGGTCCGCGCAGACCAGGTCGCCCGGGCGCGGGGCATGCTCCGCGATGTCGCGCGCCAGGAAGGCCACCCGCCCGCCCCAGCGCTCGCCGCGGCGGATCAGCGCGTCGACATAGGTGAAGTGCGCCGCATCCGGCGGGAAGTCGGCGCGGTCGATGCCGGTGGCGCGCAGCACGAAGCCGATGAAGGCCGCCGACCAGGGCTGGCAGCCCCACTGCACCGGCCGCCCGCCGGCGGCCAGCTCATCCGGCGTGCAGCGGTCCTCTCGCCCCTCGGTGAAGGCCTGGCGGTTGCGCGCGATCAGGTCGGACCAGCCGACGGCATCCCAGTACGCCAACAGGCGCGCAAAGGCGGCCGGGTGGTTCTCCGCCTGCGGCCCCTCCGCGGCATCGCTGACCGCCTGGCGGCGCGCGTCCAGCACATGCCCGCCCCATTCGCGCCATTCGCCCTCAGCGATGCGCAGCATCCGCGCCCGCGTGCTGGCCGGATAGGGCGGCGGGGCGTCGCCGATCGGGGCCGGGGGCGGCGCGCACCCCGCGACGAATGCCAGCAACAGGAAGAGGCCGGCCAGCCGCAGCCCGGCCAACCTCATCCGGTGCGGATCAACGCCAAACCCGATCAGCGCCAGATGGGCCGTCCAAGATTGACGTTGCGCCCAGGGGTCACCGCCCCACCCACCGCGCCCAGCGCGCCGCCGATCACCGCGCCGGTGGCCAGGCTGCCGCCGTTGATGCCGCTGATCGCCGCCCCCGCACCGGCGCCCAGCAGCCCGCCGGAGACGGTGCGATCGCCGCGCGAATGCCCGCATCCCGCCAGCGCCAGGGTGGACAGCGCCAGCACAGCCGTCAGAATGATCTTCATCTTCGGTCTCCTTCGCATCGGCGAACCTGCCGCCGCGGGCACGGCGCCAGACTCCCGCGGGATCGTGGCGACATCGTGAGTCTGCCAGGTCCGGATCGTGGCCGTGAAGCGATCTCGCGCGAAGGTGAGCAAAGATTACCGCGTCTTCACCACCGCCAACGCCGCGCCGACCAGCGCCACGCCGGCCGCCAGCGGTCCGAATCCGGAAAAGCCGAACTGCGTCATCATCCACCCGCCCAGCGACGCCGCCCCCAGCCAGCCGAAGCTCGCCGAGGTCACGTTCAGCCCCAGCACGGTGCCGCGCACCTCGTCCGGCACATTGGCCAGGGCGGCCATCAGGCTGGGCCGCGCCACCGCGTTCACCAGCACATAGCAGAACCCCAGCGCCACGGAGACCGAAAGCGACGGCGTGTAGAGAAACAGCGCGAGCGCCACCGCGCCCGAGCCGGCCATGGCCACCGCGAACACCAGCAGCCGATTGCCCGCCCGGTCCGCCAACTGCCCGCCCAGCACCGTGCCCAGGATGTTGCCCCCGGCGAACAGCGCCAGCGGCAGCGCCACGCCACGCAGCGACAGGTCGTAGGTGGATTGCAGGAAGGTGGCGAAATACACCGCCGTCAGCCCGTAGCAGATGCGCTCGGCAATCCCCATCGCCAGCAGCCGGATCACCGGCCCCGACATCGCCGCGCGCAGCGACGCCGGCCGCGCCCCCGCCGCCCGCGCCCCTCCGCTGGCGCGCCAGGTGGTCGCCAGCAGCGCCAGGCAGGCCGCCAGCGCAATCGCCGAGACCGTCACATTCACCCCGCGCCAGCCGATATGCGCCCCGATCCAGGCAGCACCCGGCACGCCCACCAGCAGCGTCAGCGACTGCCCCGCCATGATCCAGCCCAGCGCCCGCCCGCGTTGCCGATCCACCGTGCGCGCCGAGGCCTCCGCCATCACCACCCCGGTGAACGCCCCCGAACACCCCCCGGCCACGGTCGCCCAGGCTGCCACCGCCCAGTACCCGTCCGATTGCGCCACCCCCAGCATCGCCAGCGCCAGGCCCAGCGGCCCGCCGATCAGGAACGGCTTGCGCCCCCATTTGTCGGACCCCGCCCCGGCCGCCATCGAGGCCACGCCCCAGGCGATCGAGGTCATCGCCATCAGGTTGGCCACCAGCGCCAGGCTGGTCGATAGGTCGCGCGCCATGTCGATCAGGAACGGCGCCCGCGTGGTACCGCTGCAGGAGGCGGCGAACATCCCCAGGCAGCCGGCGGCAAGCATCGCCCACGGCATCGGGGGCGCGGCAGGCAAGATCACGGTCTCGGAGCGGGAGGTCATGGCCCAAGCCTAGCGGCGGAAACCCCGCCCGCAACCGCCGTCCGCGTCAGGTCTGCCGCCCATCAGCCAGCGCCAGCACCGCCGCCGCCGCCGCCGCCGAAGGCGCCATCCCCTTCGGCGCCAGCCCGGCCGCGATGTCCCGGAACGCCAGGCGCTGTGCCGCGGCCGCCGCCGGATCGTCCAACAGCCGCCCCACCTCCGCGGCCAGCTCCGCCGGATTGCACCGCCCCTGGATCAACTCCGGCGCCGCTTCGCGCCCCGCCAAGAGGTTCACCAGCCCGACATACTTCACCTTGATCAGCCACCGCGCGATCATCGCCGTGATCGGGTTCACCCGATACCCCACCACCATCGGCACCCCGGCCAGCGCCAGCTCCAGCGTGGAGGTGCCGGACTTCACCAGCGCGACGGCAGCGGCCGCAAAGGCGTCGTGCTTGTCATCCGTGGCACTGACGAGGATCGGCCGCACCCGCCACTCGCCGGTGGCCGCCCGCACTGCATCCGCCACCGAATGCGCCACCGGCACCACTGGTACCAGCCCGGGCACCCGTGCGGCCAGCCGCTCCAGCGTCTCGCCGAAGATCGGCAACAGCCGGGCGATTTCGCTGCGCCGGCTGCCGGGCATGACGATCACCAGGCGCTGCTCCGGCAGAATCGCATGCGCCGCCCGGAATCGCGCTGCGTCGCCCTGATCCAGCCCCACCTCCAGCACCGGGTGGCCGACGAAATCCGCCGCCAACCCGTGCCGGGCAAAGAACGCCGGCTCGAACGGCAACAGGCACAGCAGCTTCTCCCACAACCCGGGAAAATGCTTCACCCGCCCCTCGCGCCAGGCCCAG
>JBIPLY010000156.1:0-8679 GCA_044369385.1 Acetobacteraceae bacterium | reverse complement strand
CCGCCGGCCTGCGCGACCTGCTGCCGCCGGATGCCCAGACCGAGGCCGCCGCCGTGCAAGCCCTGATGGACAGCTTCGCCGCGCATGCCTACCAGCGGGTCAAGCCGCCGCTGCTGGAGTTCGAGGATTCGCTGCTCGCCGGCACCGGGGCGGCCGTCGCCGACCAGACCTTCCGCCTGATGGACCCCGAAACCCGCCGCATGATGGGCCTGCGCGCCGACATCACGCCGCAGGTCGCCCGCATCGCCGCCACCCGCCTGAGCCAGGCCGCCCGCCCGCTGCGCCTGTCCTATGCCGGGCAATGCCTGCGCGTGCAGGGCAGCCAGATCGCCCCGGACCGGCAGGTCGCACAGGCCGGCATCGAGCTGATCGGCCATGACAGCCCCGCCGCCGATGCCGAGATCGTGCTGGTCGCCGCCGAGGCGCTGGCCGCCCTGGGCCTGGCACGCCTGTCCTACGACCTGACCATGCCGCCGCTGGTGCCCACCCTGCTGGACGAGGCCGGCTTCGCGCCCGAGCAGCGCGCCGCGCTCGGCCGCGCGCTGGATCGCAAGGACGCCGCCGCCGTGCAGGCGCGCGGGGGTGCGCTCGCCGCCACCCTGACCGATCTGCTTCTGGCCGCCGGCCCCGCGCCCCGCGCGCTCGCCGCCCTGGCCGCCGCCGCCCTGCCGCCCGGCGCGCGCCGCCATGCCGAACGCCTGGCGGAGACCGTGGCCGCCATCCAGGCCCGCGCGCCGGACCTCAAGCTGACCGTCGATCCCGTCGAGTTCCGCGGCTTCCGCTACCACACCGGCGTCAGCCTCTCGGTCTATGCCCCGGGCCGGCACGAGGAGCTGGGCCGCGGCGGCCGCTACATCTGCGGCGAGGGCGAGCCGGCCACCGGCGTCACCGTCTACCCGGATGCGATCCTGCGCGCCCTGCCGCCCCCCCCGGCCCGCCCGCGCCTGTACTTGCCGCCCGGCACGGATCCCGCCCGCGCGGCCGAATTGCGCGCGCAGGGCTTCGCCACCGTGGCAGCACTGGACGCCGCCGACCCATTGGCCGAGGCGCGCCGCCTGGGCTGCACCCATGTCCTGCGCGGCGGCATCCCCGTCGCGGTTTCGGAGTAGTCAGCATGGCCAATGTCACCGTGATCGGCGCCCAGTGGGGCGACGAGGGCAAGGGCAAGGTAGTGGATTGGCTGGCCAGCCGCGCCGATGTCGTGGTGCGCTTCCAGGGCGGGCACAATGCCGGCCACACCCTGGTCGTAGGCAACCAGACCTACAAGCTCAGCCTGCTGCCGTCCGGCCTGGTCCGCGGCAAGCTCGGCGTGATCGGCAACGGCGTGGTGATCGACCCGGAGGCGCTGCTGGCCGAGATCGCCCGTGTCCGCGCCCAGGGCCTGGCCGTCGGCCCCGAGACCCTGCGCATCGCCGAGAATGCCGTGCTGATCCTGCCGGTCCATGGCGCCATCGACCGGGCGCGGGAAGCGGCGCGCGGCGAACGCAAGATCGGCACCACCGGGCGCGGCATCGGCCCGGCCTATGAGGACAAGGTGGCGCGCCGCGCCATCCGCGTCTGCGACCTGGCCGAGCCGGAGACCCTGTCGCACAAGCTCGACGAGCTGCTGCTGCACCACAACACGCTCCTGCGCGGCCTCGGCGCCGAGACCTTCGAGAAATCCGCGGTGCTGGCCCGGCTGCTGGAACTGGCCCCGCAGATCCTGCCCTATGCCGAGCCGGTGTGGGAGCGGCTGGACGAGCTGCGCCGTGCCGGCAAGCGCATCCTGTTCGAGGGCGCGCAGGCGGTGATGCTGGATGTCGACCACGGCACCTATCCCTATGTCACCAGCAGCAACACGGTGGCCGCCACGGCCGCCAGCGGCGCCGGCATCGGCCCCTCGGCGGTTGGCTATGTGCTGGGCATCGCCAAGGCCTACACGACGCGGGTCGGCTCCGGCCCGTTCCCCTCGGAACTGCACGACGACATCGGGAAACTGCTCGGCGAGCGCGGCCACGAATTCGGCACCGTCACCGGCCGCCCGCGCCGCTGCGGCTGGTTCGACGCGGCGCTGGTGCGCCAGTCGGTGAAGGTGGGCGGGGTGCAGGGGCTGGTGCTGACCAAGCTCGATGTGCTGGACGGGCTGGCGGAGCTGAAGGTCTGCACCGGCTACCGCATCGATGGCGAACTCTTCCGCCGCCTGCCCGCCGCGATGGGGGCACAGGCCCGCGCCGAGCCGGTCTACGAGACGATGCCCGGCTGGTCCGGCTCCTGCCGCGGCGCGCGCAGCTGGGCGGACCTGCCGGCCGAGGCGGTGAAATACGTCCGCCGCATCGAGGAGCTGGTCGAGGCCCCGGTGACGCTGCTGTCCACCAGCCCCGAAAGGGACGACACCATCATGATGCGCGACCCGTTCGAGGGCTGAGTTCGCAGTTTGGTAAGGGTTGGGGCCTAGGCTGCGCGCGGATATCCCTCCGCGCGGACCAGAATGGCCCCCACCCCGCCTGCCCCTCAACGCCCCGAGCCGGCCCGGCTGATCGCCAGCCAGTATGCCGTCGACCTCGCCCGGCCGATGCCCGGCTGGGGCGCGGGGCTCGACGCCTTCGCGGCGACCGACGTGAAATCCGGCCGCGTCGACCACATGGCGCTGCTGGTGCGCCGCGATGCGCCGCTGCGGGCGCAGGCGGTGAACTCCCTGTCCGCCATGCCGATCGATGGCGTGCTGACCCCGCTGGCCCACGGCCCCGGCCCCGGTCCCGGCGGGATGCCCGGCTGGTTCGTGATCTGCCACGCCCCGCCCGGCCCGCCGATCTGGGGCCCGCACGCCGCGGGCGGCGGCACGGAGATCTGGCACGAACAGGACCTGCTGCAATTCGTCCTGCGCCCGGTCGCCCATGCGCTGGAACGGCTCCAGGCCCGCCACGCCACCCATCGCGGCATCCGCCCGGACAACCTGTTCCGCGCCCGTCCCGGCGAGCCGGTGACGCTGGGCTGCGCCTGGGCCAGCCCCGCCGCCGCGCTGCAACGGGCGATCTTCGAGCCGCCGTACTCCGCCCAATGCCACCCCGGCGGCCGCGGCGAGGGCACCATCGGCGACGATGTCTATGCGCTGGGCGTCACGCTGCTGGTGCTTGCCACCGGGCGGCTGCCGATGACCGGACTGGACGATGCCGCGATCCTTCGCCGCAAACTGGAATTGGGCAGCTTCGCCGCGCTGTCCGGCGAAGAACGCCTGTCGCCGGTGATCGGCGACCTGATCCGCGGCATGCTGGCGGAGGACCCCGACCATCGCCCGCCACCGGTGCTGCTGGCCGATCCCGCCGCCGCCCGCGCCCGGCGCGTGGCAGCCCGCCCGCCACGGCGCGCTGCCCGCACGCTGATCGTCGGCGCCTCCGAGGGCTCGAACCTGCGCACCCTTGGCCTGGCCATCGCCACAGCACCGCAGGACGGGGTGCGACTGCTCCGCGCCGGTGCGGTGGAACACTGGCTGCGTCGCGTGCTGGGCGAATCGACCACCGCCGCCCAGATCGATGAGCTGGTGCGCAAACGCGCCGCCGACCACCCCGCCGAGGACGCCACCGCCGATGCGCTCCTGACAACACGGGCGATTGCCGTGCTGGACCCGCTGGCGCCGGTCTGCTGGGACGGCATCGCCGTGTTCCCGGACGGGCTGGGCGGCGCGCTGGCAGGCCTGGCGGGCAGCGAGGGAGAGCGCCGGCTGGGTGAGATGGTCACGCACGAGGCGATCGCCGCCTGGGCCACGATGCGCCCCGAACGCTGCGATCCCATGATCTTGCGCGCGGACAGCCAACAGCACCGGCACTTGATGCGCGCCCGCGGCCCGGGGGGCGGCACCGCCCGGCTGCGCTATGCGATGAACCCCGCCCTGCCCTGCCGCAGCCCGCTGCTGGGCCAGGCGCTGGTGGTGCGGCTGTCTGACCTGCTGCCGGCGCTGGAAGCCGCCGAACGGCGCGAAGGCCTGCCGATCGATGCCGAGATCGCCGCTCTGATGGCCGCGCGCAGCGACACCCCGCTGGCGGGTGAACTGGCCCGCATGGCCGACGCCGCCACCCCGGCCGAAGCCGCCCTGGTCGCCCTGCGCCTGCTGGTGTTCCTCCAGGAACGACAGCGCATCCCTGCGCTGCGCAACCTGGCCGCCTGGTTGGCCGAGCCGCTCGCCCCGCTGGTGGAGAACTGGCACAACCGGCCGATGCGCAAGCGCCTGGCCGAAGCGCTGGCCGAACAGGTCCGCCTGGGCGCCCTGCCGCGCATCCTCGATCTGCTCGACGATCGCGTGGCGCTGGACCGCGACAGCACCGAGGCCGAGGACGCAACCCGGCTGGTGGCGCGAATCGACGCCGAGCTGGGCCAGCTCACCGCCGCCGCCGCCGAACGCGCCGCCACGGCCGCCAATGTCAGCCACGAGCTGGTGCTCGGCATCGGCTTGACCGCCCTGACGCTCAGCCTGATCGCGACCCTGGCCGGCTGATGGCGCGCGCACCGGGAACCCAGGTCGCCGGCGGCCGCTCCTGGTTCTGGGTCCAGGGCCTGGGCTGCGGCGTGCTGGTCGCCACCGCCGCCCCGCTCGCCCTGGTGCTGGCCGTCGCACTCGGCCCCACCATCCTCGCCGCGCTGGCCGCCGAACCGGGCCAGGGCAAGCGCGCCGGCGGCGTGCTGGCGGTCTATGGCCTGGCCGGGCTGCTGCCTTGGCTCCAACCGCTCTGGGCCGGCGCGCAAAGCTGGCCCGCCAGCCTCGATCTGCTGGCCGAACTGCGCCTGCTGTCAGCCTGCTGGGGCGCGCAGGCCGCGGCCTGGCTGCTGGGCGAGATCATCCCGCTGGTCGCCCGCCAGATCCTGGAAGCCAAGGTCCGCGCCCGCCTCGTCCGGCTCGAGGAAGCCCGGACGCGGCTGCGCGAGGAATGGGGCATGCAGGCGCCGCCGCAGGAATAGGCGCGGCGAACCCCGCACCGGGCCGCCCGCCCCCGCCCCCGCCTGCCGCCAGCCGCCAGCCGCCTGCCGCCTTACGCGGCCACCCGCGCCGCGGCCGCGCGGCGCTGCTCGGCGACTTCGTTGTGCATCGCCTTCTGCAGCTTTTCAAAGGCGCGAACCTCGAT
This sequence comes from Acetobacteraceae bacterium, assembly GCA_044369385.1. GTDB lineage: Bacteria > Pseudomonadota > Alphaproteobacteria > Acetobacterales > Acetobacteraceae > CAMDGX01. The sequence continues at coordinate 3,586 of JBIPLY010000156.1, read as the reverse complement.
CTGGCGGACACGCTCGCGCGAGATGCCGTATTGCTGCGACAGCTCCTCCAGCGTGGTCGGCTCGTCCTTCAGCCGGCGCTCGATCAGGATGTGCCGCTCGCGCTCGCTGAGGCCCTTCAGCGCGTTGGCCAGCAGCGCCTTGCGCCCGGTCAGTTCCTCGCGCTCGGCGAAGACCTCTTCCTGGGACTCGGCGTCGTCCACCAGCCAGTCCTGCCACTCGCCCTCGCTGTCGGCGCGCACCGGGGCGTTCAGGCTGTGGTCGGGCGCCGACAGGCGGCGGTTCATGTTCACCACATCCTGTTCCGGCACCGCCAGCACGCGGGCGATCTTGGCCACCTGCTCCGGCTGCAGGTCGCCATCGTCGATCGCCTGCATCTGGCCCTTCAGCCGGCGCAGATTGAAGAACAGCTTCTTTTGCGCGGCCGTGGTGCCCATCTTCACCAGCGACCAGGAATGCAGGATGTACTCCTGGATCGCGGCGCGGATCCACCACATCGCATAGGTCGCCAGCCGAAAGCCGCGATCGGGGTCAAAGCGCTTGACCGCCTGCATCATGCCGACATTGCCCTCGCTGATCAGCTCCCCGATCGGCAGGCCGTAGCCGCGATAGCCCATGGCGATCTTGGCCACCAGCCGCAGATGGGAGGTCACCAGCCGATGCGCGGCGTCCATGTCCTCGGTGTCGCGCCAACGCTTGGACAGCGCCAGCTCCTCTTCGGCGGTGAGCATCGGGAACTTGCGGATTTCCTGAAGATAGCGGGTCAGGTTCCCTTCCGGGGCCACGTTGATCACGGCGGTTGCCATCGCAAGGCTCCTTTCACCGTCGCGTCCTTGACGCGCCCTTGGGGGGGCGCAATGCGGCACGCTCGGGTTCTTGTCCGCCGGGACCGGCGGCGCGGTTCAGCTCATCTCCACCATCGCGGCATGGGCCGCCCCGTGCGGGCGCGGCGGGCCGGGATGGGGCCGGACCCCTGTTCGGGCGCCCGACGCCGGCCGGAAACTCCGACCGTGGCTATTTTTTACAATGGCCACCCTGGCAGGGTCAAGATACCGGACTAATGAAGTCGGGATTAACTCGCGGAAAGCTGCCGAGCGGAAAACCCCTGGGCGGAAAACCCCTGGGCGGAAAGCCCTCCAGCCTAAAGTCCCAACCGATCCAGCAGCGCCTGCATGTCCGCGGGCGGCGGGGTGGTGAAGCTCAGTACCGCGCCGCTGCGCGGGTGGCGAAAGCCCAGCCGGGCTGCGTGCAGCGCCTGGCGTGGGAAGTCGAGCAGCATGGCCCGCCGCTCCGCATCCAGCCCGCGCGCCGCGGCGGGCACGCGGCGCAGGTAGACTGGATCGCCGACGATCGGATGGCCGCGATGCGAAAGATGCACGCGGATCTGGTGCGTCCGCCCGGTCGCCAGCCGGCACTCCAGCAGGCTGACCGCCCCGTCCTGCTGCCCCAGCGTGCGATAGCTGGTCAGCGCGGCCTTGGCGTTGCTGCTGTCCGGGCGCACCGCCATGCGCTTGCGCTCGCGCGGGTCGCGCGCGATCGCGCCCTCGATCTCGCCGGCCGCCGGGTTCAGCAGGCCCCAGCACAGCGCCAGGTAGAACCGGTCCAGGTCGCGCGCGGCAAAGGCCTGCGTCAGCGCGGCATTGGCCAGCTCGGTCTTGGCCACCACCATCACCCCGGAGGTGTCCTTGTCCAGCCGATGCACGATCCCCGGCCGCCGCTCACCGCCGATCCCGGTCAGGCTGTCGCCGCAATGGGCCAGCAGCGCGTTGACCAGCGTGCCGTCCTCGTTGCCTGGCGCGGGATGCACCACCAGCCCGGCGGGCTTGTCCAGCACCAGCAGGTCGGCATCCTCGAACAGGATCGGAAACGCGATGTCCTGCGCCACCGGCACCGCGGGCGTCGCTGCCGGCCAGTCCAGCGTGTAGCTGGCCCCCAGGCGCACCGCCTCCGCCGGCTGGCTGACCAGGCCGCCGTCGCGCCGGATCCGTCCCTCCTCGATCAGCGCCTTGACCCGCGAACGGGAGAGGCCGCCGATCGACTCGGCCAGGAACCGGTCCACCCGCACCCCCTCGTCGCCCGCGGCGGCGACGCGCGTGAAGGTGGTTGCGTCGCGGGGCAATTCAGCGGACATGACCGGGTGGATAGCGCGTTCCGGGCCGCGACAGAAGCGGCACCGGCGAAAGGGGGCGGGATGCAGGCGTTGCGCGTGCTGGTGGTGGTGATGGGCGTGATGATCGTGCTCGGCATGGTGGCACTCGGCGTGCTGCTGGCCCGGCGCGTGGCCGCCCCGCCGCCGGCCATGGCGACCCTGACGCTGGACGAGCCGGCCGGCACGCAGATCCTGTCCGCCAACCACTCCGGCGACACCGTGGCGCTGACCCTGCGCGGCGGTGGCCCGGACCGGGTGGTGATGATCGACGCCCGCAGCGGGCGGGTGACCGGGCGGATCGCACTGGCGAAATAATGCGCGGTTTTCGGCCAACGCGGCTTGATGTTCGCCCGCGTTCCGCCTAATACGCCCGCCTTGCCTTGGCTACAGCTTGTCCCGTTCGTCTAGAGGCCTAGGACACCGCCCTCTCACGGCGGTAACAGGGGTTCGAATCCCCTACGGGATACCATTTCACCGCGCCATCGTGTTGATTTAGCTAAAAATTGAAGCCGCGCGGCAGGCTATCCCCCACAATATCCCCCACACTCGCCGACCGATGCCCCGCCGCCGGTCATACGCCGTGACGATGCGTGCGATACTTGGTCCAGCCTATCGGGGGAGGCGGGAACCACGAATCAGGCAACATCATCAGGCGGCCCGGCTTGCGCAACACCCATGCGGCAAAGCGAACCTGTCGCATCGCCGTTTGCCCCTCGCGGCTTCGCATTCCGTGCCGGTAATTGCCGTGGCGCGGGGCGTGAGCTGGTCCGGGCTTCTGCCGCAGCGCTCGAAATGCGGCCCACCCCCCCGGGCGGTTGTGCCCGCTCAACGGCGCGGCGCCGGCCATAGGGCATCGCCCACAGCCGCCAATGGTGCCGCCGCATGAACGAATTGCGCCACCGCTCCAGACACAGCCTCAACGCTCCGGTCGCCAGCCGGCAGCAGCGCCAGCCGTTCCAAGCCGGCCAGCGCCGAGGGATCAACAGCGATCCACGCCCATACCTGCCCCCGCCGCCGTCGCTCGCGATAGGCCCGCGCGCGTTCTCGGTTGCTCGCTCGAACGGCTTCCAGCTTGTCGGCGTCGGTCATGGCGCTACGGGTCTCCGTCAAAATCGTTCGGTTGCTCCCGCGCGGCGTGACGCCCGCGGCCACGGGTCCGCCGCCCGGCCAGCAACGCCTCCACCGCATCGGCATCCCCCGACACAGCGGCCAGCGCAGCGCGTTCAACGTCCGCCCATAGGTCGGCGGGCATCTCGACTCCCGCCGCGCCATCGGCCGCCGTCGGTGCAGATACATCAAGCCGCGATCCCGACAGCCGCCGCACCATCACCCGCAGCATCACCACCCCGCAGCGCAACGCCACCACAACGCGAGGGGTCCGAAATTCACCGGGCGGCACCGTCACCGCCACGACTTGCGGCAAGGTCGAAATCTTCATT
>JBIPLY010000548.1:0-2662 GCA_044369385.1 Acetobacteraceae bacterium | reverse complement strand
CACCCCCCCCCGCCCTCGGCGCGGCATGCGGGCCCCGCCCCCCGGGCCGGTATCAGTTCGCCCGCTTGGTGATCGAGATCGCATAGGCCGGCGTGCGGATCGCGAACATCGGATCGTTCTCCGGCCCGTCGATCCCCTCGGCGAGCAGCGTCGGCGCGAAGATCGTCCCGTCGCAGACCTTGGCATCCGCCACGCTGCGCACCAGCAGCGTGCCGAGCTCCACGGTCGGCCGCGTGTCCTCGCCGTCCCACATCTTCGTCGGATTGTCGGTCGTATCGCCCGCGCGGCCGAGGATCGCCACCATCCGCAGCCCGGTCGGCCGCCCGCTCGCCAACCGCGTGGCGATATCGGCCGCCAGATAGTCGCGGGGCTGGGCGCGCGCCTCGTCGTCGGTCAGGTTCACCGGCCCGTCGATTGGCTCCATGCGGAACTTGATGACCTGGCGCGCGCCGGCGGCGTTGGTCAGCGTGTAGGCGTGCACACCCCAGTAGTTCACGCCGACCCACGACCCCGGAATCGGCTTGCTGGCCAGGAACCGCGCCTGGTGCAGCGTCTCGGGATTGGCCTCGGAGAAGGCGCGCACGCGGTCGGGATCGGGCTGCCCGTTGGCGGCGGGCCGGCGCGCCTCCAGGAAGCCCAGCATCTGCGCCGGCGTGGCGACGAAGTTGATCGGCGCGTTGACCATCACGAACTCGGTCTGGCCGGGGCCGTCGCCATCGATGCGAAACGACAGGCCGCGGTTCACGCCGCGCGCGCCGTCGGCCACGCCCGGATTGCCGCCACCGACCGAGAAGCGGATCACGGCTTCGGATGGCTTGGTGAAGATGACGGCCTTCGACAGCCCGCGCGCGGCGGCGCTCGGCTCGAACCGGCCGGCGTAGCAGCTGCCCTTGGCGCCACTTGGCCGGTGCGTGCCCGGGCCGGCGAAGGCGCGCATGATCTCCACGATCGGCGCGGGATCGGAGTCCTGCGCCAAAGCCGGCTGTATCGGCCCGGCGAGCAGGATCGCGAAGCTGGCGGCGGCAAGCGACGGCACTCGTGTCATCGGTCGTTCTCCCTGATTGGCCTGGTCCGGGACGGATGGCCATTCCCCTGCAGACACCCCGACCAGCCCTGGCGTTACAACGCGCAACCCGCGCTGCCGTCAGTAGGTGGCCGCCGATGACTCCAGCAGTGTGAGCGCGCGCGACCACGGGATCGGCGTCTCCGCGGCCGGCACCTCGATGCGCACGAAGCGGCCCTGGCGCACGGCCTTGCCGCCGGCGGCGATGCCGTCGCGATGCATCTGCGAGGTGACGAAGCGCGCCCGCGCGGCCTCGTCGCGCCAGGTTGTCATGGTCCAGACCTCGTTGCCGAAGAACTGGCGCCGCACGGCATAGCCGACGATGCCGGGCTGTTGGCCCAGCACGTTGAAGATCGCCTCGGTCTGCCGGTCGAAATCGCGCCGGATGGCCGGGTCCAGCACGGCGTGGGTGAGCGCCACGACATGGGTCTCGCCGGGCGCCGCGGCCTGGCCGGGCACGCTGCGATACGGGGTGGCGATGGTGCAGCCGGCGAGCATGACACCACCGGCCAGCACCAGAATCTGTCGCAGAAGAGGCATTGCCGATCATCCCGAATGATTGCCGCGGCACGCATGGGGCGCGGCAGGGAGATGGGCGTGCGGGAGCGTTCCGCTAGGGGGCGGGCGCCGACATCGGCGAGCGGCCGGTTATTGCGCGCCTGCGGCCGGCTTGGCGTGGCGCAGCATCTGGTCGGCGATCCAGCGCTCCCCCGCGACGGAAAACATCGCCCGCACCGCCGCCGCCTGGTCCGTCCCTTCGGCCGCACACAGCGCCGCCACCGCCGGGTCCGGCCGCGCGCCCACCGCCAGCACCCCCAGCCCGTGCCCATGCGCGAAGGCAAACCCGGGATACCGCCGCCGCGCCGCCTCCCACACCTGCCACACCCCCCAGCCCGGCCCGCGCATCTCGGTATCGTGGAACAACATCACCCCGCGCGGCGACATCGCCGGCAGCCAGGTGGCGAAATCGTGCCGCACGGACGCCTCGTCGTGCCGCCCATCGATATGCAGCAGATCGATGCTCCCGGCGGCGAACAGCGGCCGCGCCCGGTCGAATTCGGCCCGCAGCAGCCGCGAAAACCCGGCATGCCGCGCCGCGTGCCACGCCTGCAACTCCGCGAAGATCGTCTCGCCGTAATGCCCGGCCTGGTCGTCCCCGGTCCAGGTATCCACCGCCACGCACTGCGTCGCCAACCCGCGTTCGGCCACCGCCCGACAGAACGCCGCATACGACACCCCGGTATGCGTGCCGAGCTCCACCACCAGCCCCGGCCGCATGGCGCAGACCAGCCAATGCGCAAACGGCACGTGCCCCCACCAGGCGCTGATCGTGCCCAGCCGGTCCGGCCGCCAGAACACTGGTGCGAGATGGTCGGGGATCAGGTCCTGTTTCATGCGTCCCTCATACCCGCGCCCGCGCCCACGCCGCCAGCACCGCCAGCCGATCCCCCACCCCGCGCCCGACATCCCCGCGCCCCAAAGCCGGCCGCGCCAGATCCCGGCGCGCCAACACCGCCGGCAACGCCGCGGCGATCACCGCACGGGGCAGGGGACCCCGCCCCGCCCCCAGCATCCCCTGCGCCTCGCCGGCCAACGCCG
>JBIPLY010000155.1:0-8715 GCA_044369385.1 Acetobacteraceae bacterium | reverse complement strand
GTACTCCTCAACAGCAGAATAACGGCTGTGAGGCGGGCAGGGCAAGGACAAGCGCGTGTTAGGCGGCACTCCTGATGAGGGATGAATAGCCGAGCACAGCGCTGGATGACGCGCGCGCAGCGTCCTCCTATATCTGCAAGTCAACTCATATCCCGGATCACGAACCATATGGCCGCTGACGTGAACCTCGCCCTGCGCCTGGTGCGCTGCTTCGCGCTGACGGCCAAGATCCGTGAAGAAGCCCTCGCCGCCCTGGAGGGTCAGCACGAGGACAGCGCAAAGGCTCCGGAGTCCGTGCTCAAGGTCCTGGCAGTGCTCGTCGCACACCTGAGGGAGGTCGGCGGGGACCTGATCGTCCCTTCTTCTCTCAGCCGGCATCTCGGCTTTGGCCAGTACTGCGACCTCCGGGACATTGCGCTCTTTGACGTTGCTGCCATTGAGGAAGGCATCCGGAACAAAGTCGAGGCGATTGCCAGCGGCGCCGCCATGCCGCTCGCCCTGGGGTTCGAGGAACTGCTCGACCCGGATGTGGCCAAGGCCGCCCTGCCGTACTATCGGATGGGCGACTACCGCGGCGCCGTCATCAAGGGCTGCGATGTTTTTGTGGCTCTCATTCGGGAGCGAACCGGCCTGAAGCTCGACGGCGTTGCTCTGGTGGACCAAGCGCTCAAGCGCGAAGGCGCCCTGCTGGTCGTTGCGGAAGGCGCAGACGAAACGGCAAGGAACCGCCGCGGCGGCCTGCATGATCTTGCCCGTGGCGCAATGCTTGCCTTGCGAAACGTCTATGTTCATGACCCTCAACACCGTCCGCATCCTGCCACGGCTGCGCGCCACCTGGCCTTGCTGAGCACGCTGGTAATCCAAGTGCGTGCTGCGAAGCGGGAATAGGCAGGCTGCTGCTCTCAGATAACCGGCGCCTCGATTGGGCCACCAACACGCCCAAAGTCCGCTTTGTCGGCCCCGAATACCCCGCTGCTCACTGCCGATCGACGCCCGGCAGCATGGCCGAGCGCGTCAGCCGGGCGGCATCCCCCCCTCCGGCTCCAGCATCCCCCCCACCTCCTTCAGCCACTCCCCCGCGTGCTTCACCGCCTCCCGCGCCTGGCCCACCGCTTCGGTCATGCGCATGAACCCGTGCAGCATCCCGGGATAGGTGATCTCCGCACAGCGCCCGCCGGCGATCACCAGCTTGCTGGCGAACATCGCCCCCTCGCTGCGCAGCACGTCCAGCTCCGCCAGTTGCACCAGCGCCGGCGGCAGCGCCCGGCAATGGTCGCGCAGCGGCGAGCACAGCGGGTTCAGCCGGTCGCCGGGATCGCGGGTGTAGAGGTCCCAGTACGCCATCATCCCCGCCCGCGTCAGCCCGTACCCCTCGGCGAACTCGCGATACGACGTGGTGTCGAAGTTCGCCTCCACCACGGGATAGGCCAGGTGCATGCCCGCCAGCGCCGGCCCGCCCATGTCGCGCAGCGCGATCGCCACCCCGGCCGCCAAATTTCCCCCCGCGCTGTCGCCACCGATCACGATGTAGCGCGGATCGATGTCCCACTCCGCGGCGTTCTCCGCCACGCAGCGCACCACCTCGGCGCATTCCAGCAGCGCGGTCGGGAACTTCGCTTCGGGCGACAGCGAATAGTCCACGTTGATTGCGGCATAGCCGGAAGCCGTCGCCAGTTCCCGCACCAGCCGGTCATGGGTGTCCACGCTGCTCCACACCCAGCCCCCGCCATGGAACCAGATCAGCACCGGCCGTTGTTCGCCCGGCGCCGGATGGTGGAACCGGGTGAACACCCGCCGCCCGCGCGCATAGACCCAGCGATCCTCGCTCAGCGCCATGGTCGGCCCGCCGCTGCCGAACACCTCGCCCATCCGCTCCGTCACCTCGCGCGACACGTCGAACGGCTCGCGCGCCACCACCGGCGGGTATTTCGCGGCTTCGGCATCCAGGCGCTGGCGCGCGGCCAGCATCTCGGGATCCCAGCGTGACGTATCGGACATGGTGGCCCCTTCGCGTGTTCGGTGCATCATGCCGTCCCTGGCGCCGGCTGCAACCCACCGGACACCCCTGAATGGCCATGCTCCCCGCTCCCCCCGGCAAATTCCGCCCCGAGTTCCTGTTCCGGCCCGGCTCGGTCGTGCTGACCGGCGCGGATTCGCCGGCCGGGCAACAGGTCCGGGTCAACCTCGCCGCCAGCGCCTTCCCGGGCGAAATCCACACCACTCCGGCCGGCGCCGATCTCGCCGTGATCTGCGCGCTCGACGGCCCGATCGCCCCGGTCTTCGCCGCCCTGGCCGCGCGCGGCACCCGCACCGCCATCGTGCTCTGTCTCGCGGATGGGGTTGGCGAAGCCGCAAAGTCCGCCGGGATCCGCGCCCTCGGCCCCGGCTCCTTCGGCATCGCCGTGCCGCGCCTGGGCCTGAACGCGACGCGCGGCCACCTGGCGCCGCGCCCGGGCCGCCTCGCCCTGGTCTCCCAATCCGCCGCCCTGTGCCGCGTGGTGCTGGACTGGGCGGAGCCGAACGGCATCGGCTTCTCCACCATCGCCGGCATCGGCGGCAATGCGGATATCGGCTTCGGCCTGGTGCTGGACTGGCTCTCCCGCGACCCCGACACCGGCGCCATCCTGCTCGACATCCGCCACATCCGCGATCCGCGCCGCTTCATCTCCGCCGCCCGCGCCGCCGCCCGCCTGCGCCCGGTCGTGGCCATCCGCGCCGGCACCCGCCTGGCCGACCCCGGCGGCCTGGCCGATGCCGCCTTTGACGCCGTGCTGCGCCGCTGCGGCGTGCTCGGCGTCTCCACCCTGGCCGACCTGCTCGCCGCCGCCGAGACCCTCACCCGCGCCCGCCCCGCCCGCGGCGAGCGGCTGGCCATCGTCACCAACGCCACCGGCCCCGCCCGCCTGGCCGCCGACGCCGCCCTGCGCGACGGCTTCGCTTTGGCCCGCCTGCCCACCGGCGAGGCCTTCCGCCACGCCGACCCCGACGACCCCGCCCGCCTCGCCGCCCTGGCCGCCGAATGCGCGGCAATGCCGGAGGTCGGCGGCATCCTCGTCGTCCACGCCCCCACCGGCCCCGCCGACACGGCCGCGATCGACGCCATCGCCGCGGCCGGCACCGCCATGAAAACCCCGCTGCTGGCCTGCGCCATGGGCCAGACCACCGGCGAGCCGCACCGCCGCCGCCTCGCCGACGCCGCCATCCCCGCCTTCGCCACGCCGGAGGAAGCGGTGCGCGGCTTCCTGCACCTGGTGCAGCACCGCCGCATCCGCGCCGCCGCCCGCGAACTGCCGGACAGCGCGGTGCCCGACCTGCACATCCAGGCCGCCACCGCCGCTGCCCTGCTCGCCGCCGCACCCGCCGGCCCGCTCCCGCCGGACACCGCCGCCGCCCTGCTGGCCGCCTATGGCATCGCCACCGGCCCCGAACCCGGCCTCGCGCTGCGCGTGGCCCTTGGCAATGACCCGATGTTCGGCCCCATCCTGGCCTTCGGTTCCGCCCTCGCCCAGGACCGCGCCATCGACCTGCCGCCGCTCAACCGCGCCCTGGCCGAAACCCTGATCGCGCAGACCGCGATCGCCGCGCAGATCGCCATGACCCCCAACGGCCCCGCCCGCACCGCCGAGCTGCTGGAACGCGCCAGCCAGCTCATCGTCGACCACCCGCGCATCACCGGCCTCGACCTGGCACTCCACCTCGACGCCCACGGCATCCGCGCCGCCGCCGCCATCACCCTGTCCGACACGCCGCGTCCCCCGCTGGCCATCCCGCCCTATCCCAGCGAATGGGTCCGCACCCACCAGGCCGGCGCGGAGACATTCACCCTGCGCCCGATCCGCCCGGAAGACGCCGCCGCCCACGCCGAATTCTTCGCCCGCCTCTCGCCCGAGGACGTCCGCTACCGCTTCTTCAGCGCCATCCGCGCGCTGTCCACCGAACAGATCGCCCGCCTCACCCAGGTCGACTACGCGCGCGAGATGGCCCTGATCGCCACCGACGCGGCCGGCGCGACCGTCGGCGTCGCCCGCCTGGTGCGGGAGATGGACACCGGCACGGCCGAATTCGCCATCGTCGTGCAGGCCTCCGCCAAGGGCCGCGGCCTGGCCACCGCCCTGATGCGCCAGCTCATCGCCTGGGGCCGCGCGCAGGGCGTCCGCCTGATCGAGGGCCAGGTCCTGGCCGACAACGCCCCCATGCTCGCCTTCATCCGAAAGCTCGGCTTCACCGTCCGCCGCAACCCCGCCGAACGCGACATCATGGACGCGCATCTGGCGCTCCCCCCCCAACCCGCGCCATGATCGCGGCCACGGGAGGCCACGCCATGCAACGACTGAAGGACAAGGTCGCCATCGTCACCGGGGCCGCCTCGCGCGCCGAGGGCATCGGCAACGGCGCCGCCGCCGCGATCCTGATGGCGCGCGAGGGTGCGAAAGTGGTGCTCGCCAACCGCTCCCGCGACCGCGCCGAGGCGCTGGCGGAGACCATCCGCGCCGAGGGCGGCACCGCGCTGGCCGTCGCCGCCGATGTCACCCACGAGGACGACGCAATGGCCCTGGCCGCTGCCGCGCTCGCCGCCTACGGCCGCATCGACATCCTGCACAACAATGTCGGCATCGGCGCGCCGGGCACGCCGGAGACGATCGCGCTGGACAAGTGGGAGCTGGTGTTCCGCACGAACCTGACCTCGGTGCTGCTGTGCTGCCGCGCCGTCCTGCCGCACATGAAGGCCCAAGGCGGCGGGGCGATCCTGAACGTCTCCTCGATCGCCGGCGCCACCGGCCTGTCCGGCTCGCCGGGGGCCGCCGCCTACACCGCCACCAAGGCCGGGCTGCACGGCCTCACCCTGTCGGTGGCCGCCGACTACGCCGCGCACAACATCCGCGCCAACACCATCGTCGTCGGCACCGTGAACACCCCGATGGTGGCGCACATGGGCGAGGAGGCGCGCGAGCGTCGGCGAAAGGGCGTGCCGCTGCAAACCGAGGGCACCGGCTGGGATGTCGGCCACGCCGCGGTGTATCTGGCCAGCGACGAGGCGCGCTGGGTCACCGGCGTCATGCTGCCGATCGATGGCGGGTTCCTGTCCATCCGCGCCTGGCCGAGGTAAAAAATCGTAGGGCGGGCTTCAGCCCGCCTCCCGCCCGCCGCAATCCACAAGGCAAGACATGCAGCAAATCCAGGACTTCCGCGACGAGGTCGAAGACCTCCACGCGCTCCTCGCCGCCATGCCGCCCGCCGCCTGGCCGGCCCCCACCGGCTTCAAGGCCTGGACGGTGGAAGACATCCTCCAGCACCTGCACCACAGCGACCTGATGGCCATGGCCTCCGCCGATGGCGCCGACGCCTTCGCCGCCTTCCGCGCCCGCACCCAGGCCCTGCGCGCCCAGGGCCAGACCAATGTCCAGGCCACCCGCCAGGTCCTCGGCGACCCGCAGGGCAGCGAGCTGCTGGCGCTCTGGCACCGCACCGCGCACATGCTGTGTGATCGGCTGGAGAAAATCCCGCCCGAGACCCGCATGCCCTGGGCCGGCCCCGGCATGGGCCTGCGCATGTTCGCCACCGCCCGGCAGATGGAAACCTGGTCGCACGCCCAGGCGATCTGGGACCTGCTCGGCCGCGCCCGCCCGCCCGCCGCCCCGCGCCTGCGCAACATCGCCGAGATCGGCGTGCGCACCTATGCCTGGACCTTTCGCAATCGCAACCAGGACCCGCCCGGCCCGCAGCCCGCCGTCATCCTGCATGCCGCCGACGGCACCTGGACCTGGGACGGGCAGGGGGGGAAGGTCGAGGGCGACGCCGTGGAATTCTGCCAGGTCGCCGCCCAGACCCGCAACATCGCCGACACGGCGCTCCGCGTCGAAGGCGTGGCCGCCGGCGCCTGGATGTCACTCGCCCAATGCTTCGCCGGCCCGCCGGAAACCCCGCCCGCGCCAGGCACCAGGGTCATGGCCCCGACCGCCTGGTCGTGACCGACTGTCGCCCAGGTTTAGGCACCCGCGTCTGCCGGCCTGGAATTTCAAAGAGGCCGCGCCATCGGCTGCGGCGGATACGCTGGCTGGGGGACCTGGATTCGAACCAAGGATGCCCGGGTCAGAGCCGGGAGTTTTACCGCTAAACTATCCCCCAATCCGCGGGAGCGGCGAGTTACCACGCGCATTCCCCCCGCGCAACCACCCTGGCGGCCAAACATCTGCGCCCCGCGCATTCCGGGCTTGCCCTGGGGGCCACCCGGGGACGATCATGCATGCCCCATATACGGACCATCATGCAGCCGTCCCCGCCCTCCCTGCCGCCCGCGCCCCGCCCTGGCCCTTTCCGGCCGGCCGGCGCCTTTGCGGCCATCGACCTGGGCACCAACAATTGCCGCCTGCTGGTCGGCGCCCCCGCCGGCGACGGTTTCCGCGTGCTCGACAGCTTCAGCCGCACCGTGCGCCTGGGCGAGGGCCTGCACGAAACCGGCCGCCTCTGCCCCGCCGCCATGGACCGTGCCATCGCCGCCCTGCACGGCTGCGTCCAGCGCCTGGACCGCCGGCCGATCCGCGCCCTGCGCGCGGTGGCCACCGAAGCCTGCCGCCGCGCCGCCAACGGGCCGGAGTTCCTCGCCCGCGCCCGCGCCGAGACCGGCCTGCCGATCGAGATCATCTCGACGCGGGAGGAGGCCGAACTGGCCCTGGACTCCTGCGCCCCGCTGCTGCGCGGCCAGGCCCGCCGCGCCCTGTTGTTCGACATCGGCGGCGGCTCCACCGAGCTGTCCTGGATCCGCCTCGGCGAGGACGCCCCGCGCCTGATCGGCACCACCTCGCTGCCGATCGGCGTTGTCACCCTGGCCGAACGCTGGCCCAACGGGGCCGATACGCCGGCGGGGTTCGAGGCGATGGTCGAACAGGTCAGCATCCTGCTCCGCCCGTTCGAGGCGATCCACTGCATCGCCCAGGAAGTGCGCCAGGGCGGCGTGGTCCTGCTCGGCACCTCCGGCACGGTCACCACGCTGGCCGGCATCGCGCTGGACCTGCCGCGCTATTCCCGCGCCGCGGTCGACGGCACCGTGCTGGACGGCTGCACCGCCAGTGCCGCGCTCGATATCCTGCGCGGCCTCGGCCGGGCCGGGCTGGAGCGCCATCCCTGCATCGGCCCGGACCGCGCCGAATTCGTCCTGCCGGGCTGCGCCGTCTTCGCCGCCATCCACGAACTCTGGCCCGCCGAGCAGGTGCTGGTCGCCGATCGCGGCCTGCGCGAGGGCATGTTGCTGCGCCTGATGCGCCCGCCCCGCCGCCCCGGCCGCCCCCCGGCCGGCTGGCCCGCGCCCGCAGGGCTGGCCGACGTGGCGCAACCGGCGTAGGCAGCGCCATGGCCAAGCCCCCCAAGAAACCCACCAGCCGCAAGCCGCCCGCCGGCAAGCCCGCCGGCAAGCCCGTAGGCAAGGCCCCGGGCAAGACCCCGGGCAAGACCCCCGCCGGCACGAAAAAGCCCAACGCCGCCAAGCGCGGCCTGGTCGTCAACCTGCGCACCAGCCGCGGCCGCACCCCGGCCAGCCAGCTCTGGCTGAAGCGCCAGCTCAACGACCCCTATGTCGCCCTGGCCCAGGCCCAGGGCTGGCGTTCCCGCGCCGCCTTCAAGCTGATCGAGATCGACGACCGCTACCAGCTCATCCGCCCGGGCATGCGCGTGCTCGACCTCGGCGCCGCCCCTGGCGGCTGGTGCCAGGTGGCGATGAAGCGCGGGGCAGGGAAGGTGGTGGCGCTCGATCTCCTGCCGGTCGATTCGATGCCTGGCGTCACCATGGTCGAGGGCGACTTCAACGACCCCGACATGCCGGATCGCCTGGTCGCTCTGATGGGCGGCCCGCCCGACCTGGTGCTGTCGGACATGGCGCCGAACACCACCGGCCACGCCGCCACGGACCATCTGCGCATCATCGCGCTGGCCGAACTGGCGCTGGATTTCGCCATGAAGGTGCTGGCCCCCGGCGGCGGCTTCGTCGCCAAGGTGTTCCAGGGCGGCTCGGAGAAGGAGATGCTCGCGCCGATGAAGCTGGCCTTCGCCAGCGTGCGCCACGCCAAGCCCCCGGCCAGCCGCAAGGAAAGCAGCGAGCTCTACGTCATCGCCACGGGCTTTCGCGGCCGCGCCTAGCCCCCGGGGCGCGGCTGCCCCCCGCTGCTGTCATGCGCCTGCCACCGGACTCCGCTTGCGTCGCCCGGCCCATGCGACTAAGGAGGGCCGCCAAGGTTGCACAAAGGTCCGGCCATGGCACCCCCCGATTCAAACACACAATCCCTCCCCACCACCGGTGCGGGAGCCTCGACGCGCATCCCCGATGCGGTCGCCTCCAGCCGCATCGCCGAGGCACTCGCCTTCGACGACGTGCTGCTCGTCCCCGGCTACTCCGACGTGCTGCCCACGGCCGTCAACACCCAGACCCGGCTGACCCGGATGATCTCGCTGAACATCCCGCTGGTCTCCTCGGCGATGGACACGGTGACCGAAAGCGGCATGGCCATCGCCATGGCCCAGCACGGCGGCATCGGCGTGATCCACAAGAACCTCGACATCGCCGAACAGGCCGCCCAGGTCCGCCGGGTCAAGAAATACGAGTCCGGCATGGTGGTGAACCCGATCGCCATCCACCCGGACATGACGCTCGCCGAAACCCGCGCCCTGATGGCCACCCACAACATCTCCGGCTTCCCGGTCACCGAGCGCGACACCGGCCGCCTG
>JBIPLY010000546.1:0-2679 GCA_044369385.1 Acetobacteraceae bacterium | reverse complement strand
CGCCCGGCCGGCCACCCCGCCTGCCGCCGCCACGCCGCCCGCTGCCGCCACGCCGCCCGCCGCCGCGCCCGCGCGCCGCACGCCCGAAATGGCGATGCAGGAGGGCAACGCCGCCCTGGCGCGCCGCGACTACGCCGCCGCCGAGGCCGCCGCGCGCGAGGTGATGCGCTTCCCGCAATCGCCGCGGGCGACGGACGCGCAATTCCTCCTGGCGCAATCCCTGGCCGGCAAGCGCGATTTCCAGGGCGCGGCCGTCGCCTATGACGACACCTACAATCGCGCCCGCGCCGGCACCCTGGCGCAGCCCTCGCTGCTCGGCCTGGCCAATGCGCTGACCGCGATCAACGAGAAGCGCGCCGCCTGCGTCACGCTGGACAAGCTGAAGGCGGAGTTCCCGACCCCGCGCGCCGACCTGCGCGAGCCGATTGCCGCCGCCCGGCAGCGCGCCGGCTGCCGCTGAACCCGGCAGCACTGCCCGCCGAATTCGCCGCGGCCATGGCCCGGCTGGGGCCGTTCGAGCCGGCGCCGGCCCTGGCGGTCGCGGTGTCCGGCGGGCCGGACAGCCTGGCGCTCGCGCTGCTGGCGCGCGATTGGGCGGCGGGGCAGGGCGGCGCGGTGCTGGGGCTGGTGGTCGATCACCGCCTGCGCCCCGAGTCGACCGCCGAGGCGCGGCTGACCCTGGCCCGGCTGGCCGGGCAGGGCATCGCGGCGCGGCTGCTGACCCTGACCGGGCTGGCGCACGGGCCGGGGCTGGCGGCGCGGGCGCGGGTGGCGCGCCATGCGGCCCTGGCGCAGGCCTGTGCCGGCGCGGGCATCCTGCACCTGCTGTTCGGCCATCACCGCGCCGACCAGGCGGAGACGCTGCGCATGCGCGCGCGCGCCGGCAGCGGGCCGCGCGGCCTGGCGGCCATGGCGGGGCTGGTGGAGCGCGACGCGGTGCGCCTGTTGCGCCCGCTGCTGGGCACCGCACCGGGCGATCTGCGCGCCCTGCTGCTCCGCCACGGCATCGGCTGGGTGGCCCGGCTGCGCGCGGAACTCGCCGACCCCGACGGGCACGGCGCCACGGTGGCCACGCTGGCCGGCGAAGCCGCCCGCCACGGCGCCGCGCGCACCGCGCAGGATGATGCGATCGCCGCGGTCCTGGCCGCGCGGGTGCGGATCGATCCGGCCGGCTGGGCGCTGCTGTCGCCGGGCGCGCTGCCGGCGGCGGCGCTGGAGGCACTGCTGCGCACCATCGCCGGGCGCCGCCATGCGCTGCCCTCGGCCGCCGTCGCCGCCCTTGCCGCCGCCCCGCGCGCCGCAAGCCTGGGCGGAGCCCGGCTGGTGGCGGCGCGGCATGGCGCGGGCTGGCTGGTGCTGCGCGAGGCCGCGGCGATGCAGCCCCCGGTGCCGGCCCGGCCAGGCGCGCTCTGGGACGGGCGGTTCCAGCTCTGCGGCGCCATGCCGCCCGGGCTGAACCCGGATGCTGTCACCCTCGGCGCCTTGGGCGCGGCGGCGGCCAGCCTGCGCACCATGCGCCCGGACTGGCCCGCGGCGCTGCTGCACACCTTGCCCGCCCTGCGCCACGCCGGCGCGCTGATCGCGGTGCCGGCACTCGGGTTCTCGACCGACGGATATGCGCCCGCCCTGGCCTTCGCGCCGCACGGCCCGCTGGCCGGGGCCCCGTTCCAGCCGATATGACCCGGATTTCACCGGCATTCCATCCGAAGAGTGCGCAAACGGGGGTGCAAGCTTTGGGCAAGCGTCCTATGTTAAGCCTTCGAGCATGGAACCGGTTCAAACTCCGGCCGGGTCCGACACTCGTCGACTGACGCAAATCTACGGTGGGCCGATCCGGCCAGGGAATGGAATGAGCAATTTCGGCCGCAACCTGGCACTCTGGGTGATCATCGCACTGCTGCTGGTGGTGCTGTTCAACCTGTTCCAGCCTGGGGGCGAACGTTCGTCGGCCCAGAAGCTGGCCTATTCCGATTTCATCGCCGATGTGAACGCCGGGCGGGTGCGCGACGTCACCATCCAGGGCCGCAACCTCGGCGGCACGCTGACCGATGGCCGGCCGTTCCAGACCTACACCCCCGAAGACCCGACCCTGGTCAGCCGCCTGACGGAGAAGGGCGTGCGCGTGGTGGCCCGCGCCGAGGAGAGCGAGAACCAGATCCTGCACTACGTGCTGTCCTGGTTCCCGATGCTGCTGCTGATCGGCGTCTGGGTGTTCTTCATGCGCCAGATGCAGGGCGGCGGCGGGCGGGCGATGGGCTTCGGCAAGTCCCGCGCCCGGCTGCTGACCGAGAAGCAGGGCCGCATCACCTTCGACGACGTCGCCGGCATCGACGAGGCCAAGGGCGAGCTCCAGGAGATCGTCGAGTTCCTCAAGGACCCGCAGAAGTTCCAGCGCCTGGGCGGCAAGATCCCCAAGGGCTGCCTTCTGGTCGGCCCGCCGGGCACCGGCAAGACGCTGCTGGCGCGCGCCATCGCCGGCGAGGCCAACGTGCCGTTCTTCACCATCTCGGGCTCCGATTTCGTCGAGATGTTCGTCGGCGTCGGCGCCAGCCGCGTGCGCGACATGTTCGAACAGGGCAAGAAGAACGCCCCCTGCATCATCTTCATCGACGAGATCGACGCCGTCGGCCGCCATCGCGGTGCCGGCCTCGGCGGCGGCAATGACGAGCGCGAGCAGAC
>JBIPLY010000627.1:0-2681 GCA_044369385.1 Acetobacteraceae bacterium | reverse complement strand
ACGACAATCTCGTCGGCTCGCTGATCAACCGCCGCCTGCCGGGCATCGGCATCTCGATCGGCCTCACGCGCATCTTCTGGAAGCTGCAGAAGGAAGGCCGCCTGAAGCCGACGCGCAAGACGCCGACCGACGTGCTGGTCGTCTTCCCGCGCGGGGGCGTCTACGCGGACGTCGCGGCGACGGCGCGCGCGCTTCGCGCCCGCGGCCTCAAGGTCGAGATGTACCACGAGGAACGCAAGTTCGACGCGCAGCTCAAATACGCCAACGACAAGGGCATCCCGTTCGTGTGGTTCCCGCCCGAGCGGGAAGGCGAGGCGCACCGCGTGCGCAACATGGCGACGGGTGCCCAGGTGGAGGCGGAGCCGGGGAGCTGGCGGATCTAGGCCCGGACGCCGGTCAGTCCTCGACGCCACCGGCGGCGTCGACGAGGCGCGCACGCACCGACTCCGCGATGTGCGGCGCCGGCTTCTCGTGCAGGACGAGGCACCGCCATTGGGTGCCTTCCTCGGTTTCGACGACGACGAGAAACGGCTGCGCGGTCGCGTGCTCGAGCACCTGTTCGAGCGTCGTCGAAACCGGACCGTCCGAAGGCGCCGTCCGGCTGTGACTTCCGGCCGAAAGGTCCTCGGCCCAGCCGCGCGTATCGAATTTTCCGTCGGCGCCGTAGTGCCAGATCGATCGGGTGCCCGATAGGTCGTCCTCCGGCCTGATGTGGTCGGCATCGATGCCGCGGACGGTCCCCACAGCGACCGGGCGCGCCGTCGCGCCGAGCGGAATGAAGATCATAAGGACGGTCGTTTCGGGGCCGATATCGGTCGGCGCGATCACGATCAGGACGAGTCCGACGGGCTTGCCGTCGGAATCGCGAACGGTCTCCGGCGTGTCGTGGATCGCGGCGGCGCGGCTCCAGACGACCCGGGCCGGCGTGCCGCCGTCGGCGAGTTTCTCCGGCGGATTGCATCCCAGCAGGCCCGCCATGGTCGCGATCGCGTTCAAGGCCGCCCCGTGCGGCGCGGCGCGTCGTAGGCATCGCGCCGCCACGTTCCGAACGCCGCGCGGAATTCCGCGACGATCCCCTCGTCCGGGGCGGGCTCGCGCACGAGGAATTGTTCGCGTTCGCCCGCCGCGGTGTCGATCGTGGCGAGGTAGGCGCGGTCGGTGAAGCAGCGCAGTCCGATCTCGACGGGGGCCCGGTCGTCCGGGTGGAACGCCTTCCAGCGGCCGGCGAACTCGCCATACGTGAATGCGGCCCACGCGGCGAGGTCGGGTTCGCCGTCGACGCCGACGAGGTCGAGCGCCGCCGCCGGCATCACGACGCCGCGCCGGCCCGGGCCCGGCGGCTCGCCGCAATTGGCCGTGTAGGCGAGGCTGAACTCGCCGGGCGCGAAGGTCGCCATGAAGTTGAGATGGATGAACAGGCCGCCGCCGCGCGTCTCGGCGAAGTGTTCGAGCTTGCAGGAGACGAAGCGCGTGCGGTCCCGGTATTCGGGAACGCAGTTCCTCAGCACCACCTGCGCGTCCGCGAAGCCGCCCCGGCGCAATCCGAACCTCACCCGCCCACGTCGCGGCGCAGCGTTTCCATGCAGCCGGCGAATTTTTCCGCCACGTCCCGTCGCTCGCGCAGGTGGGTGACGCCGAAGAGCCACACCGTTCCGTCGGCATAGGTTGCCGCGATGCCGTAGTGGCCGCTCGTCGACCGGGCCGCGGCGCGGCCGATTGCCGCGCGGTGTTCGGGCAACACGTCGGTGCGCAGATGGGCGAGCCCGTCCGGCGTCGCGAAGGCGAGCCAATCCTTGGAGTCGAAGTTCCGCTCGCCGTCGACGATCCGGATCGACGCGAGCGGCATGCGGCGGGGTTCGGCGTCGCCTTCGACATCGGCGGCCATCACGAAGTAGCGCAGGTAGGGCAGGACCGGCCCTTCGCCACCCATCAACGTGACCGACAGGAAGCGCCGCCGGTCGATGTCCTGCGCATGGAACACGATCGCGCACGCGGCCAGCCCTTTTGCGTCGCGCGATTCGATGAATTCGTGGTTGCGCGCGACCGTGCAGACGGCGTTCCGCCCGCACCCTTCCGCGCGCGCTGCGGCGTCGGCCAACCCCGTCGCGAAGGCGACGGCGGCGATTGCGGCCGCTATCGGCCTTCGAGCGCGCGTCCGCGTTCTTCGAGGCATTCCTGCATCTCCTTCACGATGTCGGTCCGGCGCGGGCCGGCGGCGATTTCGAATCGCAGGTCCGTTCCCGCCTCGGTCCGGGCGATCAGCCCGTAGGCCGCACCGGTCGCGACGGCGAGGGCGGTGCGCAGTTCCGGAAGCGCGTCTTCGGAAACCGGCTTGTGCACCCGGGCACCGCGGGTCGGTGCCGGTGGCGGCAAATTCGCCCAGTCCTTCGTATCGAGCCTGCGGTTGCCTGAAAAAATACGAATCGTGCGCAGAGGCGTCTCGGCAATGGCGCGCCTGTCCGGCGTGATGCGCAGGACCAGCGCCGTGAAACCGAAATCGACGCCGCCGCCGTCCATCACCGACGAGAACATCGAGACGAAAAGGCCCGGCCGGTCGACATCGGGCAAGACCCGGTGATGCATCTCGCAGGTCTGGCTGCGGGCATCGATACCGTGGCGCCGGGCGGCATGCGATTCGGCCTTGCCGCAGATCCAGCCGGGCGTACAGGCGGCATCGTGTT
>JBIPLY010000154.1:0-8749 GCA_044369385.1 Acetobacteraceae bacterium | reverse complement strand
CCCGCTTCGAAAAGACAGCCAGAAACTACCTCGCCGTTGTCAAACTCGCAGCTACCGTCCTATGGCTTCGATAAGTGTCCACAGGGCCTAGAGCATGATCCGCGCTGACAGAAGCGCGGCCCATGCTCTAGCCCTTTGTTTGATCGCGTGATTCACGTCTCCGGCGATTCCGCCTCCGACGATCACGCTCTAGAAGCCGGTCCACCCCACCTGGTAGTCGGCGAAGCGCGGCGTGGCGCCGACCGCTGCGGCGTATTCGGCCAGCAAGCGCCCCTTGCCGCCGGCCACTGGCGGCTGGACCGATTGCCAGACGGCGCCGTCATTGCTGACCATCACCGCGGTGAGCGGGGAGTCGTCGACCGCCACCAGGGTGCGCGGCGAGATGAGCGGCGCGGCGGCGACGAATTCCTTCAGGTGGTGCGCCGCGGAGGCGAACCAGTAGGTGAAGTCGACATCGAAGGAGTCGAGATAGAGCAAGTCGATGCTGCCCGGCAGTTGGCCGCCGCGGCACAGCCGGTGCAGCACCTGCACGCTGTCGCCCTCGTGCACGGTGACCCGGTGGCTGACCAGCGCCCGGCAGGCCGCCACCGATTCCGCGCTCACGTCGATGCTGTGGCACTGCGATGCGTCGTCGCGCGCGGTGATGTAGCGGTCGAACAGCACCGTGCTCTGGCCGTCGCCCCACGCGCCGGGACGGCGGGCGCAGCCGGTCTCCACGATCAGCAGCCGGCCTGGCAGCGTGTCGAGATACCGGAACATGGCCCGGAACGTGTGGGCGCGGAACGCCAGCTTCGGTGCGGCCTGATCCTCGAAATACTGCCAGAAGCTCATCGCGGCGCGATCCTTGTTTGGGCGGCAAGGATCGCGGCGGTGTCAGAAGTCGCGCGCGAAGCCGGCGATCCAGCCGCCATCCACTGCCAGGATCTGCGCGGTGATGAAAGCGGAATCGGGGTCGGCGAGAAACAGCGCGGCATGGGCGATTTCGTGGGTTTCGGCGGGGCGGCCCATCGGGATGTGCGACATCAGCCTTGCGTGCAGTTCCTGTTCGTCGCTGGTGGCGTCGTTGATCCAGTTGCGCCAGCCGTCCGTGGCGGTGCTGCCGGGGGCGATGGCGTTCACGGTGATGCCGTGCTGCGCCAGTTCGATCGCCATG
This sequence comes from Acetobacteraceae bacterium, assembly GCA_044369385.1. Taxonomy (GTDB): domain Bacteria; phylum Pseudomonadota; class Alphaproteobacteria; order Acetobacterales; family Acetobacteraceae; genus CAMDGX01. The sequence continues at coordinate 7,596 of JBIPLY010000154.1, read as the reverse complement.
CCCTTGGTCAGGTTGGCGACCCCGGCCTTGGCGGCGACATAGGCGCTTTGCAGGCGCATCGGCACCAGGCCGAGGACCGACGAGATGTTGATGATGCGGCCGTATTTTTGCGGGATCATCGCGGCCGAGGCGGCGCGGGCGACGAGGAAGACGCCGGTCAGGTCGACATCGATCAGGCGGCGCCATTGCTCCGGACGAACCTTGTCGATGGTGACGCGGTCGGCCGGGGCGGTGCCGATGCCGGCGTTGTTGACGCAGATGTCGAGCTTGCCGTAGCGCGCGATGATGGCGTCGATGGCGTGCTGGACGTCGTGCTCGTCGGTGACATCGAGTTTGAGGGCCATGTGGCGCGGGTCGGCGGCGGCGGCATCGAGGGGGGCCGCGATGTCGGAATAGACCACGCTGGCGCCTTCGGCGGCCAGTCGGTCGGCGATGGCGCGGCCGATGCCCTTGGCCGAGCCGGTGACCAGGGCGACGCGCCCGGACAGGTTCACGCGCATTGGTTTTCCCCCCGTTGCCGCCGGCGCGCCTTGCAGGGCGGCGCGCGCGTGCGTATCGTTGGATCATTATAATCTTTGGCCCGGCGGTGCAACGCCAGGCCTTGCCCGGGAGGACCGCGCCAGATGGCCGCTCGCCAGAAATCCGCCGCCGGACTGAACCGCCCGGCGCTGCCCGAGGGGCTTTCGGCCGAGGAGATGGTGCGGCTGTTCGAGTCGATGACGATGCTGCGCCGGTTCGAGCTGGCCGCCCAGGTGGCGTGCCGGGCGGGCGAGACGCCGGGCTTCCTGCATCTGTATATCGGCGAGGAGGCGACCGCGGTCGGCGTCTGCGCGCATCTGCGCAAGACGGACTGGATCACCTCCACCCATCGCGGGCACGGCCATGCGCTGGCCAAGGGGATGGACCCGAAGGTGCTGATGGCCGAGCTGTACGGCAAGTCCGGCGGCAGCGTGGGCGGGCGCGGCGGCACGATGCATCTGTATGAGCGGGCGATCGGGCTGTTCGGCACCAATGGCGTGGTGGCGAGCGGGGCGCCGCAGGCGGTGGGGGCGGCGATCGCGGCGCGGCACATGGGCACGGATGGGGTGGCGGTGGCGTTCTTCGGCGACGGGGCGACCAGCCATGGCGCGTTCCACGAGGCGCTGAACTTCGCCGGGGTGCAGCGGGCGCCGGTGATCCTGGTGTGCGAGAACAATCTCTACGCGACGGCCACGCCGCTGAGCTCGATCACGCTGAATCCGGAGATTGCCAGCCGGGCGGCGGCCTATGGCATACCGGGGGTGGCGGTGGATGGCAATGATGTGGTGGCCGTGTGGACCGTGATGCGGGAGGCGGCCGAGCGGGCGCGGCGCGGCGAGGGGCCGACGCTGATCGAATCGAAGACCTATCGCACCGTGGGCCACCATGAGGGTGATACCGTCACCGGCACCTATCGCACCCAGGCGGAGGTGGATGCCTGGTTGAAGCGCGACCCGGTCACCACGTTCCGCACCCGCCTGGTGGAGGAGTTCGGGGTTGCCACCGACAAGACGCTGGCGGCCATCGAGACGCGCATCGATGAGGAGGTTCGGGCTTCGGTTGAATTCGCCCGCGCCTCCGCCGAGCCCGACCCCGGCACGGTGTTTCGCCACACCTATGCCGATCCGATCAATCCGCCCGAGGCGCTGGCACCCGCGAAGCCGCGCAAGACCGCCGAGATGGGCTGGCTGGATGCGGTGCGCGACGGCATTGCCGAGGAGATGCGGGCCAACCCCAACATCATCTATTACGGCGAGGGCACCGGGGAGCGCGGCGGCACGTTCGGGCACACCAAGGGGCTGTATCAGGAATTCGGCGCACATAGGATGGTCGACACGCCGATCAGCGAGCTGGGTTTCACCGGGGCGTCGCTGGGTGCCTCGGCCACTGGCGTGCGCTGTGTTGCGGACTTGATGTTTGCCGATTTCCTGTTCGAGGCCGCCGGGCAGATCGCGCTGCAGGCGGCCAAGCTGCGCTACATGTCCAACGGGCAGATGAACGCGCCCATGGTGATCCGCGTCGGCGCCGGCACGGTGCGCTCCACCGGGCCGCATCACAGCGGCACGTATCACTCCATGTGGTCGCACATCCCGGGGCTGCTGGTCGCCATGCCCTCGACCCCGGCCGATGCCAAGGGGTTGTGGAAGACCGCGCTGCGCGCCGGCGATCCGGTGATCATGATGGAGACCAAGGCGCTGTTCAGCAGCCGCGGCCCGGTGCCGGAGGGGGATGGGCACTATGTGCCGTTCGGGGTGGCGCGCATTGCCCGCGTCGGGCGGGACATCACCATCGCGGCGGCGGGGCAGATGGTGCAGCGGTCGCTGGAGGCTGCCGCGGCGTTGGCCGCCGAGGGGATCGAGGTGGAGGTGATCGACCTGCGCACCATCCAGCCGCTGGATGTCGATACCGTGGCGGACAGCGTGCGCAAGACGCACCGGCTGCTGGTGGTGGACGAGGGCTGGCCGATGATGGGGCTGGGGGCCGAGCTGGGCCAGGCGATGAACGAGATCTGCTGGGATGCGCTGGATGCGCCGGTGGCGCGGCTGCATACCGCGCCGGTGACGCATCCGTTCGGGCCGGCGCTGGAGCGGGCGATGCTGGTCAATGCCGATCTGGTGGCGGTGCGGGTGCGCGAGGTGATCGCCGGGCGGGCGACGGCGCCGTGGCGCTGGAAGGGGCGGATCGACGGGGTGCGGGCGGAGGTGGCGCCGATGGCCGCACCCGCCGTGGCCAAACCCGCCGCGGCGGCGGCGCCGGCCGTTGTGGTGGATGGCACCGCGATCCTGATGCCGTTCGGCGACCTGACGGTGGATTCCGGGCGCCTGGTGCGCTGGACGGTGGCCGTTGGCGGCCGGGTGAAAAAGGGTGAGACTGTGGCCGAGATCGAGACCGACAAGGCGGTGGTGGAGATCGAGGCGCCGGCCGATGGGGTGGTCAGCCAGCTGGTGACCGAGCCGGGCACGGTGGTGAAGATGGGCGGCACGATTGGAGCGGTGACATGAAGATCCTGTACCTCAACTATCCGCTGCCCTCCGACGGGCTGGAGGCGGCGACGTTCGGCGATGCCGCCACGCTGGCGATGTATCCGGTCGGCGGGCAGCCGACGGCGCAGGAGATGGCGGAGGCGGACGGGATCATCACCGGCTCGGCCAACCATGATGTCGGCCCGGTGGAGCAGTATCCGAACTGCAAGATCATCCTGCGGTTGGGCGTCGGCTACGACAATCTCGACATCAAGGCCTGGGCGGGGCGCGGGGTTCCGGTGTGCAACGTGCCGGATTACGGGACGTCGGAGGTGGCCGACCATGCCGTGACGCTGATGGTGACGCTGGCGCGCGGGATCGTGCCTTACCAGGAGAAGCTGCGGTCCGATCCGGTGGGGAACTGGGGATGGGCGCCGGGGCCACGGCTGATGCGGCGGTTGCGCGACAATACCTTCGGGATCATCGGCTTCGGGCGCATCGGGATGGCCGCGGCGCGGCGGGCGGCCGGGTTCGGCATGGACATCGTGTTCTATGACCCGCATCTGCCGAACGGGGTGGAGCTGGGCTTCGGGTGCCGGCGGGTGCATTCGGTGGCGGAGCTGATGGCGCAGTGCGACGCGGTGAGCCTGCATGCGCCGTCCTCGCCGGAGACGCGGCACATCATTGACGCCGATGCGCTGGCGGCGGCGAAGCAGGACCTGATCCTGATCAACACCGCGCGCGGGCCGCTGGTGGACCTGGATGCGCTGTATGACGGGCTGAAATCGGGCAAGGTGGGCGGGGCGGGGCTGGATGTGTTCCCGTCGGAGCCGCCGAGCCCCCTGCCCCGGCTGCTGGCCGCCTGGCGCGACCGCGAGGCCTGGCTGGACGGGCGGCTGCTGGTGACGCCGCATGCCGCGTTCTTCTCGCCGCCGGCCAATCTGGATATCCGGCGCAAGGCGGCCGAATGCCTGCTGGTGTATCTGCGGGATGGGCGGCTGACGAATTGCGTGAATTCGGAGCTGCTGCGGCGGAATTAAGCGAAGCAGTTCTTTTTTGAAAAAAAGAACCAAAAAACTTTTATCCGTTTGATGATGCTCTTAAACGGATAAAGTTTTTTTGCTTCTTTTTGTTCACAAAAAGAAGACTTTCTTTCTTGCTACTCCGCAGAAAACGCGTAGCTGAGGCTATAGGCATCCCCGCGGTGGCGGGCGACGGTGAATTCCGCGGGCTGGCCGGCGTCGTCGAGATAGACGATCTCGCTGACCAGCACGGCCGCGCCCACATCGTATTCCAGCCGCCGCGCCAGCGCCGCATCGGCCAGTTCGGCGCGCACCGTGACGCGGGCGCCGGAAATGCGCAGGCCGAGATGGCGCTGGACCGCGCGGAACACCACCACATCGTCGAAATCGCGCCGTGTCAGGCGCGCGCCGATGGCCGGCGGGAAATAGATGGTGACGTCGCTCATCGGCACCCCGGCGCGCACCACCCGCCCGCGCAGGCAGGGCAGCTCGGTGGCGGGGTCCAGCCCGAAGACGCGGGCGGCGGAGGGCGCGCGGGCGGGGCGCCACTCGGAGATCTCCAGCGCCGCGCCCTCGGCGGCCGCGGCGATGTCGTCGAGCGAGTTCATGCGCCGCGCCGCCGGAGCGCTGGGCTCGGTGCTGGTCACCACCGCGGGCTTGGCGGGGCGCTTCTCGATCAGCCCCTCGGCCTGAAGCTCGCGCAGGGCGTGGCGGACGGTGATCAGGCTGACGCCGAAGCCGCCGGCCAGCGCCGCTTCGGTTGGCAGTTCGGCGCCGACGGCAATGCGCCCGGCCACGATCGATCGGCGCAGGCGGGCGGCGACCTGGCGGTACAGTTTTCCGTCGGCGCGGTCGAGCTTGCGCGTGAGGCGGGCGAGCATCATGGAACGTTCCTGCGCCATCGCCCGAGTCCACACAAGCTTCGCGCAGCGCTGGAGTCTCGATTGCGCAACCAACCCCTGGCGGTGGCGGGCGGGGCTGGCTAGGTTCGGGGGGTGGAGACGGTTCTCGCAATCGACCTGGGCGGAAGTTCGCTGCGCGCAGCCCTGGTGGGGCGCGACGGGCGGATCCTGGCCAGTGCCCAGCGCCCCCATCGCATCGCCGAGGAGGCGGATGCGGAGGGCTGGTGGGCGATGCTGGTCGAGGCGGTGGCGGAGTTGCCGATCGGCGATGCGCGGCCGCGTGCCATGATCGTCACCGGCTTCACGCGCAGCCAGGTGCTGGTGGATGAAGCGGGCCAGCCGGTGCGCCCGGCGCAGTGTTTTCCCGACACACGGGCGACCGCCGAGGCGGCAGCGCTGGCCGGCGCGGCCAAGGGGAGCTGGGTGGAGATGACGGCGTTCCACCCGCTGGCGCGCCTGGCCTGGACACGCGCGCATGACCCGGGCGCCTTCGCCCGCGCCCGACATGTGTTGCAGCCGAAGGATTTCCTGGTGCTGCGGCTGACCGGGCGGCTGGCCAGCGACCGGATCAGCAATGCCTGGGCGCTGGAACGCCGGCGCGGGCTGCGCACGCTGGTGGGGTTCAACCAGGCGCAGCTGGATGCCGGGATGCTGCCGGATCTGCGTGACCCGTGGGATGTGGTGGGGCCGTGCGTGGGGCTGCCGGGGCTTGCGGGCGTGCCGGTGATGTGCGGGGCGATGGACACCTGGTGCGCCAGCCTGGGCGCCGGGGCGGCGCGGGCGGGCGATGCCTATCTGATCGCCGGCACCACCGATGCCGGGGGCGTGCTGGGCGATGCGCCGACCGAGGCGGAGGGGCTGGTGACGCTGCCCTGGGGCATCGGGCTGTTCCATACCGGGGGGCCGAGCGGGGCGGGCGGGGATTGCGTGCAGTGGCTGGCCGAGCTGCTGGGCCAGCCCGACGCGGCATCGGTGGTGGCGTTGGCCGAGCGGGCGGCGCCGGCGATGGCGCCGCTGCTGTTCCTGCCGGCGCTGTCCGGGGAGCGGGCGCCGAGCTGGGCGGCGAGCAGCCGGGGGGCGTTCGCCGGGCTGGACCGCAGCCACGGGCCGGCGGAGATGGCGCGCGCGGTGCTGGAGGGCGTGGCGTTCGCGGATCGGGACCTGTTGGGCGGGCTGGCGTTCGACCGGCTGTTCCTGGGCGGCGGGGGGGCGACGTCGGACCTGTGGTGCCAGATCCGCGCCGATGTGCTGGGCTGCCAGGTGTTGCGCGGCAGCGCGCAGCCGGGGCTGGTGGGGGCGGCGCTGGTGGCCTGGGCCGGGTTGGGCGTCTATCCGACCCTGCCGGCCGCGCTGGCGGTGCTGGCCGAGGATGCCGCCGTGTTCCGGCCCGACCATGGCGTGGCCGCGCGGGTGCAGCGGCTGTTCGAGGCGTTCAAGCAGGTGCAGTCCGCCGCCGCCCTGATGGCCCATACGCTCAGCCGTTTCTGATCCCCGGAGGTCGCCATGGCCAAGTCCCCTGCCCCGCATCTGGCCCGCGCGCTGGCGCTGCTGGAGCGCGTGCCGATGATCGATGGGCATAACGACCTGCCCTGGGTCATCCGCAACGATGCCGGGGCGCGGGGCGATGTGCGCGCCTATGGGCTGGAGCGGCAGCGCAACGATGGCGACACCGACATCCCGCGGCTGCGCGAAGGGCGGGTGAGCGGGCAGGTCTGGGCGGCCTATGTGCCGAGCGGGATCGAGCGGCCCGGGCGGGCGGTGATGGAGCAGATCGACATCGTCTTGCAGATGCAGGCGGCGCACCCCGAGGTGTTCCTGCCGGTGCGGCGGGCGGCGGATTTCATGCGGGCGAAGCGGGCGGGGAAGATCGCCTCGATGCTGGCGGTCGAGGGGGGCGTGGGGCTGGAGAACTCGCTGGCGCCGCTGCGGGTGTGGCATGCGGCAGGCGCCCGGCTGATGACGCTGTGCCACAACGGGACGCTGGACTGGGTGGATTCGGCGACGGACGACGCGCGGCATGGCGGGCTGACCGCGTTCGGGCGGGCGGTGGTGGGCGAGCTGAACCGGCTGGGGATGATGGTGGATTGCGCGCATGTGGCGCCGAGCGTGATGCGCCAGGTGCTGGAGATCAGCGAAGCCCCGGTGGTGTTCAGCCATTCCAACGCGCGCGCGCTGTGCGACCATGTGCGCAATGTGCCGGATGATGTGCTGGACCTGGTGCGCGCGCGCGGCGGGCTGGTGATGGCGACGTTCATTCCGGATTTCCTCAGCGAGGCGGTGCGGCAGTGGATGGGGCCGTTGCGGGGGAAGTTCGTGCTGTGGACCGAGGCGGAGCGGCTGGCGCTGATCGCCGAGCACGAGAAGGCGCATGGCAAGCGGCCGCTGGCGAAGCTGGGGGATGTGGCGGACCACATCGAATACTTGGCGGGGCGGATCGGGCCGGAGCGGGTGGGGATCGGCAGCGATTACTTCGGGGTGGCGACGATGCCGGTGGGGCTGGAGGATGTGCGGCGGTTTCCGGCGCTGCTGGCGGAGATGTTCCGGCGCGGCTGGTCCGACGATGCGGTGGCGGGGCTGGCGGGGGGCAATTTCATCCGGACCTTCCGCGCGGTGGAACGGACGGGGGCGCGGCTGCGCAAGACCCGGCCGGTCCCGTATGGCACAACCGAGACGATCGTGGACCCCACTTGA
>JBIPLY010000545.1:0-2684 GCA_044369385.1 Acetobacteraceae bacterium | reverse complement strand
GAAGGTCACCCCCCGAACCCCCCCGAGCGGCGCCAGCCTCCCCGGCGCGATAGACCGCCGCGCATCCATCGCCCGATCCGCCAGATGCGTCCGAGCCTCCCCGGCCCAGACCAGCCCGACACTCTTCCCCGAAAGCCGCCCCCGCCACCGCGCCGCCTCCGCCTCCAGATAGGGCGCGCCGGGCACCGTCGAAAGCTCCGTCCCGAACAGCGCCGGCATCGAGGCCAGCGGCAGCGACATCCCCTCCGCCGCCGCCCCCGTCGCGACGGCAGGCGCCAATTGTCCCAGCAGCCGCACCAGCCCCGGCTGCACCCGCAGCGTCACCTGCGCCCCCATCGCCCGCAACATCGGCGCGTATCGGGAAAACTGGATCGTGTCGCCGTGGCCCTGCTCGCCCTCCAGCACCACCCGCGCGCCGCGCAGGACCGCCAGCGGGGGCAGCGTCGCATCATGCCGCCGCTCGAACAGCGCGAAGCCGCGCCCCAGCGCGCCGCGCGCCAGGTGCACCATCCCGGCGTCGCACGCCGCCGCAACATGGCCCGGCGCCAGCGCCAGCGCCGCGTCGTATGCCGCCAGCGCCTCGTCCAGCCGGTCCTGCTGGTGCAGCGCCAGGCCCAGCACCACCCAGTCATCCGCGCCCGCATCCGGGGACGCCAGCCGCCGCCGCGCCGCCGCCTCGCCTTCCATCGCGGCGCCAGCGGCCACCAGCAGCCGGGCCGCCTCCGCCAGCACCGCCGGCGCCACGCCCGGGCGCCGCGCCAGGGCGGCCAGCATCGGCACCGGTTCCGCCAGGCCCCCGGCCGCAAACCAGGCCCGCGCCAGCGCCAGCACCGCGCCCGCCTCATCCGCCGCCGCGGCCAGCGCCGTGCGCACCTGCCGGCGTACGCCTGCCACATCCGGGTGTTCCGGCGCCAGCATCGCCGCCAGCTCCAGCATTGCCGCGGCCTCCTCCAGCCGCGCCGCGTCGCGCAGCGCCTCGGCCAGGGCCAGGGCCCGGGCGGGGTCGTGCGGCTGACGGGTGAACCCGCCGCGTGCCGCCTCGACCCCGTCCGCGCTCATCGCGCCTTCGCGTGCAGGGCCGCGGTCACCCGGGCGATCACCCCGTTCCAGTCGCCGGGCGTCTCCTGGCGGAACTGGCGCAGCGTGGGGTACCACGGGCAGGCATCCGCGGCGCCGGGAAGCCAGCGGAAATCGCTGTCGAACCGGTTCAGCAGCCAAACCGGCCGCCCCAGCGCGCCGGCCAGGTGCACCGGCGCCGAATCGACCGAGATCACCAGGTCGAGGGCTGCCATCAGCGCGGCGGTGGCGGCGAAATCCTCCAGCTCGGCGGTCCAGTCGTGCAGGATCATGCCCGGCGGCGGCGTCCTGGCCTGCTCGGCCGCGCGGCCCTTCTGCAGCGAGACGAAGACCACGCCGGGCATCGCGGCCAGCGGCGCCAGCGCCGCCAGTGACAGCGAACGGCGCCGGTCCATCGAGGATTGCGTGCTGGAATGCGCCCGCGGCTCGCCCGCCCAGACCAGCCCCAGCTTCAGCCCCGGCAGCCCCGCCAGCCGCCGGCGGAACGCCGCCGCGCGGGCCAGGTCCGGCCGCAGATACGGCACCGTCGCCGGGATGGTGCCCAGCGTGGTGCCGAACGCCCAGGGCAGCTGCAACAGCGGCACCGCCACGTCATGCTCCGGCACATCCTCGCCGGTGGCATAGACCCCGGCCATGTCGGGGATCGAGGCGGCCAGCGCCTTCAGCGAGGCCGGCACTTCCAGCAGCACCCGCGCCCCCTCGGCGGCGACCATGCGGGCATAGCGCAGGAACTGGATGACATCACCCTGGCCCTGCTCCGAATAGAGCAGCACCGTCCGCCCGCGCCACGATGCCGGATCGGGCCGCACCAGCGGCTCCGCCGGCACCCGCGTGACGCTGGCCGAGCGATGGCGCAGCCAGCGCCAGGCGTAGAGCGGCCAGCCTTCCTCGAACTGGCCGAGCGACAGCAGCGTCAGCCCCAGCCCGAAGCGGGCATTGGCATGATCCGGCCATTGCTCCAGCAGCCGGCGCAGCACCGTCGCGGCCTCGGCATGTCGCCCGGTGAGGATCAGCCCATGCGCGCGCAGCGACCAGGCCTCGCTGTGCGGCATGTCGGGGTCGAGCGCTTCGGCCCGGTCCAGCAACGCCATCGCCTCCGCGCTCGGGCCCTGCGCCAGGAGGGCGGCGACCAGCGCGATCATCGCCTGCGGAAAATCGGGCCGCAGCCCCAGCGCGGTGCGCAGGCTCGCCTCCGCGGCGGCATGGTCGCCATCCTGCTGCAGCCGCAGGCCCAGGCGGTGATGCAGCGCGGCATCGCCCGGCGCCAGCTTCAGCGCGGCGCGCAGCATCGCCACGCCATGTGCATCGTCGTCGCCCTCGGCCAGCAGCCGCGCCAGCTCGGCGGCCGGCTCCGCCTGCCCCGGCCGCAGCGCCAGCGCCCGGCGCAGGGCGGCGATCGCGGCCAGCCGCAGCAGCGCGCGCGCATCGCCATCCGTGCTGCCCCGCGCGGCCAGGAAGGCGCGCGCCAGGGCGGCCGGCCAGATCGCATCGCCGGGGGCATGGGCCAGCCCCAGCGCCGGGCGCACCAGCCGCGCCACCACCGGATCCCCCCCCGCGGCCAGGTCGGGGGCCGCGGGCCGCTCCAGCTCCGCCGCGGCCGCTGCATC
>JBIPLY010000625.1:0-2685 GCA_044369385.1 Acetobacteraceae bacterium | reverse complement strand
CGTGCCCGAACTCGCCAACCTGCTCCTCGATCCGGCCCTCTGGGACGTGATCCGCGCCGGCGACGGCGCGTGGCGGCGCGTCGTCGGTGCGGCGGTCGCGCACGGCGTGCCGGCACCGGCCTTCGCGTCGGCGCTCGCCTATTGCGACGGCTACCGCACGCAGCGACTCTGGGCGGACGTTATCGAGGGGCAGCGCGACCTTTTCGGTTCGCACGGCTTCGGCCGACTCGACAAGCCGGGTCGGCACCACGCGAGTTGGGCGCGCGCATGATGGTCGTCGTGCTGATGGGCGTCGCGGGCTGCGGCAAGAGTACCGTCGGCCCGCTGCTGGCCGCCCGCCTAGGCGGCGACTTCGCCGAGGGCGACACGTTCCACCCGCCTTCGAATGTCGAGAAGATGCGCGGCGGCCGGCCGCTCGACGACGACGACCGCCTGCCGTGGCTCGAAGCGATGGCGGCGGCGATCCGCGCGTGGCGGACGAAGGACCGGCCGACGGTGCTCGGCTGTTCGGCGCTCAAGGCGGCTTATCGCGATATCCTGTCGGGCGGCTCGAGCGAGGTGCGTTTCGTCCACCTGCACGGCACGAAGGCGCAGGTCGCCGAACGCCTCGCCGCACGGCGCGGCCATTTCATGCCCGCCTCGCTGCTCGACAGCCAGTTCGCCACGCTGGAGGCGCCGGCCGACGCGCTCGTGCTCGACATCACGGCAAGCCCCGCGGCATTGGCCGACGAGGCGGCGCGACGACTTGGCGCGTGACGCGCGCCCCGGAAATCCCTAGTTTGGCGTCCGCAATGGGTTCCCCGATCGTCCGCGAAATCCGCCTGTGGATCGGCGCCTTGGCCTTGCTCGGCCAGTTGTTGGCGCCGCTCGCGCACCTGCACGCGCGCGCGGCCACGGCATTGGTCGGCGCGGCGGCATTCTGCGCACCCGGCGGTTCGACGCTTGCCGATCTGCGCGACGACGGCACGACGCACGCGCCCGACGGCCATGCGGCCGTTTGCCCGCCTTGCGCGCTCGCCGGCGGTCCGGCGCTGCCGCCGCCCGTGCCGGAACTCGTCGCGCCCCGTCCGGTCGCCGTCCCGGCCGCGTTCGCCGAGCCCGCCGGATGCGCCGCACGAGACGGCGGAGCCGCCGCCTACGGCTCGCGCGCACCGCCCGCATTCCTCTGAACCCGCTCCGACGGCGCGCGTCCGCGACCGGATGCGCGCGTTTCCGCGTTCACGAGGATGACCGACCATGAAGACCGAACTGCTTTCCCGACGGGCGGCCCTGCTGCTCGGCCTGACTCTCGCCCTGCCCGCCGCCGCCCACGAACCGCACGAACTGAAGATCGAGGCGCCGTGGGCGCGCGCCACTGCCGGTGCGGCCCGCACGGCCGCGGGCTATCTCGCAATCGTCAACGCCGGCAACCACGCGGAACGTCTGGTCGCCGCCTCGTCGCCCGCGGCCGGCCGCGTCGAACTGCACGAGATGGCGACCGTCGACAACGTGATGCGCATGCGGCCGCTGCCGGCGGGCATCGACATTCCCTCCGGCCGCACGACCGAGCTCAAGCCGGGCGGGCTGCACCTGATGTTCCTCGACCTCAAGGCACCGTTCGTGCGCGGCGCCAAGGTGCCGGTCGTGCTGACTTTCGAGCATACCGGCGACATCAAGGTCGAGCTCGAGGTGCGCGACCTGCGCGCGGGGCCGCCGGAAGCGGGTGCGCGCGGCCACGGCCACGGGCACTAGTCGAGTCTGGAGAGCTCCTCGAGCCGCGTCACCGTGACGTCGAGGTCCTTCACGAGGCCGTTCGCGAGCGAATAGACCCAGCCGTGCACGGCAAGTTCCTGACCGCGCGCCCACGCGTCGTGGACGAACACGTCGGACGCGACGTTGCGAACCTGGCGCACGACGTTGAGTTCGCACAGCCGGTCGAGCTTCGCCTTCTGGTCGGGCAGCGCCTCGAGCTCGGCGCGGTGCGCGTGGTGGACCTCGCGGATCGGGTGCAGCCAATGGTCGACGAGGCCGCGGCGCTTGCCGTCGACCGCGGCGGCAACGCCGCCGCAGCCGTAGTGGCCGACGACGATGACGTGCTTGACCTTCAATACGTCGACGGCGAATTGCAGCACCGAGAGGTAGTTGGCGTCTTGCGGCGGGGCGAGATTGGCGACGTTGCGGTGGACGAAAAGTTCGCCCGGGTCGAGACCGACAATCTCGTTCGCCGGCACGCGGCTGTCCGCGCAGCCGATCCAAAGGTATTGCGGCGCCTGCTGGCGTTCGAGCCGTCGGAAGAAACCGGCATCGGCCTTCAGCTTGCCCTCGGTCCAGGCGCGGTTGTTGTCCTTGAGATGCTCGAGCATTGCGCGCTTATAGCCGCGGCAGTCCGGCACGCCAAGGTTCGAGGCGTCTTGACACAGGTCAAGGACGTCGATTGGCTTCCAGGCGAGATTGGGTGGCGGCTCGAACCACAGGAGAGACTTCGATGCGCAGCATTCTCGTCGCGCTCGACGACACGCCGGCAGGGAAGGCGACGGCGTCGCGCGCACAGGAACTCGCCAAGTCGCGCGGTGCGCGGGTCACCGGCGTTTGTGTAGTCGACATCGACTGGCTTGCGCCCGCCGAGCCGGGGCGCATCGGCTCGATCGAATTCAAGGAACGGCGGGATCGCGCGCGTCTTGCACAGGCGCGAGATGCGGAGAAGCG
>JBIPLY010000544.1:0-2688 GCA_044369385.1 Acetobacteraceae bacterium | reverse complement strand
CCAACGCCGCCATCGCCGCCGCCAACCCTGGCCCGCCGCGGCCAGCGGTCACATCGTAGATCGTCACCCCATGCGCCCCCAGCACATCCTGCGGCAGCATCACCCGCCCCGAAGCCGCCAGCGCCGGCACATTGCGCAACTGCCCGGCCATCCCCTGCGCCGTCCCCAGCCCGCGCAACCGCTCCAGAACCGCGCCCTCCGCCCCCAGCGCCCGCCCGGCCGCCGCCATCACCCCGCCCGCCGTCGCCGCGCAATAGGTCAGGAATTCGGCCCGGGTGCCAATCGCCGTCTCGACCTCCGCCTCCCGCCCATCGATGATCGCCAGCAGGTCCGCGGGCACCAGCCACCCCTGCGCGAGCGCTTCGGTCAGCGGGGTCGCCACCTCATGGCGCTTGGCCGTGCCCTGCACCACCTCGCGCCACCAATGCAGCCGGATCAGCGCCAGCGTCGGCTCGCGCGCCGCCTCCCGCGCGCGGGCCAGCTCGTGGTTCAGCGCATACAGCACGAACAGCGCCTCGCGGCGCGCCGGGGGCGCGAACAGCGCGGTCAGGAACCGGTCCGGATCGGCCCGCCGCACCAGCCGCCCGCAGGCGGAAAGCCCGGAATCGTCGCTCATCGCCCGCCCTCGGCACCGACAATGTCACCGCCGCAAGCTTGACCTGGACCGGGTGCGGCCATAGCTACGTGAAGCGTCCTTCCATCGCAGAACAAATTCCGGAGAACGGCTTCATGGCCTTCACACTCCCCGCCCTCCCCTACACCACCGCCGCGCTTGCCGCGAAGGGCATGTGCCAGGAAACCCTGGAACTGCACCACGGCAAGCATCACCAGGCCTATGTGACCGCGCTGAACGGCTTCGTCGAGAAGGACGCCGCCCTGCAGGGCAAGTCGCTCGACGAGATCGTGAAGCTGTCCCACGGCAAGGCCGACATGGCCCCGGTCTTCAACAACGCCGGCCAGCATTGGAACCACATCCTGTTCTGGCAGAACATGTCCGCCACCGGCGGCGGCATCCCGGGCAAGCTGGAAGCCAAGCTGGTCAGCGACTTCGGCAGCGTGCAGGCGTTCAAGGACGCCTTCAAGACCGCCGCCACCACCCAGTTCGGCAGCGGCTGGGCCTGGCTGGTGATGGGGGCCGACGGCAAGCTCAAGTGCACCAAGACCCCGAACGGCAGCAACCCGCTGGCCACCGGCGAGGGCACTGCCCTGCTCGGCTGTGACGTGTGGGAGCACAGCTACTACCTGGACTTCCGCAACCGCCGCCCGGACTACGTGCAGAACTGGCTGGACAACCTGGCCAACTACGAGGCGATCTCGATCTGATCGCCTGCCACATCGGCACGGCAAAGGGCCCCGCGAGGGGCCCTTTTTCGTCGCGTGGCCTCAGCTCTTGTCGGCGGGCTTGGCGTCGTTGGCCGGCTTCGGCTCGCCCAGCACGGCGGTGATGGTCTCGCGCAGCACCTTCACCTTGACCCCGGTGGCGATCTCCACCTCGATCTCGTTGCTGCCTTCGGTGGTGCGCTGCACCACGCCGATGATGCCGCCGCCGGTCAGCACGCGGTCGTTGCGTTTCAGCCCGCCGAGCTTGGCCTTCAGCTCCTTGGCCTGCTTCTGCTGGGGGCGGATCAGCAGGAAATAGAACACGGCGAAGATCAGCACGATCGGCAGGAACTGGCCGGCGGTGGCGGCGATGCCCGCCATGTCCTGGGCGTAGGCCGGGGAGATCAGCATGAATTTTGGGTTCCGGGTTGCGGTGAACAGCGCCGGACCATAGTTTCCGCGCCTCGCACGTCAAGCACGATCGGATTGCCGTATGGACCAGCGCCTTGTGGACGCCGCACTCAGGATCGCCGACGCGCTGGACCGCCTGGCGCCGCCGCCGCCGCCGGTGCCGGACCTGACCCTGGCCGACGCCTTTGTCTGGCAGCCGGAACAGAGCGCCCTGCGCCCGGTCTTGCGCATCAGCCGCGTCGACATCGACCTGCTGCAGGGCGTGGACAGCCAGAAGGCGCAGATCCTGGAGAACACGCGCCGCTTCGCCGCCGGCTTCCCCGCCAACAACGCCATGCTCTGGGGCGCGCGCGGCATGGGCAAGTCTTCGCTGGTCAAGGCCGCCCACGCCCGCGTCAACGCGGACAATCCCGCCAGCCTGGTGCTGATCGAGATCCACCGCGAGGACATCTCCTCGCTCCCGGACCTCCTGCTCCTGCTCCGCCGCCCCGACCTCGCCGGCGCCGCGCGCCGCTGCCTGATCTTCTGCGACGACCTGTCCTTCGAGAAGGAGGACGCCGACTACAAGGCGCTGAAATCGGTGCTCGACGGCGGCATCGAGGGCCGCCCGGCCAACGTGCTGTTCTACGCCACCTCCAACCGCCGCCACCTGATGCCGCGCGACATGATCGAGAACGAGCGCAGCACCGCGATCCACGCCGGCGAGGCGATCGAGGAGAAGGTCTCGCTCTCGGACCGCTTCGGCCTGTGGATCGGCTTCTACACCTGCGACCAGGACGTCTTCTTCGCCATGATCGACGGCTACGCGGCGGCGATGAACCTGCCGATCGGCCCCGAGGCCCTGCACGCCGCCGCCGTCGAATGGAGCGTCACCCGCGGCGCCCGCTCTGGCCGGGTGGCGTGGCAGTTCGTCCAGGACATGGCGGGAAGGCTGGGCGTCGCCGCCTAGAAGCGCCG
>JBIPLY010000153.1:0-8780 GCA_044369385.1 Acetobacteraceae bacterium | reverse complement strand
GCCGGGCGAGCCGACCGTGGCGCTGGCCCGCCACATCGCCGCGACGCCGGGGCTGAAGCTGCGCGGGGTGATGGGGTGGGAGGCGCATGCGGTGGCGATCCCCGACGGGAATGCGAAGGCTGCCGTGGTGGCCGATGCCATCGCCGGGCTGGTGGCCAGCGCCAGGGCCATCCGGGCGGCGGGCATCGACTGCGAGATCGTCTCCTGCGGCGGCACCGGCACCTTTCCGTACTGCGCGCGCCAGCCCGGCATCACCGAGATCCAGGCCGGCGGGCTGATCTTCTCCGACGAGCTGTATCGCACCCGCTTCGGCCTGGATTTCCCGCAGGCGCTGACCCTGCTGGCCACCGTGACCAGCCGGGCCGCGCCCGACCGGGTGATCCTGGATGCCGGCAAGAAGGCGATGAGCAGCGATGCGGCCCCGCCGCGGCCGCTGGGCGTGGTCAGCAGCAAGCCGGTGGCGCTGTCGGCCGAGCACGCCACCATCCACCTCGACACCGCCAGCGAGACGCCGCGCGTCGGCGACAAGGTGGAGTTCGTGGTCGGCTATTCCGACACCACCGTGCATCTGCACGAGGTGATCCGCGCGGTGCGCAAGGGCCGGGTGGAGGCAAGCTGGGTGGTGAAGGCGCGCGGGCGGATTTCCTGAGCCGGGGTTGATTAATCTCCCTGTGCGACGGAAAAGAGAATTTCCTTCTTTACAGTGAGTCCCGCCATGCGCCATGCCGGTTTCGAGCTTCCGATGGACGTTCTGCGCACCCGCCAGAACGTCAAATGGGCGAAGTATGGGCCCGACGTGCTGCCGGCCTGGGTGGCGGAGATGGATTTCGCCATCGCCCACCCGATCCGCCGCGCCATCGACGCGCTGATCCGCGAGGAGGAATACGGCTACCCGCATCGCGCCGGCGGCGGCCATGGCGACGAGGGGCTGGGCGGCGCCTTTGCCCGGCGGATGCAGTCGCGCTTCGGCTGGACGGTCGATCCCGCCCTGGTGCAGCCGCTGTCGGACCTGGTGCAGGGGACTTATGCGGCCGTGTGGGCGTTCTCCGATCCCGGCGACGGGGTGGTGCTGCATCTGCCGGCCTATCCGCCGTTCCATTCGGCCATCGGCGAGACCGGCCGGCGGCTGGATGCGCAGTATCTGCGCCATGAGGCCGATGGCTATGTGCTCGACCTCGACGAAATGGCGAAGATCGGCGACGCGCGCACCAGGATCCTGATGCTGTGCAACCCGCAGAATCCGACCGGGCGGGTGTTCACGCGCGAGGAACTGCTGGCGATGGGCAAGATCGCGATCGAGCGCGACTGGATCATCGTGTCCGACGAAATCCATTGCGACCTGGTGTTCCCCGGCCACACCCATATCCCGATCGCCACCCTGTCGCCGGAGATCGCGGCGCGGACGGTGACGATCACCAGCGCCACGAAGAGCTTCAACATCCCCGGGCTGCGCTGCGGGCTGATGCATTTCGGCACCGCCGCACTGCGCGAGCGGTTCCACGCCCGCGTGCCGACGCGGGTGCTGGGCGCGCCGGGCATCATCGGCGTCGATGCCACCATCGCCGCCTGGGACCACGGGCAGCCGTGGCTGGACGAGGTGCTGCCGTATCTGGATGCCAACCGCCAGCGCCTGGCCGCCTTCGTGAAGGCGGAACTGCCGGGGATCAAGTTCCACGCGCCGGAGGCGACCTATCTGTGCTGGCTCGACTGCTCGGCGTTGGGGCTGCCCGGGAAGGCGTTCGATTTCTTCCATGACAAGGCCAAGATCGCCTTCAGCCCGGGCGAGGCGTTCGACCCGGCCAATGACCGGGCGGTGCGGTTCAACTTCGCCACCTCGGCGCCGATCCTGGAGCGCATCCTGGGGCGGATGGCGGATGCCGTGCGCAGCAACGCGCGCTGAGCGGGAGACGTGCATGGACGATGACGGGCTGACGCTGGTCCCCGCCGGGCCGGATTTTCCGGAGCTGCGCGAGGCGGTGCGGCGCATCTGTGCGGGGTTTCCCGGGGCCTACTGGCGCGAGCTGGAGGAGCGGGAGGCGTATCCCACCGAGTTCATCCGCGTCCTGACCGAGGCGGGCTATCTCGCCGCGCTCATCCCGGAGGAATACGGCGGCACCGGGCTGCCGCTGCGCGCGGCGGCGGTGATCCTGGAGGAGATCAACGCGTCGGGCTGCACCGCCAGCCAGGGCCACGCCCAGATGTACATCATGGGCACGCTGCTGCGGCACGGCTCGGAGGCGCAAAAGAAGAAGTACCTGCCGAAGATCGCCACCGGGGAGCTGCGGCTGCAAGCCTTCGGGGTGACCGAGCCGACCAGCGGCACGGACACCACCAGCCTGCGCACCCGGGCGGTGCGCGATGGCGACAGCTATGTGGTGAACGGGCAGAAAGTGTGGACCTCGCGCGCCGCGCATTCCGACCTGCTGCTGCTGCTGGCGCGCACCACGCCGCTGGACCAGGTGCAGCGCAAGGCCGACGGGATCAGCGTGTTCCTGGTCGACATGCGCGCGGCGGTCGGGAACGGGCTGACGATCCGGCCGATCAAGGCGATGATCAACCACAACACCACCGAGCTGTTCTTCGACAACCTGCGCATCCCGGCCGACAGCCTGATCGGGCAGGAGGGGCGGGGGTTCCGCTATATCCTCGATGGCATGAATGCCGAGCGCATCCTGGTCGCCAGCGAGTGCGTGGGCGACGGCAAGTGGTTCGTGAAGAAATCCGTCGAATACGCCAACAGCCGCGAAGTGTTCGGCCGGCCGATCGGGCAGAACCAGGCGGTGCAGTTCCCGATCGCGCGCGCCTGGGCGGAGCTGGAGGCGGCCGACATGATCTGCCGGCGGGCCGCGGCGCTGTTCCAGGCCGGGCGCGATTGCGGGGCGGATGCCAATATCGCCAAGATGCTGGCCAGCGAAGCCACCTGGAAAGCGGCCGAGGCGGCGATGCAGACCTATGGCGGGTTCAGCTATGCCCGCGAATACGACATCGAGCGCAAATGGCGGGAAGCGCGGCTGTACCAGATCGCGCCGATCTCGACCAACCTGGTGCTGAGCTATGTCGGGCAGCATGTGCTGGGGATGCCGCGTAGTTTTTAAGCAAGCGGTTCTTTTTTGAAAAAAAGAACCAAAAAACTTCTTTCCGTTGGCACCCGGCTCCCCAGGGAGAGGCGGGTGCCAACGGATAAAGTTTTTTTGCTTCTTTTTGTTCACAAAAAGAAGAATCCTTGCCTTCCCTTCGAAGGAGGCAAGCGCGATGCGGCGGCGGGCGGTTCTGGCGGGAGCCTTGGCGCTGGGTGCGCATCCGGCGCGGGCGGCGGGCGAGGTTGATCTGGCGCTGGTGCTGGCGGTGGATGTTTCGCGCTCGATCGATGCCGAGGAGGCGCAGTTGCAGCGCGAGGGCTACCAGGACGCGATGGTGCATCCGCAGGTGGTCGCGGCCATCACCGGCGGGCCGCATCGGGCGATCGCCGTGGCGTATGTCGAGTGGGCGGGCATCGACTATCAGCGCCTGGTGATCCCGTGGACGCGGTTGGACAGTGCGGCTTCGTGTGCGGCCTGGGCCGGGGTGCTGGAGGGGCAGCGGCGCGACAGCATGGCGTGGACCAGCATTTCCGGCGCGCTGATCATGGCGGGGCAGGTGCTGGAGCATTGCCCGTTCGCGGCGGCGCGGCGGGTGATCGATGTGTCGGGGGACGGGGTGAACAATTCCGGGCCGTCGCCGCGGCGCATCCGCGACCGGCTGGTGGCGCAGGGGGTGATCATCAACGGCCTGCCGATCGTCAACGACCGGCCGAATTTCGGGCGGATGCCGGCGCAGGATCTGGAGCCGCATTACCGCGAGGAGGTGATCGGCGGCGAGGGCGCGTTCCTGATCGTGGCGGATGATTTTGATCGGTTCGGCGCCGCGATCCGAAGGAAGCTGGTCACGGAGATCGCGATGATGCCGCGCGCAAACGGATAAAGTTTTTTTGCTTCTTTTTGTTCACAAAAAGAAGATTCTTACTTCCATAGCGTTGTCACGGTTGCCGCGGCATCGATGTTCTCGATCGCATTCCCCAGCGCCGCGGCGGCTGTTGTGCCCAGGATCGGGCTGGTGAGCCCATCGAACTTCGCCCGGATGCGCGCGCCCTGCTGCGCCACGTCGGCGGCCGGGATGCCGGCATCGTGCTCGGCGGACAGGGTGGTCTGGTCGACCAGGCGGATGTCCATGGCGGCATGGGTGGTGCCGAAGCCGGGCAGGAGTTCGATGCTGACCTTGTCGCGCAGCGCGGTGATGCGGGGATCGGCGGCGACGGCGGCGCTGAAGCTGTCGAGCCGGCTGGTCTCCAGCCCGGCCAGCGCCATGGCGGCGGTCAGCCGGTGGGAGAACTTGGCTTCCAGCCCGGTGGTGGGGGCGGCGATGTTGCAGACGCGGTCGGTGTTGGCGTCCACGCGCAGGGTGATGGCGGCGATGCGCGCGGGGTCGATGCCGCTGCGCAGGCTGCGGGCGGCCTCGATGCCGGCATGGGTCAGGTAGCAGGCGGCGTGGTATTTGAAGAGGTTGGCGCGGATGTGAAAGCCGCCTTCGGGGTCGGCCAGGGCGGCTTCGGGGTGGAAATCGGGCGAGTGGGTGCGCGCGAAGCCCTGGAGGCATTCCAGGCTGTCGGGCCGGGCGGTGAAGCCACGGGCGGCGAGCTTGGCGGCGAGCAGGCCGTTCTGGGCGGCGCGGCCGGCGTGCAGCGGCTTGCACATGGTGCCGAACATGGATTTCAGCCCGGCGGCCTGGGTGGCGGCGATGCCGATTGCGTGCAGGGTCTGCTCTTCGTCCAGCCCCAGCAGATGGGCGCAGCCGGCCGCCGCCCCGAAGGTGCCGACGGTGCCGGTGGCGTGGAAGCCGAGCCCGTCGTAATGGCCGGGCTGCATGACCAGGCCGATGCGGCAGGCGGTCTCGTAGCCGACGACGAAGGCGGTCAACACCTCGGCCCCGCTGGCGCCGCGCGCTTCGCCGAGGGCCAGCACGGCGGGCAGGATGGCGACGGTGGGGTGGCCGGGCATGGCCAGGTTGACGTCGTCGTAGTCCAGCGCATGGGCCATGGTGCCGTTCAGCAGCGCGGCGGCGCCGGCCGGCAGGCGGAGCTCGCTGCCCCAGACGCGGGCCTGCGGGGTGCCGCCGGCTTCCTCCAGCTCGGCGCGCAGGATGCGGACCAGATCGTCCTCGGCGCCGGCGATGGCGACCGCGATGGCGTCGTGCATGCACTGACGGGCGAGCGCCCGGGCCTGTGCCGGCAGGGCGGCGTGCGTCAGCTTGCGGGTGCGGCGGACGATCTGGCGGGTGAGGTCGGTCATGGCGGCAGTCCTCAGGCAGCGGACGGGATTCGTTGCGCGAATCCCGCCGCGCCGCAAGCCGGCCGCCTACTCCGACTTGGCCGGCGCCTTGGAGCTGGGCTTGGCCGCAACCGGCATGGGGCGCAGGAACGTGGTGCCCTGGGCGGTCACCTTCTTGTCGGCCTTCGGCTTCTTGGCCTCGCGGCCGCCCTTGTCCTTGCCTTTGGCCATGGTGGTTCTCCTGTTCAGTGCGGCGTCACCATGGCACGGCCGGCGCGCGGTGCGGCATCAATTCGTGCGCTGCGCACCGGCCCGCCGCGCGCGACGCCATGCGGCGGAATGGACGCAAGCGCCGCCCATTCCGCGGGTTGGTCTCAGCGCCAGATCGGCTTGCCCAGGTCGATCTTGCGCTCGCTGGTCGCCGCGCCGCCGACCGCGCCGAGGGCGCCGCCGACCAGGGCGCCGGCAGCCAGGCTGCCGCCGGTGACCGCGGTGACCGCAAGCCCGGCGCCGGCGCCGAGCGCACCGCCGGACAGGGCGCGGTCACCCTGGGTCTGGCCGCAGCCGGCCAGGGCGAGAATGGCGACAACGCTGCCGTAGGCGAGGAATTTGTTCATGATGCGAGGACTTTCGACGCGGACCGTGCCGGGGCAGGGAAACGCATGACCACGGGTGCGCCATGGCCGGCGGTTGCATCGGGGGCTGGATAAGGACCGGAAGCGGCACCGTGCGGCCATTCTGGGCCACGGGGTGCGCCGGCTGTTAAGCTATGTGGTGTTGCGCTTGCGGCATTGCCAGGGGGCGCGGCGAACGCATTCCGTCCCGCGATCCGCGCGTCAGCGCCCCTTGAAGACCGGGCGGCGCTTTTCGTTGAAGGCGGCCACGCCCTCGCGCCGGTCCTCGGTAGGGGGCAGGCGGTTATAGGCCTCGATCTCGAACATCAGGGCGCTGGCGATGTCCATCTGCATGCCGGTGTTCACCGCGTGCTTGATCTGGCGGGTGGAGAGCGGCGCGTTGCCGGCGATGCGCTCCGCAGTGGCGATCGTTTCGGCCTGGAGGCGGTCGGGCGCGCAGACCTGGTTGACCATGCCCCAGTCCAGCGCCTGTTGCGCGGTGAAGGGCAGGCCGGTGAGCAGCACTTCCTTGGCGCGTTTGATGCCGACGGCGCGGGGCATGTTCTGGGTGCCGCCGGCGCCGGGCATGATGCCCAGGGTCACTTCGGTCAGCGCGAAGCGGGCGGTGCTGCTGGCATAGGCGAAGTCGCAGGCGAGCGCGAATTCGCAGCCGCCGCCATAGGCCGCCCCGTTGATCGCGCCGATGATCGGGATCGGGCATTCGCGCATGGCGCGCACGCCGCGCTCGAAGATCAAATGCTGCGCCTGCCATTGCGCGTCGGTCATGCCGAGGCGCTGCTTCAGGTCGCCGCCGGCGCAGAACGCCTTTTCCCCGGCGCCGGTCAGGATGATGCAGCGGTACAGCGCGGGGTCGTTGCACAGCGTGTCCCACAGATGCAGCGTGTCCAGCCCCATCTGCGTGTTCATCGCGTTGGAGACTTCGGGCCGGTTCAGCGCGATGCGCAGGACGTGCTCGGCGGGTTCGTCCAGCGCCAGGGTCTCGTAGGCGGTAGCGATCTTCATGGCATGCTTTCCGTGGGCTTGGCGCGCGGACGGTACCGGCCCTAGGAAGGCGGGTCAAACGGGCGGAGGCGGCGGTGCCGGCGATCAATTGGGGGCGGGAGCTGGCGACCATGCGCGCCCGGTTCGCGGGGCGGGTGGCGGTGGAGGACGCGCAGGGCAGTGCGAGCTATGCCGAGGTGATCGACCGTGCCGCCGGGCTGGCGCGGGCGCTGCTGGGCGCCGGGGTGGGGCCGGGCAGCCGGGTGGCGACGGTGGCGCGCAACGGGCGGCTGGCGCCGTCGATCTCCTACGGCGTGATGCTGGCCGGCGCGGCCGAGGTGCCGCTGAACATCGCCTACACCGAGGCGGAGTTTCGCGACGCGCTGGCGATTGCCGGGGTGGGCACGGTGGTGTGCGCGGCGGAGCATGCGGCGCTGTTCCGCGATGCCGGCTGCCGGGTGTTCGAGATCGGGGCGATCGCGCCCACTCGGCTGGACCCGGCGGCGTTGCCCGATGTGGGCGCGGCGCTGGCGGGCCGGATCGGCTTCACTTCGGGCACCACCGGGCGGCCGAAGGCGATCGTGACCAGCCAGGCGGCGCGCTGGGCCGGGCATGTGTTGTTGCAGGCGAGCCTGCCCTGGCTGCCCGAGGCCGGCGCGCGGTGCCTGCTGATGACGCCGTTCGCGCATGGGGCGTCGCTGCAGACCTATGCCTGGTTGAGCCAGGGCGGGACCGTGGTGCTGCATGACGGGGTCGACCCCGACCGGGTGCGGCCGCTGTTGGCGGGCGGGCTGGAGGCGATGTTCGCCGCCCCCACCGTGCTGGCCAAGCTGGCGGCGGGCTTCGCGGGGGCCGAGCTGCCCGGGCTGCGCACCATCTTCACCGGCACCGCGCCGCTGCCGCCGCTGCTCTACGGGCGGGTGCGGGCGATGTTCGGGCCGGTGGTGCGGGTGACCTATGGCAAGACCGAGGTGGTCAATCCGATCGCCATCCTGCGCCCGGAGGAGACCGAGGAATGGTATGCCGAAGGCGGCGGCGCCGATGGCGCGGCCTGTGTCGGCTGGCCCGGCCAGGGGGTGGAGATCGTGCTGGGCGCGGGCGACGAGGTGCTGTTGCGGGCGCGCCACATGTCCGAGGGCACGCTGGATGCCGAACTCAACGTGGTGCCGTGGCGCGCGGATGGGTTCCACCCGACCGGGGATGTCGGGCGGTTCGACGAGCGCGGGCGGCTGCACCTGGTGGCGCGGCTGTCCGATGCGATGAAGTCGGGCGGCTACAAGATCTATCCGCAGGAGATCGAGCGGGCGCTGGCCCCGGCCGGGGAGGCGGTGGTGGTGGGGTTTCCTTCGGAATACTGGGGCGAGGTGATCGTGGCGGTCGCCGAGACGCCGGACGAGGGATGGGCGGCGGCGGCGCGGGCGGCATGTTCGGACCTGGCGCCGTTCAAGCGCCCGCGCTTGTATGCCGGGGTGGCGGCGTTTCCGCGCAACGGCCAGGGCAAGGTGGTGCGGCGCGTGCTGCTGGCGGAGCTTTTCCGGAATTGGCGGCTGGTGGATGGGCCGCGGCCCGTGTTCGAGAGGATCGGCTGATGCTGCATCGCAGAGATTTTTCCGCCGATGCCCGGCCGCCGCTGTCGGGGCTGCTGGTGGTGGACATGTCGCGCCTGGTGGCCGGCAACATGGTCAGTCTGCAACTGGCCGATCATGGCGCAGAGGTGGTCAAGATCGAGGACCCGGCAAAGGGCGATCCGCTGCGTGCCTGGCGCACCGAGGGGCACTCGCTGCACTGGAAGGTGTATGCGCGCAACAAGAAGTCGCTGGCGGTTGATCTGCGCAAGCCGGCGGGGCTTTCGGTGCTGGCC
>JBIPLY010000543.1:0-2694 GCA_044369385.1 Acetobacteraceae bacterium | reverse complement strand
GCCGCGCCTCCGGCCGGCGCGGGATCGCCACCAGCAGGGCCGCCTGCGTGGCGTCGAGATGGCGCGGCCCCACCCCGAACCAGGCCAATGACCCCGCCCGCACCCCCTCCAGATTGCCGCCATAGGGCGCCAGCGTCAGCCAGATCGACAGGATTTCCTGCTTGCTGAACCGCCATTCGAGCTGCACGGCGCGCGCCATTTCGATCAGCTTGGCGCGGATCGTCCGCGGCCTTGGCTCCAGCAGGCGGGCGGCCTGCATGGTGAGCGTCGAGCCGCCGGAGACGATCCGCCCGGCGCGCAGGTCCTGCAGCGCCGCGCGTGCCAGGGCCAGCGGGTCGACGCCGGGATGGTGCCAGAAGCGCCGGTCCTCGATGGAAACCAGCGTCTCGATCAGCGCCGGCGAGACCTCCTCGGCGCGCACCCGGAAGCGCCAGACCCCGCCGGGTGCCGGCAGCAGGGCCAGGGTGCGGCCGTCGCGCGCCACCACCTCGGTGCCGACCTCCGCCAGCCGGTGCAGGGCGGGCGGGAAGGCCCGGTCCAGCCCCCATGCCAGCGCCGGCAGCAGCGCCAGGAGCGCGAGCCAGCGCCGCATGGGGCTACTCCGTCGGCAGCACCCGGATCTTCGCCACCGCCTGGCGCGCGAAGAAGGCCGGCCGGTACATGTCGGCCAGCTCCGCGCCCGGCAGTTCGAAGAGGCCTGGCGTCACCGCGCGCACCCGGGCGGCGACGCGGAAGGCGGGCTTGGCCTCGGTCAGCTCCAGGGCGGCGGCAAAGCGGTCATCGGCGGCCGGCTGCGCCTCAGTGGGAGAAAGCTCGCCCAGCCAGGGCATGCCCGCGACGGTCCCGGAGGGCAGCCGCGCCACCACCTCCCACCCCGCCGGCAGGCCCTGCATCGCCAGCACGCGATGCGCCTGGCGCGACTCCGCCTGGCCTTCCAGCAGCACGACGAACTCGGTGTTCTGGGCGAGCGTGTCCAGGTTCAGCGGGCTGCCGTCCAGTGCGAGGAACTTTCTGGACACCCGCATCCCGGCCCGCGCCGCCGGGGCGGCTTCCATCGGCACGCCGGTGACGGACACGCTCTGCCAGACCGGGCGGTCGCCGGCATTGCGCAGCACGGCGGGGCCGGTCAGGCGGGCGGCCACCACCGGGCCGGACAGCTCGCGCCCGTCCAGCAGCACCCGCACCGCGCGCCCATCGCGCCCCAGCACGGCGGCGGCGGCGGCCAGCCAGCCCTGTTCCTGGGTCGACAATGCGCCCGGCAGCAGGTCGGCACCGGGAAGCCCGGCAGCCAAGCCGCCCAGCCGGTCGGCCAGCAGCCCGCTTTCCTTCAGCAGCACGGCGATCGCGGCGAAGTCGCGCAGCCCGGTGCCGTAATCCGCCGCCCACCAGCGCCGCACCGGGGCATCCAGCGCGGCGCGGAACATCGCCTCCGCCCGCGGCCGGTCATGGGCCAGCAGCAGCGCCGCGGCGACATGGGCGCGGGCCAGCGGGGTGGGCAACTGGTCCGGCGCTTCGGCCATCACCCGTGCCGCACCCGGCCGCCCCTGCCCGGCCAGGGCCAGCACGTAGAGGCGATAGGCCTGGGCGGCGATCGCCTCCGGCTGGCTGCCGGGGTACTCGCTGGATTCGGAGAGGTGTTTCAGCGCCTCCTCCAGCGCCGGGCCGGGCACCGTGGCGCCGGCCGCGCGCGCGCGGAGGAGAAACTCGACGGCATAGGCCGACAGCCAGCGCTCCGCCGGCCCGCCCGCGCTCCACAGCCCGAAGCCGCCGTCATAGCGCTGGCGGTCCAGCACCGCGGCCACGACGCCGGCCAGCCGGGCGGCGCGCTCGTCGCCGGCCACCGGCCCGTCGGGCAGCAGCGCCAGCGGCAGGCCGCGGCTGATGGTCTGCTCCAGGCAGGCCATCGGATAGGCGTCCAGCGCCCGCACCAGGCTGGAGACGTCATAGCGCACCGGCGCGCCGATGCTGGCCTCCGCCCGCCAGGTGCCAGGGATGAATTTTTCGATCGGCGGTTGCAGCCGCGCTTCCGCGCCCGGCGCCAGCTCCGCCCCGGCCACCAGCGACGACGGCGCCCGCGCCGGCCGCACCGTGATCGCGCTCTCGCGCGAGAGGGAAAAACCGCCCGCGGTCACCGTCAGCTTCACCACCCCGCGCCCGGCCCCGGTGGCCCGCAGCAGGCTCGCCGGCAGCGCCCGCGCGCCCGGCGCCAGCACCGCCGAGACGGTGGCGTCCCCGGCCAACGCCAGCGGCCCTTCGACCGCCAGCGTCGCCGTCACCGGCCCGGCCGGCAGGTCGAGGTTGTGCAGCATCACCACCAGCCGCGCTTCGTCGCCCGGCGCCAGGAAGCGCGGCAGCAGCGCCTCGGCCACCACGGGATCGCGCACCAGCGCCGCCCGGCCGGTGGAGCCGACCCGGCTGCCCTGCCAGGCCACCGCCATCAGCCGCACCTCGCCGGCGAAATCGGGCATGTCCAGCGCGATCCGCGCCACGCCGTCCGCGCCGGCCTGCACCGGCGGGCTGAACAGCGCCACGGTGCGGATCGGGATGTCCGGCAGCGCGAAGCCGCCCTCGTCGCCGCCCTGCTTCAGCAGCGTCGCCTCGCCCTCCGCCGGGGCGATCAGCCGGCCCCAGTCGTCGCGGATGTCGAGCCCCAGCCGCCGCCGGCCGAGGTAATGCGCGGCGGGATCGGGGGTG